>NZ_JBIWJF010000032.1:0-56025 GCF_044764985.1 Kitasatospora sp. NPDC093550
CCACCCGCTACGACAAGACCCGCGAGTCCTACCAGGCCGCCGTCACCATCGCCTCGATCCTCCTCTGGATCTGACCTTTGAAGACGATCTCTAGACGGCGGCCAGCCTTCGAACGAATGAGCGCGGAAAGGGCCGTCAAGGCCCGGGTCCGGCGGCAGCCGGACTTTCGCGATCGGCGCAGTGATGCCCACTCGGCACAAGATGCGGCAGACGACGGCGACCGGCCCGGGCAGCGGAAGCGGCACGGGTCAGCGGCCCCCGCCGGGGCCAATGCGGTTGAGGTGCGCAACGGCAACCGTCGAACCGTGTCCGCCGCTATCGGCGACGGCTCGACGTCAGCGGCCGGTACTAGCGTTCAGCCCATGGGCTCCACCAGTGCTTGGACGATCACCGCCAACCACCAGCTCGACCGCCCGACTTGCCCTGTTGACGAAGCTGTCTAGTACGCATCAGTAGCCCGATCACCGGGCCGGGTGAGTCTGAGGGGCTCGAGTGGATCAGTGCTGTCAGCCACCAGTCCGCAGACCGCGAAGGCCTTCCTCGAAGGCCTTGAGAGCGTACTGCTCGGTGCCGCGCCCTGGCATCTCGAGCTTCTTGAGTTGTCCGCCGACGATGTGGGAGACCAGCGGTGCCGGGAGTGCCTCCGGCCAGAGCCCGGTGCGCTTGCCTTCTGTGAGCACCCGGCGGAAGGCACCGGTGGATCCGCGCAGGCTTCGGCCGTTCGCCTTCAACTCGTCTGCGGCGCAGTCGCCTTCACCCTCGACGACCTGGAGCAGGATCTGCTGTGCGCGGGGCGGAAGGCGGTCGTAGTACGAGCGAGCCCGCTCCGGGGTCCACCGGTCGTCAGGCTGCGCGGTCACGACGGCCGCCGGCATGGCAGCGAGGGCGAGCAGCTTCTCAAGTGCCTCGGGAGTCGGATTCTCCACCGTGATCGTGATCTTCATGCTGCACACTTTTGCAGCTCACGACGCTGAACACAAATAACACGGTAAACGAGTCCCAGACGAGGCCGCACTCTCGAGAGGCCTCTTATGTATCAATCTCTGTATTGCATCCTCTAACTGGATTTAGAGGACGCGATACAGAGGATGGTACAGATAGTCTGTCCCGGACGGATCATCAGCCCGCGCGTGGGAAGGGAGCACCTGTGGACGACGACGCGGACAACCTGCCGGCTCTGGTGGGAGCCACCGCCGAGATCGTGCTCGGCGAACTGGTCGACGACGGCGAGGCGCTCGTCCCGCTCACCGGGGCCGGGCTCGACCCGAACGAGACCCTGACCGAGGACGCGGCCGACGACCTCGCCACTGCCCGGCCGGCGCGCACCAGCCAGACCTATGCCGAGCAGTGGCGCTACTTCGCCCGCTGGTGCGCCGACAACGGCCGCCACCCGGGCCCGCGTACCAGCGAGGCGAACATGGTCTCCTACATTTCCCACCTGCGCCGCCGCGGCGGCCGCGACGGCACCGGTGCCCCCGTCAGCTCACTGCGTCTCGCGATGGCCGCGATCCGCGACGCCAACGCCCGCGCGGGGTACGAGAACTGGCCGCCGAAGAAGGCGACCGCCGAACTTATCCGCAAGCAGGCCGCCGACCACGCCCGCGCCCGCCGCACCCCGAAGTCCAGCCCGCCCGTCGACGCCGCCCGCATCGCCCACCTCCAGCAGGGCGCCACCGCGGACATCCCCCTCGCCCGCTGGCGCGACCTGACGATCCTGCACCTCGGCTACCGCACCCGCGCCCGCCGCTCCGAACAGGCCGCCTACCGGATCGACTCCATCGCCGTCGAGTACCTGGCGGACGGCAGCGAACAGATGGTCGTCGGCAAGCGCACCAGCAAGAACGACCACTGGTCCACCGGACGCGAGTACGTCATCCGCGACCCGGTAGCCATCACCGTCGTGCGCACCTACATCTCAATGCTCGCCGAACTCGGCCAAGCCGAGCCGCAATTGCCGCTACTGCGCGGTATCACCCGCTGGGGCCGACTCATGCCCGTCCCGGCCTCTGGTGTCGGCATGTCCGGCCACGCAGTGAACCGCGCCTTCAAACGCATAGTCGGCCGCACCCCGGGCTTCGACGCCAAGAACGCCACCAGCCACGGCCTTCGTGCCGGCGTCCCCGCCGACCTCGCCGCCCATGGCTACAGCGCCGCAGAGATCATGGTCATCACCGAGGACTGGAAGTCCACCACTATGGTGGAGAAATATGCCAAAGCCGGCCTTCGCCGCGCTGGCAAGGACAGCCTTGGCCGAGCGCAACAGGCCCTCGATGCCCTGGTCGTTCCATCTTCGGGTTGATGTATAGATCAGGGCCTGCGGCCTGTATGGCCCAGACGGAAGCCGGGTACGAATCGTCGGAAGAAGATCGCAAAATACCGGAGCCATACCAGGCGCGCTGCTCATCGCTCTTTATAGTGCCGCTCAATCAGAGGTGTCGGAGACGCTCGACACGGCAAATCTACAGCCGCCCACAGGAGGACTTTATGGGTTTTATTTGAATGATCAAACCCGCTATAGCACGTATTGTGGCAGTGGTTGATAGCGAGGCAGTTAAGACAGCCCTTGGCCATCTCGCGCCACCGGGGCGCCACCAGCTTCGGCAAGGGCTTCATGAACCATTCCCTCAAAGGACTTTCTCAACATTGCCCCAGCCCCGATCGGGATCGAGATCTGCCGCTCCTGAGTAACCTTCGAAACCAGGTCGGCCATATCCGGCCACGTCTCCGCTAGGACGCGTATTCGGTCGTGATCAATCTGCCCGATTCACCTTCGCGTCGGGTCCTGATCCGGTAGACCGTGGTGCGTGACGCGCGCGCAACTTACAGATGCAGAGTGGGTGTTGATCGAGCCGTACTTGCCGATCGGCGAGTACGGCCCGTACCCGGAACGGCTGCGGCAGCAGTTCGAGGGCGTGATCTGGCGATTCCGGACGGGCGGGCAGTGGCGGGAGATGCCGAAGGAGTTCGGTGCGTGGTCAACCGTCTCCAACCGGTTCCGGCAGTGGAGGGACGCCGGCGTCTTCGAAGCCCTGATGGAGGGCGTGATCGCGGAGGCTGCGAAGCGCGGCGAGGTGGACTTGTCCCTGGTCAGCGTGGACTCCACGACTGTGCGGGGCTCACCACGACGCCGCCGGGATGCACCTCGATTCCGACACCATGGCCGCCCTGGAGAAGGCCGCCGAGGAGGCGGAGAAGGCCAGACAAAAGGGGGAGGCCCGGAGGAGCAAGACGGGCGGGACGCCTCAGGTGATCCGAAACGGGAAGAACGACGACGCATCCGGCGCCGGCGCAAGCTCCGGCTGAAGGAAGCCCTGCTCGGACGCTCCCGGGGCGGACAGACCAGCAAGGTCCATTGCGCCGGCGACCGAAAGTGCCGCCCGCTGGTGTTCATCCTGACCGAGGGCCAGGCCGCGGACAGCCCGCAGCTCATCCCCGTGCTGAAGAAGGTCCGGGTTCGCGGGCCGGTCGGCCGTCCCCGCACCCGACCCGACGCGGCCGCCGGGGACAAGGCCTACTCGTCCCGCGGCAACCGTGCCCCCCTGCGTCGACGCAGGATCAAGGCCGTCATTCCGGAGAAGAAGGACCAGAGTGCCAACCGGAAGAAGAAGGGCAGCGCAGGCGGCCGGCCTCTCAGTCACGACGCCGAGCTCTACAAGGAGCGCAACACCGTCGAGCGCCTGATCAACAAGCTGAAGGCCTGGCAAGGCATCGCCACCCGGTACGACAAGACCCCGGAAAGCTACCTCGCCGGCCTCCACCTCCGCGGCGCAATGATCTGGATCAAGGACCTAACTCGAACCTATTGATCACGACCGAATACGCGCCCTAGTAGTACCGGGACCCTCTGCCCCTCACCTTCCGCGGTGCATGGCCACCATCCGCGACGCCAACGCTCGCGCAAGATACGAGAACTGGCACGAAGTGGGCCGCCGAATTGGATCTTGCTCGCGGCATCTAGCAGTGTCGACACGGCTGGGGCATATTACGCCCGTGCGCACCACCTCAAGAGGGGATGCGAGGAGGGTTGGCTTCAGAGCAGACCATCCAGCTAGCCCTGGCGCCCTGAAGCCAATCCCGCCTAAAAACGTCGACTCGCCAAAAGAGGCGCAGCCTTTAGGAGCGATATTCCTAAGTGCCGGTGCCGCCAGCACCAAGCGGCATAGTCATGACGGCATTACCTCGCACCTTGACAATGTATCCGTCATCCTGAACAACAATCACCCATCCGGTGACGGGAGAGACGACAATAACACTGGCATACATAAAATAGTCGCGGACTCGGACATGGAATGTCTTTACGAAATCGACAAGGGAGGCGGCGTCAACGAAGAACGGGCCCTGATCCTCGTCGAAGCTAGTGCTATTTACTACAATGAGTGGCCCTTCAAGGTCCGCACAGTAGGACAGGAAGTCGTCTTCGATTGCATCGGCATCCCGCTCTTCGATATCAAACGGCTTCCAATCCTCTGCAGGAATTCCGGAAATTCTATTCGGGTCATATGCCGTTGACCCCGGCAAGACCGCATCGAGCACACTTTCCGCAAACTTCCAGTTGACGTGCCTCCTAACCGCCGTCACCTGAATTCACGTCCAGTGATAAATACCTTCAAAACGGTCCTCCACGGGTTTCCCTTAGTGACTCCGCGACTGTTATCCGCCAGCTCGGACAGCTTAACATGAGGACCCTCCGGCGGGGTCTTATGTCCTTCGAGATTGAACTCGATGTCTCGATGCGTGCCGTCGGGCAGCTTGCCGCGCCAGAAGTCTGGCTTCCTATTCTCAAAGTTGTCTAGGCTACCACCAGCGAGGTGATCGGCGATCGCTAGAAGATCGTCCTCGCTGCCCACGGTCAGGCGCTCTACCTGCTGGTTTGCCGAGTTGGTCACCATACGGGACTGAACGGTGACAGGGCATCCTTCAAGGTATTTTTCGGCACCATCGTTGTGGACAAGAACCGGCGTGGTAGCCGCCAGCACATAGTACGCGTGAAGATCAGAAATAGTGAGGTCATAGGCCGTCTGCTGGACGGTGCTGTAGTTCCTCACCGACATGACGGTGAGGGCGTGTCCGCCGGGGGCTCGAACCTGGTCTCCGGGGCTCAGCTCCGATGCATCGGTCCATCGGCGTGTGGTTTCATCCCAGAACGGGTGGTGCTGGGTGCTGGTGAGAGTCTCCGTCGCCTCAGAACTGCTGCCGGGGTCGCCCGCCCGCAGGGTTAGATCGGTGAATTTCTCGTCGTCCGGCGTGCGAATCGTACGAATCACGGGCTTGGACTCGGTGATTCCAGTCGCTGGGTCCGTTGCCTGAACCTGATCGCCGACCCGAAGGTCCTCAATGGATCGAGTTGCGCCGTCTGCTAGGAGAACCTGTGTGCCTGGCAGGAAGCTGTGGGCCGTGCTAGCGAGGCCACTGATGGCACAGGTGGCACTTGTGACGTTCTCGGCTGATTGCTCAATTTTCTCCGACTTGCTTGCGGCTTTTGCAGCCTTTCCAGCGATACCCGCTGCCTTTGCGGCTACGCGCTCGCCGGGGATGAGGCCGGCCAGGTTCTGAGCGGCGCTCATGTAGTTGCCGTCAGATGCGTCTATCGCGGCGGATCCGACGGCTCCGACGGCGTTCAGTCCCGGAACGTACTGAAGTGTGTCGGTGAGTTGCTTGAAGGCCGCCTTGTACGTTCCGCCGCGGTAGAGGATGAAGTAGTGGTTGCCTACGTGGTTGGGGTGGTCCCTGTTTCCGCTGTACCAGTTCCAGTAGCTCTCGGTCCAGGAGCCGTCGCGTTCGAGCTTGAAGGTCTCGGTGGTGATGTTGCCCCTGAAGTCGGCGCAGGTTCCGAACCCGCCGCAGACGCCTTCGGGCCGTAGGCCGCTGGGGTCGGAGAGGTTGACGGGGTTGTTGTTGCTGTAGGCGTAGCCGTTCCACTGCTGGGGATCGGCTTGGTCCAGGACGGGGTCCGGGCTGATGAAGCGTCCGTGGGCGGGGTCGTACTGGCGGGCGCCCAGGTTGGTGAGTCCGGTGGTGTCGTCCTTGCTGCCACCGACGAAGCCCTTGGTGCCGGCCCACTGGTTGGCGGCGGGCTGGGTGCCGCGGGGGTTGCCGAACGGGTCGGTGGGACGGCGGATGACGGTCTGCGCGGGGTTGCTGGTGATCTGGACGCCGTTGGTGCCGTGTGGGTCGGCGGCCTGGATCAGGACGGTGCCTCCGCCGACGGCGGCGGTGACGCGGGTGTAGGCCAGGCCGCCGGGGCCGGCGATGGAGCGGACGTTGCTCATGGAGCCGCTGGCCGTGTCGAGGGTGAGCTCGTCGGTGGGCAGGTTGAGTGTGGTCTTGCCGGGGTTGCGGCGGATGAGCTGGTTGCCGTCGCCGTCGTAGAGGTAGGTGGTGGCGCCGGCCTGGCCGGTCTTGGTGAGGGAGTCGAGCTTGTCCTCACCGTTCCAGGTCAGGGTGGTGGTGCCGCCGGTGTCGGTGATGGCGGTGGTTTTGCCCGTGGCGTCGTACTGGTAGCTGACGGCCTTGGTGCCAGCGGGTCCGCTGGTGGTGGAGGTCAGAAGGGCGTGGGGCCCGCCGGTCCCGCCGCCGGTGTTGGGGGCGCTGGTGGGAGTGTTGGTGGTTTTCGCGGCTCCGAAGGTCTGGGTGGTGGTGGTGTCGTTGAGGCTGTTGCCGGTGGTGTCGTGCTGGACGAGGCCGGTTCGGTTGCCGGTCGCGTCGTAGGTGTAGGTGTTCCAGTAGGGTGCCGGGCCGCCGATGGTGCGTCCGCCGGGGCTGAGGGTGGCCGGGCCGTCCTTGTTGGTGCAGGCGCCGATGCCGGGGACGGTGGTGGAGCTGCCGGTTCCGTGGACTTCGCCGGAGGAGTCGGTCCAGTCCGCGGTGGTGGAGATGCCGCCGGTGTCCGTCCAGGCGCCGGTCAGTCGGCTCAGGTGGTCATAGGTGAAGCACTGGGTGTCGGTGGCGGTGGCGTCCTGGACGTCCGTGATCGAGGTGATGCGGCCGGACTGGGTGTAGGTGTAGCTGGTGTGGTCGACCGACACGGTGCCGACCTGGCGGTCGATGAAGTTGTTGATGACCCGTCCAGTGGCCCAGTCGTACTGCTGGGTGGCGACGACCTGCTTGCCGTACTCGCCGGCGGTCGTACGCACCGGTCGTGCGAGGGCGTCGTACTCGACCTTCGCGACGACGGCCTTGCCGCGGCTGGCGGACGAGGTCAGCAGGCCGGTGATGGTCCGGCCGTAGCTGACGGTCTCGGCCGGCAGGCCGCCCGCGGCGGGGATGTCGAGCTTCTTCAGGGACCCGATGACGGGGCTGTAGGTGTTGGCCGTGGTGTAGGTGCCGGCGAGCGCTCCTTCTGCGGAGGGGATGGTGATGGAGGTGCCGAGCGGCCGGTAGGCGGTGTCGTAGCCGGTGACGGCGTTCGTGTAGGCGGCTCCGGCGGCTCCGCCCACGTAGCGGGTTGAGGACGTGGACTGGCCCTTGACGAGCGTGTCGTAGGTCCAGGAGGCCAGCTGGTTGGCGGGTGCCACCGTGCCGTTGAACGTGCCGGTCTTGCGGCCGAGCAGGTCGTAGGTGAAGGCGAGCGTCGTGTTCTTCGCGTCGACGGTGTGGTCGACGCGCGAGTTGGCGTCGTAGAACGTGCGCGTGACGCCGGTGTCCGGGTCGGACGCCGAGGTCTGGCGTCCTCGCAGGTCGTACGTGTAGGTCCAGGTGTTGCCGCTGCTGTCGGTCCGCGACGAGGCCAGGCCCGTCGGCGTGTAGCCGTAGGCGGTGACGTCAGCGTCAGCGGGGTTGCCGGTCGCGGTCGGCGTCCGGTACTGCCATAGCGCTGCGGTGCGTCCCCGGGCGTCGGTCACGGTGGAGGTCGGTGTGGCCCCCGACGGTGGGGTGACATCGGTCCGGTCCGCGCCGGGGTATGCGGTGGTGGTGGCCCACTGGAGGTTTCCGTTGGAGCGGAACTCCGAGCGCACGACGCGCCCGCTTCCGTCGTAGGTGTTCCATGTCTGGCCGGGGACCTGTCCGTCGGCCGCCGGGAGGAAGACGGACTGAGTGGGGAAGGAGCCCTGCTCGTAGTAGGGCGCGGAGGTCTTGATCACCCAGCCGTGGCTGTCGTAGACGGTGTCGGTGATCAGGCGCCCGGTGGGCTTGGCGTCGCTGGTGCTCTGGGTCTGCCTGGGTCGTCCGAGGCCGTCGTAGATCTCGATGCTGGCCGAGTAGGAGAGCGCGTCGTCGTTGATCGACTCGGTCGTGATCGCGGACGGGGCCTTGGCGCCGTTGAGCGCGTAGGTGAACTTCCGGCTCGGCAGTTCCGTGGTGGGCCGGTCGGGCGTCCACACCGCGGTGAGGCGGCCGAGAGCGTCGTACTGGCTGGTGGTGACGCGGTCGTTGATGTCCTTGCTGATCAGTGGCGATCCGCGGGCGGGATCCTGGGTGACGGTCGTGGTCCATCCCGCGCCCATCGGCCCGGTGGTGCGGATCTCAGTCGGCAGTCGGCCTGCGGCCGGGCTAAAGGCCACAGTGGTGACGGCCGGGGTGACGGACGGGCCGGTGATCTGTGCGCCGCTGCGGTCGTAGGTCGACCCATCAGTCGTCGCGGTCGTCAGGCCTCGGCCGTAGGCGTCGAAGGTCGCGCTGCCGTTGTGGACGTAGACGGGGTTGCCCGCCTGATCGAAGCGGTCGAGGACCTGGTTGCTGGTGACGTCTCCGGCCGCACCCGCCTTCGCGAACGCCTTGCCGTCGTAGATGATGCGGCTGGCGGCCAGGGTGTTGGCGGCGGTGGCCGCTCCAGAGCAGGGCCCCTGGTAGGTGGTCGTCTCGGACGCCAGGGTCAGCATCTGCGGGTTGTCGCCGACGGCGTAGCCGGTCGTAGTGCAGGTCTCGGGGGTCGCGGCGGTGCCGTCGCCCTTGTCGTCGACCTTGATGACGCGGTTGCCGTTGGCCGGCTCGGTGGTAGTGACCGACGTGGTCGTGCGCCAGCTGCCGTCGGCGAGCCTGGCCTTGGCGACCTGGGTGCTCTCGGAGTCCGGGAGCCAGGCGTAGACCTTCGGCGCGCCCGCGCTCTGGGCGTGGGTCGCGGACTTCTGCTGCCCGCTGTAGACGGTTCCGGCCACCTGGGCGACCGCGCCGCCGGCCTTGTCGAAGACCTCGGTGGCGACCACGCGTCCGGCGAGCTGACCGCTGTCGGTGACGTTCCCTCCCAGCGGGCTAGGCACCTGCACGCTGCGCTGGGTACCGTTGGCCAGGTAGTCACCGTCCATGCCCCGCAGGTAGGTGACCCGCTGCTGGGTTTTGGGCGCCTCGGAGGCGTCGCCGCTTCCGGTGGTGGTGATCACCGACTGGTAGCCGCGGAACTGGTCCCACGTCCGGGTCTTGGGGTCGGTGAACTCGCCGTCGTTGCGGTGCCAGGCGGCTCCACCCTCGTAGGTGTACTCGGTGGTCTTGCTGACCGCCGGTGTGCTGACGAGGTCCTGCTCCGTGACGACCTTGACGAGGGGCTTGTCGAACCAGTCGTTGACCGGGTCCTTGGAGGACTGGCCCTGCAGGTACCACTTGACGGGTATGCAGGCCATCATGTTGCCGTCCTCGGAGGCCGGCATGCGGTTGTTGACCCTCGAGCACTCGGGGTCGCTGTAGATGACGTTGATGCGGCCGCCGGTCTCGGTGGTGACGCCCATCAGGCGCGGGCGCATGAACATCGGTGATGCAGGGACGAGGCCGTCGACGCGGTTGGCGCGCATCTTGTACTGGAACTGAACGGCGGGGAGGTCCTTGATCTCCGCCTGGCCGTTGCTCGGCACACGCTGGACGGAGTCGAGCTGCAGGAGGCGCTTGGTGCTGTCGCCGGGGTCGGCGAGCTCCTGGTTGAGGTTCCAGGTGTCGACCGTGCGGTAGGCGGAGTCGACCAGGACCTGTGTGGTGATCGCGGTCAGGCGCTTGGTCGTGAAGAACGTGGGCGCCGAGACCGTGCACGAGCTGTCGGTGCAGATCTGGTCGATCGGGGTGTCCGGCCAGGCGTCGGCATTGGCCGCCGTGCGCTGGTCCTCGGCGCAGGTGATCGCCCCGCCGGGTATGCAGCGCTCCGAGACGGAGAAGACGACCTTGGCCGCCGGGTTCGCGCCGCCCTTGGCTGTCTTCTGCTCGTCCAGGCGCTGGCCGTAGGCGATCTCCTTGAGGTAGGCGGCGCGCTGGTAGTCCGTGAGGGTTCCGGCGCCGCCGCTCTGGACACGGCCGCGCTTGTACTTGTTGCCTTCGGCGGCGTACTTGTACGTGGTCAGGTTGCCGTGCGGGTCGACGACGAAGTCGAGCTGCCAGCGCCACGCCATCTGGCACCACGAGTTGTTCCCGCTGGCCGCGCTGTAGCAGGGGTCGCCGCTGTTGGGCGAGTACACCGGCAGGGTCAGCACCGAGTTCGCGGCGGGATCGCTTGCGTCACCGCCCGGCAGGTGGTTGAGGCCGAAGTAGTACTGGACGCCGTCCGGCGTGGTGACCCGCCAGTACTCCAAGCCCTGGTAGTCGGTGTCGCCGACGGCTTTCGGCGCGCCGTTGAGCTGCTCGACCTTGGTCCCGTCGTCGCTCTCGAGGTGCCAGCCGCCGGTGGCGTCGTCGCGCACGAGAGCCCCGGACCGGCCGCCCAGGGAGATGGTGGCGTTCTGGCCGCCCCAGCACTGGTCCGGTGAGCCTGTGATCCCGGCCTTGTCGCAGCTGCGGTAGGTGCGTTCGATGAAGCCGGGCTCGTAGCCCCAGCCGTCACCGACCCACGAGGGCTGCGCGTTCGTGGCGGACGTCTTGCCGTCCACGTCCGCCGAGTTGTAGCCCAGCGCCACGGCGGGAGCGGCCCCACCGAGGGTCGGCGGAAGCTGGATGGGGTAGCTGTACGTGAAGCTGCCCGTGTTGGAGCCCGCTGTCCACGCCGCTGACGACGAGAGCGATGTCGCGGTGTAGTTGCCCATGGCACCCGACGGCGACGTGACTGCAGCAAGGACCACCGGGCTCGCATTGACGCCCGTGCTGTCAACGGCCTGGGAAACAGCGGAGTCGGTGCTGCGGGTGGAGTATGAGGCCTTCACGGCGCCGGTGTGCGGGCTTGCGGGCGCCGCAGCGGGAGGCAGGGTGATGTCCGCAGTTACTGAGCCGGTGCTGTCGGTCTTCGCCGTCACAGGCGTCTGCGTGCGGCACTCGGGGCGTTCCGGCGTTGTCAGGGAGCAGGCCGGGAGCGCGACGAGGCCCGCGCGGTCCGACCATCCGCCGGCCTGCAGGGCCTTGAGGTCCAGGGTGACGCGTGCCTCGCGGCCGTTGCCTCCGCTCGGTGCCCCGGCGTCCTTGAGCGTGATCAGCGGCCCGCTGACGCCAGCCGCCTTGCCCTTGTCCTGGCCAGCGACCTCGACGGTGACGGTGTGGGCGCTCTCGCCGGTGCCGGTTCCGGGTGAGACCCGGACGGCCAGGTTCCCGGCCTTGGACCCGGTCTGGCCGCCGGAGGCGGGCGATGCCCCGCCGGTGGCCTTGCGGGCTGCCTCGGCTTCCGCGCTGTCGGCTCCGACGACGACTGTCGCCGTGCCGGTGACGACAGGCGGCGCGACCTGCGGCTTCCAGTCGGCGGCCTTGCCCGGAATGCTGGAGCCCTTCGGCTTGGCGTCATGCCCCTTGACCGAGACGCCTGTGCTTCCCAAGGGAGTGTTCGGGGGCGTCCAGACCTCGCCCTCCGGCTCGGGGTAGGTCCATGCCACAGCCGGTGGCACGCTCACCCCCGTCAGTGCCAGCGCTACTGCGGCTGCCACAGCAGGCGACCGCCATCGGCCGCCTGTTCGTCTCCCGGCCCGTTTCCGGGCAGGCCAAACCGTCACGTGGTCTCTCCTCGCTCATTGTCGACACAGCGTCATATAGTCATGACCGTGCCACGATCGAGGTGACGATATGTGAACCGGCGATCACGTCGCCAGATCGTTCGAACGCCATGCATGAGATGTTTATGAAGTCTTGACCTCGCAACCCGCTCCAAATCCAGACATGTCATCGCAACCAGGCACCGGGGTTGACCCAACTGCAGGTCAGGCCCCATCGTTCCCACCCGAACGCTCCCCTTCGAGGGGCGTCCGACCGGGAGGGAACTCACAGCTCCACCATGACCAGCACTCCGAACGCCGTCAGGCACACGCCGCCAGCACCGTCCATACGCAAGCGCCTCATGGCGCTCACCGCCCTCGGCACCGGCTGCGCACTCAGCCTCGCCCTTCTCAGCGCCCCAGCAGCACTCGCCGACACCGCCCCCGTACCGCCGACACACGGTCCCGTGGGCGGCGTGAAGTTCCCCGCGCCCACCTCGCCCGCACCCGCCCGCACACCTGAGCAGCAGGCCATGCTCGACGCGATCGCCAAGGCCAAGTCGACCGGCAAGCCCGTCGCTGTCGAGACGCTGACCAACGAGCTCTCCAAGACCGTCGCCAACCCGAACGGCACACTGACCACCACCGACAACGCCCAGGCCGTACGCACCAAGCGCAGTGGCACCTGGACCGACATCGACCCGACGCTGCGCGCCAACGGCAACGGCACGCTCAGCCCGGCGGTGGCCACCACCGGTCTGACGTTCTCGGGCGGCGGGACCGGCCCAATGGCGACCGTGACCACCGACGACGGCAAGAGCCTGGCGGTGAACGCCCCGTTCCCGCTGCCGAAGCCATCCGTGGCCGGGGCCAACGCGACCTACGCCAACGTCCTCCCCGGTGTGGACCTGCAGCTGACCGCGCTGCCCCAGGGCGGCTGGCGGGACGTCATCATCGTGCGCACCAAGGAGGCAGCCGAGAGCGCGGCTCTGAAGTCGCTGACCTTCCCGGTCTCCGCGCAAGGCCTGTCGGTCGCGGCCGACCAGTCGGGTGCGATCAGCGTCGTCGACGACAAGGGTGCCACCCGCTTCCGGGCCCCGGCGCCTCTGCAGTGGGACTCCAGCAAGCCCGCGAGCCCTCCCACTCCCGCGGCCCGCGCTTCCCGCTCGGAGCAGCGCGTAGCGCTGGCCGCCGCCCCGGTCCCGTCTCCCGCGGACGGCGCGGTGGGGATCCCGTCGAGCGCCGAGGCACCGGGCGACGGCGCGAACGTCGCCGCGATCAGCACCAAGGTCACGCCGTCGGCGATCGAGCTGACGCCGAACCAGGACGCCCTAGGCGCCGGTGACGGCCCGTGGTACATCGACCCCGCCTTCGTCGCGGCCACCAGCTACTCGCAGGGCTCGGTCGAGGTCCAGGAGAACTACAAGGGGGCCAAGAACTACAATCTGAAGTCCAACGTCGCCACCGGCTACTGCGGGTACCACAGCAGCGACCCCAACATCGACTGCGGCAAGGAGGGACGCCAGCGCGCGTACTTCCAGTTCGGCATCAATCCCGCCATCTACACGGTCCCCCCGGGCGCCGCCTCCGCCCCCACCATCCTCGGCGCCGCCTTCAACGGCCAGGTCACCGGCGCCTCGAACATGGCGACCGACACGCCGTTCGTCATCTACTCGGGCCCCCCGGGCAGCACCATCGGCACCGACACCAACTGGTACGCGCAGCCCTGCGGGGACAACGGGAACGTCGTCATGGAAGGCTGCGCCCCGGTCAACGGCCAGTGGCTCAAGGGCACCGGCCCGCTGACCATCGACTTGACGGACACCATGAAGCGGGCCGCTGCGGAGAAGTGGCAGATCTGGACGGTCGGCGTCGCGCCGCAGACCTCCGAGTGGGACAAGAACTTCCGCCACTTCCTGGCCAACAACCCGTCCATCACCACCACCTACGACATCACGCCCACCGTCTGGTGGCCGCGTACCACCCCCACTCCGGGCTTCGCGTCCACCAACGCGACGGCCGAGTGCACCAGCGGCGGGGCCAACCCCTGGGACAACCCCGGATGGGTCGGCAACAACCAGAACATCTATGTCACTGCCAACAGCTGGTCGCCCACCGGGCAGAGCCTGTACACCGGTTACCAGATGTGGGACGACAACGACCCCAACTTCGGTGCCGCGGTCGGCGACTGGGGCGGCAGCTACAACGATCCTGGGCCCACGAAGAGCGTGGGATCATTGTCGGACGGCCACCAGTACGGCTGGGTCGCCCGCGCCGACGACACCACTCTGACCTCGCCCAACAGCGCCTGGTGCTACTTCCGCGTCGACAAGACCAACCCGCGCGTCAGCATCAAGTCGACCGACTTCCCGCTGTCGGGCACGCCCAACCCCAGCCCGGCCAAGTACGTCAACGACGTGGGCAGCTTCACGATCAACGCCGAGGACCCCGCCCCCGGTGCTGGCCTGCAGGCCTCGGGCGTCGCGTGCGTGCGCGTGAGCACTGACCCGACCCCGGTCGTCGGATGGAAGTGCGGCCAGGACACCCTGGCCCCGGGCCAGCCCTACACGTACAAGCCCAAGGACTGGGGCACCAACACCCTCTACGCGTGGGCCATGGACAACGCCGGCAACTACAGCCAGCCGGCCGTCTACAACTTCTACGTCCCCTGGCGGCCCGACACCCAGCCGCTGTTCGGCGACGTCGACAACGACCAGAAGCCCGACATGGTCACCGTCGACAAGAACGGCGACCTGCGCGTCATCGGCGGCACCACCGACCCGACCACGTCGCTGGCCGCCCCTGCTGCGGCAGCGCCCAACAACCGCACGTACGGCACCACGTGGGCCGACTACCAGGTCAGCCACCACGGCACCTTCGCCGTCGGCCAGGCCGTCGACGAGGTCCTCGCGCACTACAACAAGGACACTACGTCCAAGCTCCGCGAGGCCCTCTACCTCATTCCTAACAATGGCACCGGGCGCTTCGACACCCTCACCCCTGTCGCCCTCAACCGGCCTAGCTGCACCACCTACCTGACGGGCGCGGCGTGCCCCGGATACAACCAGGCCAACTGGAGCAGCGCCTCGCAGGTCCTCGCGATCGGCACGCCCGACGGTGAGGCCGTCGGCGGTGACCCGGGCAACGCGAGCCGCAAGGTCATCATGACCCAGACTTCCATCCTCTCCCTGGAGAACAACAACCTCTACCTCTTCCAGCCCAACGGCCTCGCCGACGCCCTCGACGCCGCTACCTACCTCCCCGCCGCCTCCGGCAGCTGGGCCGACCTGGAACTGATCAACCCCGGCGCGGCCAACGGGCCGACCACCATCCCCGGCACCACCGATCCGACCAACCAGGCGACCGTCTGGGCACGCAACCGCGTCACCGGCGACATCTACGCCTACCCGCTGGGCTGGAAGGCCGACGGCACCGTCGACTACAGCGCCCTCACCAAGCCCGACCAGGGGATCAAGCTCGCCGTCGGCCAGCCGCTCAAGGCGTCCGACTACCCCCGCATCGGCGCCGGCGACCTCAACAACGACGGCACCCCCGACCTGTGGGTCATGGACAGCGCCAATGTGATCTCCATCTTCCCCGGCAAGAGCGGCACCGGAGTCAAGGGCAAGGTCGACGGCTTCGACCACTCGGCGTTCGCCGGCTACTCCGACTCCAGCGTCACCGTCCACCCCCAGCTCGTCGACTGGCAGTGCATGGACTCCATCGGGGGGCCCAACGAGGGCACCGACGTCGCCGTCTACGCCTGCTGGCAGACCGTCAACCAGCGGTTCAACTTCGCCATCGACGGCACCGTCCGGTCGGGAAGCTGGTGCGTGTCCACCAAGGGCAACGCCCTCGCCAACGGCACCGGCCTGATGCTCTCCCGCTGCGTCGGCAACACCGGCCAGAAGTGGGCCGTCCGCCCCGACGGCCGGATCTACCTGCCCGCCACCGTCACCGCGGACAACCCCGGCGGCCGCTGCCTCGAGCTGCCCGGGTGGCACACCGAGCAGGGGACCCGCCTCGGCATCTGGGACTGCCCCGGCATACAGGCCAATCAGCAGTGGAACCTCACCTACGAGAAGCACGCACCGTAGTCACTCCGCTAGCGGACTGCTCGACGCGGTCTGGCTGACACCCGAGGGCGGGTCCCGGCGAACGCGCCGGGACCCGCCCTGTGCGTCCGGCACGAAGACCATCGCCGAGTGGAACAGCTGCCGGACGGGACCCGTAGCCCGCCGGGGAAACAGTGCGGCACTACCTGGGCACACCGGTCTCAGGGCGCGACCCCGGGCCTCCGTATTCCACCAAGTCCTATGCTGGGAAGCATGTTTAGAGGAGTCATCAGTCGCGAGTCGGTGCTCAGCGCTGTAGAGGAGTACGACCGCGTCGGCCAGGACGCCTTCCTCTCCCAGTACGGGTTCGGCCAGGCTCGCACCTACCTGCTCGTGTATGAGGGTAGGGAGTACGACTCCAAGGCCATCGCGGGCGTGGCTCACCAGTACGAGCACGGCACGGCGCTGCTGCCCACCGAGTTCCATGGTGGTACCGGGGAGGCCGTCGTGTGGCTGAAGCGGCTCGGTTTCACGGTCAAGTCGGTCCGCAATCCCGACTGGGCCTGGGACGAGGTCGTCCTCGCCTGTGACGTCACCGCGGAGAACGGCTGGAGAGGACTGGCCGCAACCGACCCCCGCGTGGTTGAGCTGTCCCGCCTGCTCCAGCTGCTCCCGATCCATGACGTCTCATCCAGGAACGACACGTTCCGAAACGCCAACGGGGTGGCGCGCAAGACCTTCGACATCGCTACGCGCCATCCGGACTACAAGGGCAAGCCCACCAACGGCGGCGCTACGGACCGCGCTGTCCTGCAGGCGTTCCTGGACAGTCCGGTGGAAATGGCTGCTGCCGCTCAGCTCATCCGGGCCGGGGTCCTTACCGGCGGCTTTCAGGCGCCAGTGGCACCAGGTGAGGACCCGGAGGACTTCGATGCACCGGAGGGCCGTCTCCTGCTGCGGCAGCACCTCGCCCGGGAACGCAGTCCGGAACTGCGCCGACGGAAGATCGACTCAGTGGTGCGGCAAGGCCGCCGCCTTTCCTGCGAGGTCTGCAGTTTCGACTTCCAGCAGGCCTACGGTGACCGCGGCGCCGGGTACATCGAGTGTCACCACGTGGTCCCTTTGCACGCGGCAGGAGAAAGCAGGACGAAGCTGTCGGACCTTGCCCTGATATGCGCAAACTGTCACCGGATGATCCATCGCCGCGCCCCGTGGCCGACGCCTTCGGAACTGCGGCGACTGATGTCGGAGGCCAAGACAGGCTCTCAGGAGACCAGGACCTGACCTTGCGCTGCTGCCGGATGTGATTCGGCGTGGCTGGTGTGACGGCTGGGTCGTTGGATTCGTCATGGGATTGACGGGTGCGGTTGGAGCGTTTCTGGCGGCACGGTGTTCCCCGGTGGGCCGTTGACACGGCCCACCGGGGAACGTCTCGCCTGACCGGTACCGGCTGTGTTCAGCGGGTCTGGAGCAGCTCGATGATCTGCATGGGGCTCTTCTCCAGCGTGAACCAGTCGGCGACGATGACCCGGTCGGCGTCCTGTGTGAACGAAAGGGCGGCGTCCAGGGCAGGCCGGAGGTCGTCGCTCACCAGTTCCTCCTCGCACATGTGGAGCGGATGCTTCGCCACCACCGCGTGGGGCAGGCCGCTGCGGGAGGTGAAGGTCACCCCGGGCAGGTTGCCTTCCAGGAAGGTGCCCTTGTGCATCTTCTGGAGGCCGGCCAGGGACTGGCGGGCACGGTCGTCCGAGGTGCTCGCGAACCCTCCGGAGAGGACGGTCAGCAGGTCGCCGGCCAGGCGCCAGTCGAGCAGGGGGTGGTAGGCCATGTTGGAGTAGTCGCGCAGGCAGCCTGGGCACGAAGAGGTGCAGACGGCGGAGTGCTCGGTCTCCCTCAGCGAGTCCAGGTACGCGTGGGTGGCCCGCATGTAGTCGCCGATGACCTGAGGGCTGCCGAGGTGAGTGCTGAACCCTGCTCCGTTCTCCAGGGCGTCCGCCAGGAAGGTGTAGGCGACATGGCCGTCCGGATGCGCTCCCGGGTGGATCCCGGCCAGGAGTTCCTGCCGGCCGACGTCGAGGAACTTGGCGGCCGCGCTGCGCAGCAGGAATGCGAGCGAGTACCAGGCGGCCCGGCGGCCCTGGCTGATGTCGCTGCCGTAGGCGGGAGGAGCCGGGGAGAGGTTGAGCCGGTACCCGTGGGTCTCGTCGACGGCGGATACGGGGCCGAGGAAGAAGAAGTCCGTGGGCAGGACCGCCCCGAGAGCCACCTGGACTTCCTCATCGCTTCCCGGTCCGTTGCCCTTGACAGCGGTGTACCCGCCCCAGCTGCCCGAGGTGCGGCGCAGTCTGAACAGGTCGCCGTTGTTGTCGTTGATGATGTAGCGCTCGCCCGGGCCGGAGTAGACGTGTGCGCCCTCCCAGGAGGTGAACTGGAGGGCTGAGAGGTTGGCGGCGGCCCGGGACGAGACGGTGCGCGGGGCCCAGGCGAATACCCCGTCGAAGTCGCGCGGCTCGCTGGCGCGGAAGCCTGCGGGCTCCCGCAGTTCTACGACACTGTAGTTCTCCGAGCTGCACTGCGGGCAGGGGCCCTCGCCGGACGGTGCCGTCTCGACGTGGTTGCAGACCCGGCACAGTCCTACGGCCTGGGGGTTCTCCAGGGGGTCCGCTACGGGCCTGGGGCTCCTGGATGTGGGCTCGAAGTCGGTGATCCCCTTGACGGTGAACACCTGGCCGTCCTTGACGACCTCGCTGCCCGGGGCGAACTGGGAGACGGACATGGCAATGTCGCGGTCGATCGTGTGGTCAGGCGGCCATGGAGACCTCCTCTGCGGGACCTTCAGGTAGAGCTGCCTGACCCGGGTGGGGAACCCGAACATGGGCAGCACGCCCGCGTGCGCGAGCCGCTCGCTGAGTTCCTCGGAGCCGGTGGGCTGGGCAGCCACCTCTGTGACCTTCTTCAGTAGCTTCTCCAGCCACTGGCTGGTGAGGATCTCAGTCGGCTGGAGCGGGGTGAAGGCGCTCAGCGCCTGTGCTGCCGCGGCTAGTACGCCGTCCTGCTGGCTGAGCCACTCCCGGACGGCTGGCTGGGCCGCGGGCCAGTCCCGGGCTTTGCCGAACTCTCCGTGCACGCTGCCTGAGCCGCCGTGGGCATCGAGGTTGCGGAACGCGAGCCGCAGGACCTCGGCGGCCAGGGCGCGTTCCAAGATCTCCGGCCGTTGGAGGGTCAGGTAGGGAGGCGGGGTTGGGTCGTTGGTGATCGATGACGGGTTCGCGAAGTAGTGCTCGTCGTGGCTGCGTCCCCGGCAGACAGTCAGCGCGACCGCGACCGGCGAGGCCCGGCGGCCGGCCCGCCCGACGCGCTGCTGGTAGTTGAAGCGGCTGGGCGGCATGTTGGCCATCAGGACGGCGGACAGCGGTCCGATGTCGACGCCGGCCTCCATGGTGGTGGTGACCGCAAGGAGGTCGATCCCGTGCACGAGCGGGACCTCGGGCGGGTCGTTCAGGAAGACGTGCTGGAAGCGGGCCTGACGGGACTGGGCATCGAGACGGTCCGTCTGGCCCGTCAGCTCGGCGCAGTTGAGGCGGAAGGCGGCGCGGTCACTGGCTGCCTTCCACGCGTAGTAGTCGCCTGCTTCCGGGTTCCTGTCAGGTTCCGGCTGCGCGGGGAGGGTGCTGTGGCACCGCGTGCAGGTACCGGCGCTCGGGGTGAGGTGCCGGCGCCCGCACTGGCCGCACCGCCACGAGTGGCTGGGGGAAGGCTGGACGGCCGCCTTCCTCGGGTCGATGAGGTACTCCCGTACCGTATCGCCCCACGCGGCCTCGGCGGCGATCTGCACATCGTCGGGGTGCTTGTCCTGGTGCTGTGCGACGGCTTTCCAGTACTCCCGGAGCTGCGCCGGAGGCTGGTCCCTGCCGTCGCGGAGGTCCTGGAAGCGGCGTAGTTCGGCGAGGATCCGCAGGCTGGCGCGGCCGAGGCCGTCAGGGTCGGGGACAGCTGGTGAGGGGGCGACAGAGCCCAGTCCGAGCGATTCGATATCGCGTCCGGCACCGGAGAAGAGGGCTTCGAGGGTGTTCTCCAGGAGCCCGTTCTCGGAGCTCAGGGCAGCCTTCTGGGCGTCTGAGGTTCCCAGCTGAAGCGCGGGGGGCTGCTGTTCCCAGTCGAAGAGCTCGTGCCAGGGCAGGTCATTGACGTGCTGCACGCTCGGCTTCGGGCCCGCGGGGTTGACTCCCAGGGAGAGCAGGCGCTTGTTGACGTGCACCTTGGCCAGAGCCTCGAGGGCTGGCGGGGATGCGAGCCGTGCTTCCGATGCGGCCGCGTCGGCTTCATTCTGGAGCAGTAGTGCCAGGCGCAGGGCGTTCAGGTCGTCTTTGTTCTGCGCGCTGAGGCGTTCGACGGCAGCGGTACCGGCCTCGGACTGCCCTTGCGGATCGGCGCGAACGGCAGCCACGTCTTCAGCGGCTCGGGCAGACCGTCCCAGCTCGTCCAGGGCGAGCAGCCGGATGAGGTCCTGGTAGTGCCGCAGGGCGATGCCTGCGGAGAGCTTGGCGGCGTCCTGCCGGCTGTCCGTGAAGACGATCAGCTTGCGCTCGGCAGGGTCGGTGAACTGCTCGGCGAGCTCGTCCGACAGCACCTGGTTGATCTTCTCGAAACCGGTCCTCATCGTCCGCACGGACGATGCCAGCCGCGCGGGGTCGGTGATGGGCCTGCGTGTGCCGTGCTTGGTGTAGAGGCGCTCCCAGTCGGCTCCGCAGCACGGGCTGCGGGTGGGGAAGGGCGGGAACGAGGAGAGCGCGTGCTTGGGCCGGCCGGTGTTCTTGTCGACAGGCGTGCTCACATGGAAGCTCCAGCCGGTGGCCTTGGCTGCCCCGTTGGACAGCAGCCCGGTAGCCGGATCGTAGGCACTGCGACGGAAGGCGAACGTGACACTGCTGTTGTCGGCGCTCCACTCAGCGTCGTCGTCAGCGCGCTGCGGGCCCTTGGAGGGCCAGTAGACGATGTAGTTCTCCGCTGACCGGTCCTTGCCGGCCTGGTCGGGGGCACGGGACAGGTCAGGGCTGTCAGGCAGCAGGACGGACTTGAAGACTCCGCGTCCGGTAGCGCTCTGCGGCACGTAGCCGCCCAGCATGGCCTCGCCGCAGGACTGGCAGTAGAGCAGTTCCAGGACGCGGGCGCCGCAGTCGCAGAAGGTGCGGGGGACGGAGTAGATCCTGCCGACGGACCGTGACGGGTCCTGGAAGGGGGCAGGGACCTCCGGGCACCGGGGGTCCGAGCAGGCCCACATGCCGGCCACGTTGCGGAAGAAGAGGTGGATGCGGATCCTGGGCAGGCCGTCGACCCCGGCCTCGGCAGCAGCACGGATGGCGGCCGCCGTCCCCTGCAGGGCCTTGCCGGCTTCCTCGCTGCTGCTGGAGGGGAACAGCTTCCTGGCGAGGGCCGCAGAGGCCATGGCCGGGGCGGAGGGACCGGCCGACCCGGCACCGAGCGCGCTGGCCAGCGCCTGCGCCGCACCGGTCGCGGAGAGCAGCTCGGCGGCCTCAGCGGGACCGGGCTCAGTCCCGGCGTACCGTGCCAGCCTAGGGGCGGCTGCGGAGATGTCCTCCGGGCCCGCGGCACGGGGAGCAGCCTCTCCGGAGATGAAGTGGAAGGACTCCTCCCCTGCAGCGAAGAACTCCTGGAGGAAGCGGCGGTCCTTCTCACGGGTCTCGTCCAGTGATGCGGAAGCGGCGAGGATCCTGAGCTTCTCTGGGCGCTGGTTCAGGCCGAGCCGGTGGAGGAGGTTGCGGACCAGGTAGGCGGTCTCGGTGCCCTGCGTGCCCCGGTACATGTGGAGTTCGTCGAGCACCAGGGTGAACCGGGCGTCGTCGTGCGAGTCCAGCCACTGCGCGGTGCGGAGGAAGAAGTCCTCGTCGCGGCTGCGCCGGAGCATCACGTTGAGCATGGAGTAGTTGGTGATCAGGATGTCGGGGGACGAGTGGTACATGTCCCACCTGCTGCGCATCTCCGCCCCGTCCAGGCGGGGGGCGAAGTAGCGGATGTCCTCTCTGCAGCTCTCCTCGGCGGCCGCACGGGCGCGCTCGCCGCGGGCGGCGGTGGCCTTCAGGTAGCTGCGCAGCTCGTCGACGGCGTAGCGCTGCTCCTGGCTGCCGGTCACGGGGGTGCTGCCGGTGAAGCGCCCGAAGTAGAAGCGGTGGCCGCCGCGGTGGGCGCGAAGCCACGTGCGGGCCCGGTCGCTGTCCAGGGCCCGCCTGAGCCTGACGAGCTGGTCGTCCACGAGTGCGTTCATGGGGTAGAGGATCATCGCCCGGACTGCGGGCGTGTGCCCGGTCTCGCCCTGCCGCTGGGGGCAGTAGTCCGCTGAAGACCGCTCCCACCACGGGTTGGGCACTGCGGGCTCGCCCTTCCAGTCCTGTGACTCGCGCAGCAGGTCGGCCAGGATGGGCAGGAGGAATGCTTCAGTCTTCCCTGACCCGGTGCCGGCTGTGATCACTGCGTTCCGGCCGGCGGCCATGGTGCTGGCCAGGGTCCGTTCCTGGTGGGTGTAGAGCTCCATCCCCTTCTCGAAGAGCCCGCACTCGGCGAAGTCGGCCAGTTCGGGGGGAGCTCCGGCTGCCGTGGCTGATTCGGCGATGCTGCGCCCTGTGAGGGCGTAGTCCGGCCGGAGTTCGACGAAGGGGTCGGCGAAGACGCCGCCGGGCTGGTCGAGCAGAGCCCGGCGTTCCGCTTGGAGGCTGTTGTTGCGAAGCCGGAAGGCGGTGTCGTAGTAGCGCAGGTAGGCCTCGGCCAAGGCGTTGTGCGTCGTGAAGGCGTCCAGGCCGGGCAGGGGTGTGCTCATTCAGTCTCCAGACGGCGGTGCAGGGTGCGGGCAATGCGGTCGGCGATGAAGAAGGGGACCCCGTCGTAGTGCTCCGTGCCTGCTGTGCGCAGGCTCGCCAGCCCTGTGCACAGGACCGCTGCCCGTTCGTGGGCCAGCGGCAGGGGCGCCCTGCGGTCAACGGTCATGCGTCCCAGCGTGCCGGCGCTTCGGCTGCCTGTTCGGTCGGCTTTCCAGCGCAGGGGGAACGCTGCCGGCGGGATGACGTGGTGGATGCCTGCCCTCCGGTCGACGCTGTGCCAGGTCTGCTCCGGGAACGGGTCGGGGGTGTGCAGACGGCCGGGAGCCGAGGGCAGCCTGGGCCGGTGGAGCAGGGAGTAGCGCTGCAGGCGGTTGTACTGCGTGAACCGGTACAGGCCGGGGGCGGGCCAGCTGCCGCCGAGGGCGACGGGGACGAACCGGCCGGCGACGGGGTCGAACCGTTCGGCTGGGCTGTCGCGCGCCGGGGGAGCCGCCGCAGGCCCCAGGGTGAACGGACGTAGGGACCTGGCGGCGGACTCAGCCGCGCACGGGACGGCCGCGGAGCCGGTGGACGCCGCGAACTCATGGAGGCGGGAGCGCTCCGAGTACTGCAGCCATACGGCCGTCGGCAGGGGTATCCCGGACTCTTCAGGTTCCTGGGGTACGGCCGTCACCGCTCCGTGCTCCTGGTAGAAGCCCGGCCCGACGGGCCGCGCACCGGTGAGGACGGCGGTCTGGGTGTTCCCGGGCAGGTCCGTGATCTCGCAGGCGTTCGCGCTCCACCGGCCGGTTCGCCAGTCGATCGTGACGGCGCCGAGGGCTTCGATGCGGCTGAGCCACTGGGTGGCGGGCCGCCTGTCGCAGCCGGCGGCCCATGATGTGTGGCGGATGAGCGCGGCCAGGGGGCCGCTGCCCTGCTGTGCCATCCAGGAGATGAAGTGGTCCGGGTCAAACACGTGTGAATCCCCCTCGCGGGAACTGGCTGAGGGCTGCCTCCCTGTAGCGCTTCCACAGGGTCGAGTGGGCTGTGCCGGCCAGGTCGAGCAGGACGAGCCGGCTCCAGTAGTCCTTGGCAGCCCGGCTGAGGGAGCCGAAGTCCGGCTCCTGCGGCTGCAGCAGGGTGACGGCGGGCTCGCCGGCGCCGGAAGCAGCCACCAGCCAGACAGCGCCGGGCGGAACCGGTATGCGGGCTGTCCCGCCGCCGCAGAGCGCGGGGGCGCGGTCCCTCCACCACGCGGGCTCCTGAGGCCGCCGGGCCGCGAGGAAGTGGCCTTGGGCGGTGAGGAAGCGCACGTCGCCGCCCAGGGGAACGGCGACGGTTCCCGGCGGGGCACCGGGCACGGGGCCGCCCGGAGCGTCGGCCAGGGGCTCCGGCGCCGATGCGAGGTAGAAGTCAGCGGCGGTGCCGCCGGCTGCCAGTACGTGCCGCCCGGGGGCGAGGCCCTTCCCCCGCAGCACCGTCAGGCCGTCCGGCGGGACGGCCAGCGGCTGGCCGTCCAGTGTCACCAGGCCGGGCCGGCGGTAGGCCTCGGGGACCATGGCATCGGGCTCCCCGCCCAGTAGGAAGAGCGAGCGGTGCCGCCACCCGCGTTCGACGAGCAGCCCGTTGCGAAGGCTCAGGCGCTGCTGCGGATGGTGGCGGACGCTCCCGACAGCGGACCGGGACAGAGCCGCGGCCAGGGCCTGCTCGTCGTCGAACCGCAGCTCGGGAGTGACCTGCCAGCCCGGAACCGGGACGGGCTCAGGGCAGCGCCACTGATGGCCTGCATCGGCCAGGAGGCTCTGCAGCGGACCCTGGCCGGACGGGTTGAACAGGAACACATAGGGCTCGAGGGCTGTCAGCACATCGGTTTCCGTCCAGCCGCCGGCGAGAGGGTCCTCGCGCAGCGCCAGGACACTGCGTCCGCCTTCGACGCAGGCTTCGGCCACCGCCCCGCGTGCACAGAGCCCGTGCTGCAGGGCCTGGGCCAGGTCAGGTATCGCCCCGGAGAGTTCGTACACCTGGTCCGCGAGCGCGATTTCCAGCGCTCCGGCGGGATGCCGGAGTAGGTCGTGCTCCACATCGGACACGGCCTCCGCGTGCCAGCGCGCTTCCCATCCTGTGAATTCGTCCTCGAGGACGACGCGCAGGCGCACCTGGGGCAGGCCGCTGCTGCCGTGTCCCAGGTTCGTGCTCCCGTCCCAGCCCTCGAACAGGGTGACCAGCAAAGGCTCCAGGAGCGGACCCTCTGCATGGGAGCCGAGCGCCTGGCGAAGCCGCTGGGACAGGCCCCCTGGATTGACGGAGCTCCACATCTGGAGCTTCTCCAGCAGCCGCCTTCCGTGGACTTCCTGGCCTGGCGACAGGTTCTCCGAGCGGAAGAACCGCCGCAGGGCCGCGTGGTCGGACGCCCTGACCAGAGCCTGGGACTGGGCGTAGCCGATCTTCCGTAGGGCCGGGTTCCTCCTGATAGTGCTGAGGCCGCGTGCCCCGCCCTGCTCCCGGAGCCATTCATCCAGGCACAGCCACTGGCCGACGACGGCCTCGTAGTTGCTCTCAAGCGGCTTCCTGTGCCGCTCCCCGCCCCAAGAAGGACAGAGCACCTCGGCAAGGCGCGCGTAGTACGCGGGAGCGCCGGGCCCCGCTTCAGTCCGCTGCATCCTGGCAGCTGCCAGCACAGCTGTCGCGAGGAGCGGGAGGCAGGGCGGAGGATCCTCGCGCTTTCCGCGCTTCCAAACGCGGCAGCGGTCCGAGACCGGTTGGTACGGGTCCCCATGCCAGCCGAGCACGGAACTGACGGCTGTGCTGAGGCCCTGGACCTCGGCGCTGCCCTGGAGCTCGCGTAGCTCGTTGTCATTGATGAAGAAGAGGACCGGTGTGTCTTTGCGGTGCCCGCCGAAGAACGCCTCGGCAAGGCGGGTCTGCCACCACTCGTATGCGGCCCAGCGGCTGCCCGGCCCGTCGCCGGACTCGTCCCTCACCTGTCGGTTCCATGTCCGCGACCAGTCCCGGCAGCCCGGACCTCGCCCTGGCCGCGCGCAGGCAGTGCAGCGGCCGCGCTCACATGCATGAATAGCCCCCCAGCTCAGGAACATGCTGATGATCAGTCAGCACTGCTCAGATTTATCATCTTGGCCGGGCTGTTCATAACCAGCAGCTTCATGGAAGGAGACGAGGCTAGGCCGGCTCGGAGGTTTCTTCAAAGGGCACACGAACGCGTCCGCCTGAATGTAGGGTTGAAGATTATCCAGCCCTGGGCGAACTGGTTGGCCTCGCCTTCCTGCGGTGACGACGCCGCCCCAAGGCGGTGTGCACCCGGCGGACTTCAGCTGTACGGCAGGAGCCGGGACGGTCCAGCGGCCCGGACTGGTTCGGCAGGCGCCGGATGGACACGTCCCGCGGGGCCTTCGCTGCCTGTCACAGCAGCCTGGGGTCGACCGAGACTGTAGCCAGGCCGGCGGGACCGTAGAGATGGATCACCGGACCGGCAGTGCCCCTGTCCACGGCGATGCCGTGGACAGGGGCACCTGTCAGGACGGTGTGGACGAGATCGCCGGTGCGCGGGTCCCAGATCCTCACGCCGCTGGTGCCGCCTGAGACGAGCAGCGTCCGGCCGCCGGGGAGGGGCAGGCCCGTCATGGCGAAGGTGTCCGGGGACTTCCACACGGTGGTCTGCGCCAGGGTGGCCACGTCCCAGACGCCGATGTCCGTGCCGTTGGACATCGCCAGCAGCAGGCCCCTGCCGCCGGGCAGAGTGCACAGGACACTGCCGTGGCCGCCCCTGTGGTCCCAGCCGGACAGCGTGCCGGCAAGCCGCCCGGAGGCGGCATCGATGAGCACCGTCTCCAGGCCGACCCCTGCCACGACAGCGACAGCACCGGACGGGGAAGGGGGCAGGGCTCCCAGGAGGCGGACGGCTGATCCGCCCGTGTCGGCGCTGAGCGGGAGCGTCCTGAAGACGGGCTGCCCGTTCTCGTAGTCAAGGACGACGGTGGTGAGGTTCGGGCCGCTGCCAGTGGCGGCCAGGGAGACAGACATCGGCAGTCCGTCCGCCGTCCATGCGACGCATGAGGACAGGGTGGACTGGGACAGCTCCTTCCGGACCGTCATCACCTTCTGTCCCGACGGGAGGTCCCAGACAGACAGGTTGCCATCCGGGTCGCTGACAGCCACCCGTGCCCCCGTACGGGCGAGCGGCAGGACCTGCCCGACAAGACCCGTACCGATCCGCTTGAGCAGGAGGCCCGTCGTTGCGCTGTGGATGTCGAGTCCGCTCCGGGTCGCGAGGACGAGGACGTCGCTTCCCGGGGACTCACCGTCCGCGGGCAGGAACGACCTGCACATAGACCAGGTGGGCGCACTCCGTCGGCGCCTGTCCAGCGAGGGGCCCCGGTACGCCGACTCGTCCAGCCCGTCCTCGTACAGCGGCCCGCCGAGCCCGGGATCCCAGACCCGGATGCCTTCCGGGCCGGCCGACATCACTCGCGGCCCTGCCGGGTCCTCCGCAACCGCGAGGGCGTCTACGGACGGGATTTCAGCGTCGAACGTGCGGACTGTGCCCTCGTCAAGGCTCTGCAGGACGATGCGGTTGCGTGCGACGTAGGCGAACGCCGTCCCGCGGGCACCGGCCACTGCCGTGCTGCCGCCTTCCCGGCTGGACGCCACCTGCTCGAAGGTGAAGGGATTCCATACCCGCAGGGGTACCAGGGGATTGGGGGACTCGGCAATCAGGAGGTCGTCCCCCTCCAGCCGGGTGACGCCCACCAGTCCGGCGACCTGGCTGCCTCCGAAGGGAGCGCTCACGGTCGTTCCCGACACGGGGTCCCACAGACGGATCCCGTCCTCACAGCAGACAGCGACGACGGCCTTGCCGTCCCTGGAGCGGACCACTGCTGTCAGTGACGGCTGTCGCCGGGAGGGTTCCTGGACCTGGCCGTACCTCTGCGTGATCCCGTCCGGGAAGCCGGGAGCTTCGAACAGCCTGTTAGCCCGCGGCCTCCACAGGAATGCGCCCTTGCGGGTCAGGACGAGCAGTTTCCACAGAGCCGGGCCGTCTGCCAGGACGTGCACATCGTATGTCCGCGGGACCGGCGTCTGGGCGATGGGCTGTCCGGAGACCGGGTCGTAGATCCGCACCTCGTACTGACCGCTGTCCGACCGTCCCGCTGTCACGAGGAAGGTGCGCCCGCCTGTGGCCATGATGGTGCACATGCGGTGGACTGTCCCGGTAGCCAGGTCCGCGACAGGCCTGCCCGTCCTCGCGTCCCAGACCCGGACACCGCCGGCATCGGCCGCCAGCGCAGCCAGTTGGCGCCCGTCCGATGTCGGCACCACGCACATGGCCTTCGTGTGCCCCGGTGCAGGCGCCAGTACGTTCACACGTGCCGCCCACCGGCCCCACAACGGCTTTACCGGCAGCCGGTCAAGCACGTCGGGCCGAATGCCGCCCTCCCCGTCCAGGCCTCGGACAGCACGGTGGAAGGCAATGCTGCCCAGGCGCGAGGCGTAGTCCGCGCCCGCACCGGCGAACGGCTCGATCAGGGCCGCCGCCGTCAGGTTCCGCCGCCCGGGGTCTCCGGCCGGAAGCGGCAGAGCGAGGCGGGCGCGCAGCGTCCCGGAGGACTCCTGCGCGAGCAGCTCCACTGGCACCTCGGAGTCGGTCAGAACGCCGCCGGCGTCGGCATGGTGCAGCAGGTGCCTGCGCACGTACGGATGCGCCAGATGCGGCGTAGTCCGCTCCACCAGCCCCGCTAGCGCACGGGAGATCGCAGCCTGCGCAGCCGTGAGCGCCTGCGGATCGTCGCGGTCCTCCCGGCCAGCAGCCGCAGCTGTCGGCTCCAGCAGGCGGGTGCAGCCGGTCAGGAGGAGGTCGGTCAGCCGCTGGTGGACAGGCCGGTAGACAGCGCGGCCATCCTCCTCAGCGCTGGCGAGGTACCCGGTGAGACGGCCGGAACGGAGGATGCGGATGGCATGGTCGGCCGCCTCGACGTCCGTGAAGCCGTGACCGTATGCCTCCGAGGCCAGTGCGACGGTGACCGCGGGCCAGACCTCAGCCCACGGCAGCCCGGCCCCTGGTGCGAACGCAGTCGCGCGAAGCGCGGCGACCAGGAGGCTGCTCTCCACCCCCGCAGCAGAGGCCACAGCCCGGATGTCCTCGCGCAGGAGCCCGGTAGTGCCGTCAGCGAGGCGCTTCAGCCACCCGGTCTCCTCCAGGTCCTGGCAGGCACCGGCCGTCCTGAGCTGCTCGGCAGCGATCCGGGCATCGAGGAAGGAGGGAGCGACCGCCTCAGCGACGTGGAGCGCCGCTGCGTCCGCAGCCTCCGGCTCTCCGTGGTACGGGCTAGCCTGCGGGGCGCCCAGCAGCGCAGCGGTGTACGCGGCGATGTCACTCGTGCAGTCAGGCCCGTCGGTACGCAGGATCTGCGAAGCGACGCCCTCCGTACGGAGGGCGTCGGCCAGCCGCTGCAGCAGCTGGTCCGCCCGCTCGTCCCTCAGGGCCCCTCCCGACGCGTACTCACCGCTCGAGGGCGAGCTGCGGACACCTACCACGAGCCGGACGGCCCGCCTCTCCCCGAGCCGGGACAGCGGGACGATGACATCGCCGACACAGGCCAGCGGATCCTCGGCCTCATCCAGTGCGTCGATGACCACGTTGACGGGTCCACCGGAGCCGGAGGCCCTCGCGGCCAGGAGGCCGAGCAGGCTCTGCAGCGGGAGCTCGCCGTTGCTCGGGGCGCCGCCGAGCGCGGCCAGCAGCTCCTCCACGACCACCCGGGCCGACTTGTTGCGGGCCAGGACGGCTACGTCGACCGCTCCCGGGTCCGGCCGCAGTTCGCCAGGGATGCCTGCCACCACGTCGGCATACCTCGGGTCGGCTGCGAACCCGGTGTCCGCCAGGGTCACCAGACGCGCCAGAAGGGCGGACTTCCCGGACCCGGCAGCTCCGGTGACGACAAGGACACCCGTGCCGTTCCGGATGAAGGCGACCATGCGCCCCATCGGCTCAGCACGCCCGCTGAAGTACCAGCCGGGATCGTCAGCTCCTGTCCGCCCCGAAGCCCGCTCCAGCCAGAACTCATCCAGCGGCCCGGAACCGAGTGCGAGCTGGCGCAGCGCGGGGCCGGCCACGCTCTCCACCGGCCGGAAACGCGGATTGGGCAGGCACGCGCTCGGAGCACTGCCGCGTGAACTCGGCACGACCCACTCGGCGCTGACCAGCCCCTTGTCCGCACCGTCTTCATCCAGGCCTACCTGGTGCAGGAGCTGCTCCCACTCCGCGAACGACAAGTGGGAGCCGGTGTAGCCGGCGGCCTCGTCGCGCATCCGCTCCCAAGCCAGGGCGACGCGCCGGGTGAAGGAACCCACCAGGGGCTTCTCGTAGTGGTGGCCGGCGGTGACGACCGCGGCCCCTTTGTGGCTGTGGCGTTCGTCGGACAAATCCTGGAACAGGCTTGCGAGTTCGGCGTGGAGCGTTCCGGAGTGGCATGAGTCGACGAGCACCAGGACGTGCTCGGACTGGCTGTCCAGGACTGTGGTGATGAGCTCGCTCGTCGGGAACGCGGTTGCCAGTAGGCGTTCCTCCTCCGTAGCCGGAAGCGTCAGGTAGTGGCGCGGGGAATTGCGGCGCAGCCCGTGGCCGGTGATATACACCACCACCGCCTCCTTGTAGCTGGCCGCTGCCAGCTTCTGGCCGTGCAGGAAGGCGCGCAGATCGTCCACTGAGCGGGGCGAGTGCTCGGCCTTCACCACCTCGAAGCGGCGGTCGTCGCCGAGCGCGGGGTCGGCCAGCCATCCGGTGATCCGCTCCACCTGCGCGGCGACGGCCTCGGTGAAGCCTTCCTGCCCGTCCTCGTAGCTGTCGACCGCGACGACAACCAGCCGCCTGCGGACGATGCCGTCCAGTCCCTCCGTGCTCAAACCCGCCCCCCTCTGTCTGGCCTTGCCAGCCTAGCCTGGCCTGTACCGGCTGCCGCGAGCCTGGCTACCATCAGCCGTCTACAGGCTGCTGAGGCAGCGGATGGGGGGATTCATGAGCGCGCTGCAGATCGTCGGGGTGCACGGAATCAGGCAGGGGTCGGGGGCGACCACGACCGGGCTGAGCTCAAGATGGCAGACCAGCATCGACGGTGCGCTGGCTGCCGTCTCGCCCGCCGCCCCCGGGGTCGCTGTGACCGTTCCCTCCTACCAGGCGGTCTTCCCCCGGACGCCTACCCGGTTCATCCGGCTCGGCGGCCCGGAGGCGGGCTCCCCCTCCCAGGACGGGCCTGTCGGCGAGGAGGAAGAGGCCTTCATCCTCGAGGCGCTGGCGGCTTATGCCCCGTCGGCTGTCGAAGACGCTTCGCCCGGGGCGGGCCTGACGCTCGGGGAGAACCCCCTCACACCACGGATCGTGCGCAGGATCCAGGCGGTGGACAGGAAGGTGGGCAGAGGAGTCACGAGCCGCCTGCTGTGGCTCGTCCGTGAGGCCTACACCTATCTGCGTCATGAGGAGACGGCCTACGCCGTGCGCGCAGAAGTCGCCAGGGTTCTGGCAGCGACAGGTGCGCGTTTGGTCATTGCCCACTCCCTCGGCAGTGTAGTCGTCTACGACTTGCTCAGCCGCGGTGAAGCTCCCGGTGTGACAAGGCTGGTGACGTGCGGCTCCCCGCTCAGCTGGCTCGCGGGCCGCAAGGGAATCCATTCAGAGGGCGAACCGCTCGCAGTCCCCGCCGGAGTGGAGTGGACGAACCTGTACGCGTCGAAGGACTTCGTGACCGGGTGCGCCGGCCTGTCCCGGCTCGCCACCGGCATCACGGACATCGAGGTGAACAACGGCGGTTTCCCCTCCTCCCACGACGTCCACCGCTACCTCGACAAGCCGGACCTAGCCGCTCTCATCCTCAAGAGCTGCACCGCCTGAGGAGTACGGCCCGGCCTGCGGCATACCCCGCGCCCCGCCACGGTCCGAATCTGTACCAGGGCGCGGGGATACGCGTCGGACGCAGATCAGCCGGCGTGCTCCGCGAGGACGGCGGCTACCGCCTCCTTCTCCTGCTCGGACGCCTTCTTGTCCCGGAGGTTGTTCTTGATGATCGTGGGGATCAGCGAGGTGTCGAGCTCGAGCGACCTCAGGGTGTAGACCTCGCTGCCGCCCTCATGGCTGGTCGCGATGTCGAGGCCCAGCTCCCGCAGTTCCCGGGTGCGGCGCTCCGTGTGGACGGAGTCCCTGGTGACCACGCGCAGGAGGGCCGCACTCACCGGCTGCCCGAGCCTGCGCAGGAGCATGGAGAACAGCTGCTCGTGGGTACGGCTGCCGTAGGGCACGGTGAGGTAGCGCTCCGGGATCCGCTCTCCGTACTCCTCGGCCATCCGCTCGGCGAGTTGAGCACGGAGGTCCCTGAAGGTGTCGCACTCTGCGGGCAGGTCGGTCCGTACGAGGGCCTGCATGGACTCGGCCAGCAGGCGCTTGGCATAGAGGTAGGCGTCGAGGAGGTTCTGGGCGTCTGCGTCAGCACCGTCCTTCTTCAGCAGGTCGAGGACGCCCGCGACCGCGAGGGCGGTGTCCGGCTTGAGCCGGTGCCAGTCGGCGGCGGGGTCGGTGGGGTGGTCGGCCATGTTCAGGGAGTCCTATCGTTTCGCCGCAGCCGTGATCGAGCTGTCGGGTGGGTAGCGGAGGATGTGCACGTCCTCTCCGGCGTCCTCGACCGCTTCGAGGTCGTCGAGCCATTCGCGGAGGAACTGCTCGCCCTCCTGGTCCGCGCGGTTGGCCCGCATGAACCTGACCTCGCTGCCGATCGTCACCCGGGGGTCGCGGGCAGCGCCGCCCCGGGTGCTGAGCGAGTCCTGGAGGCTCAGGCCCGCGGCGAAGCGGCGGATGTCGGAGACGAAGTCGAGGACGACGACCTTCTCCTTGCCGGGGGCCAGGCGCAGGCCTCGGCCGAGCTGCTGGACGAAGATCCGGCGGCTGTGGGTGACCCGCTGGAAGACCACGATGTTGACGTCCGGGACGTCGACGCCCTCGTTGAGGACGTCGACCGCGCAGAGGATGCCGGTGCGGCCGTCGGCGAAGTCCCACAGGAGGCGGTTGCGGGTGGCTGCGTCCACCGCCCTGCCGTCTCCCGTGCGCGAGGCGATCACCTCGGCGCTGGTGAACCCGAGCGCGTTGATCCGGCCTGCCATCCGCTCCGCGTGGTCGATGGTCCCGCAGAAGACGATGCCCCTCGGGCTCTTCTGCTCGGCCCATGCCTCGGCGAGGCGGTCGACGACTGCGTCGTCCCACTCGTCGATGAAGACGGTCCGGTTGATCCCCCGGGGTGTGAGCGCGGGGGCGGTCTCGGCGAGCCCGGCTGCCAGAGCGTCCCAGTCGATGTTGTCGGTGAACATCCGGTAGTCGACATTGGCGAGGTACCCCTCGCGCAGTCCGCGCACCATGTCGATGTCCACGACGGGGAAGTCGAACCAGGTGTGCAGGGACTTCCCGTCGGGCCGCCAGGGGGTCGCGGTCATCCCGAGGAGGAACGCGCCGCCGTCGGCGGCCGACAGCTCGCCGAGCACGGCGTTGTAGGCGGTGGTTCCGAGGTGGTGGCACTCGTCGACGACGACCAGGCCGAACTCCGGCAGGTCGCGCCCGGCCTCGACGGCGGTGGCGACGCTGTCCACGCAGGCGAACACGACGTCCAGGTCGTTGAGCGCATCCTTGTCCGGGCGCTCGTAGCCGTTCCACACCCCGGTCGCCGCAGAAGCGGGCAGCAGGGGCCAGAACGCGCGCTCGAGCTGGTAGACGAGCTCGTTCCGGTGGGCGAGGACGAGGGTCTTCGCCCCGGGCCGCAGGGCGCGGGCGCGCCGGTGGAACTCGGCGGCCACGAAGGTCTTGCCGAGTCCGGTCGCGAGGACGACGAGTGCGCTGCGGGCACCGTTCACCAGCTCGTTCATCAGCCCGTCCACCGCGCGCTCCTGGTAGGGGCGGAGCTGGAAGCGGTCCGGGTCCTGCAACGCCGGCGGCGTGTCCGGGACGCGCTCCGCCTGCTTGCGGAGCGTGCGCCGGTCCCACAGCTGCAGGGGGATCCCCCTGGCCGCGAGCTGCTCCTGCTGGGCCCGGACGGAGGCCTCGAACCCGTTCAGGCTGACGACGACCGGGATCTGCGCGTCGTAGCGCCGGCAGGCGTCGACAGTCTGTGCGATGACCTCGGGCCCTACCGGGGACCGCCACCGCTTCATCTGGAACAGCCAGCGTCGCCCGTTGAGGCTGCCGATGACGTCCGCTCCGCCGTCGCCGGAGGCTCCTGCCAGCTGCACCCCGGTGTACCCGCGCGCCATGACGAGGCGCTGCACGGTCCGCTCGAAGGACTGCCAGCCCGTCCCGGCCAGGTTGAGGTCGGTGACGATGCGCTGGGTCATGCGAGCTTCCCGGCCAGGAAGTCGACGGCGGCCCGCGCACGGACGACGATGAGCCGTTCGGGCTGGTCGTAGCGGAGGTAGGAGGCGCAGTCCTCGAGGCAGCGCAGGTACTTGACCCGGAGGTCCTCCTGGAGCTTCCGTGCGATCAGGGGGCCCGCCTCGTTCTCGCTGGGCCACGGGTCCTCCCAGACCAGGCCGTTGAACCAGCCCTCGGGGTGGCGGCCGAAGAAGGCGCTGACCGTGTCGCGGTCGCAGTAGCGGAGGTAGCCGCCGGTGGACTTGAGGCGTCCGAGCTCCGCGAGGTCGGCACCGGATTTGATCATCGACTCGGCGAGCGCGAGCTGCTGCGCCTCGTCGAGCTCGTCGTAGAAGCGGTCCGCGTGCGGCGCCCTGAGGATCCGCTCCGTGATCTGGTCGAACAGCGACTTGATGTCGTTCCGGACGCCGTCGGCGCTGTCCGTCACCGCATCGCCCCAGCCCTTCTTGAGGACTTCAGCGGTCAGTACGGCGGCCGTGTGCCCGGGCCGGCCCTGGAGGTTGCGGTGGAGGGAGTGGAGGAACTGGGCGACCTCGGTCGCGACCAGGAACTCCGGCCGCAGCCCCATCGCCGTGAACACGGGGTGGGTGGGGTCGATGTAGACGGTGATCTGCCGGGTGTCCGCACTGGTGACGAGCGGCACCGCCGACTGCCCGAAGGCCGGGAGGATCGGCCGGTGCGTCGCACGGACCCGGACGTCCAGCGGGCTGCTCGGCTTCCCGTCCGCCAGCACGACGGCGAGCTGCTCCGCGCTGAGCTCCTCGACGTCCGCGGACGCGGAGCCCAGGGCAGCGGGGCTGGCCGGGTGCGGCGCGTCCTTGACGTGCCCGCACTGCTCGCAGCGCTCCGTCCCCGCCTTGTTCTCCTGGGCGCAGAACGTGCACTTCCAGGGCAGCTGGACCCTGGGCACCTGGGACATGCCGCAATGCGGGCAGACCGTCGCGGAGCGCAGGATCTGCTTGCCGCACCCCGCGTCCAGGCACGGCTTCCCGTCGAGCACCTCTCCGCAGCCTCCGCACTCCTCGGCCGTCGGCGTGTTCTGGAAGCCGCACTCCGGGCACTCGGGGAGCACCTGGATCGGAGGCTCTGCGGCCGTCTCGACGAGCTCCCACCACTTCGCGTCGTCGTAGTAGCCGGGTTCGCGGTTGAGGAAGCGCCGGTAGTACTCCTCCTCGACGCTCCGCGGGATCCGGTCGGCCTTGCCCTTGGCCGGGTTGTACTTCCCCATGTACATGTCGCCGCGGCCGAAGTTGCGGACCTTCCGGTACCCCTGGAAGAGCAGCGACACCGGCGAGTCGTTCACCTCGCCGTCGGTCCAGTTGTTGGGCAGCAGCGAACCCCCGCGCAGGAAGCCGATGGCCTCCTGCCACTCGTCGGAGGCCAGCTGGAAGTGCTGCTTCTGGAAGTCGACCGGCACCTGGTCGAGGTGGACCTCGCCGACGATCCGGCCGTACTGCTGGTCCACCGGGTACTCGCGCTCGACGCGCCCGGTGGTCTCGTCGGCGAACTCGAAGAACGCCGCCTTCTCCGCCTGGCGGATGGCCCGCCCGTTGCGGATCAGGTCGATCCCGAAGTCGTTCTGGTCGTCGAAGCGCTGGATGCCCACCCAGCCGCGCACCCGGTGCCTTATCTCCCGGCTCTCCGTCCCGCCGCACCGGGGGCAGGCGTCGTGCTCGCCGAAGTCGGTGCCGTCGTGGAGGCAGCGCCTCGCACTGCTAATAACCCGGTCGAAGCTGATCTGGGCGGGGATCTTGCCGTGGGACTTCCGCTCGACGAAGCGTTCCGGCGACCACACGCAGTGCTCGAAGGCCTGGCAGCGCTCGTTGTTGACCGTGATGACCACCGGCTCGGCCGCGCCCGGCCGCAGCAGGGTGGCGTACCGCCGCCCCAGCCGGCTGCGCAGCGTCTTCTTCGGCATCCTCGCGAGCTCGCGGATGAAGCCGCTGTTGGCGTCCCCCTCAGGCCACCAGCTCCGGACCTCCACGACGGTGCCATGGCGCAGGCCCTGCGGCTTCTCGATCTGCTCGGCCCGCGCAGTGAAGGTCTGGGACTGCATGAGCCCAGGCAGGTCGAGCGTGACCTGGACGGCGTGGTCGTCCTCCTCGCGCGCGGAGACCACCCGCGTGATGCGGCCGAGCTTCCCGGTGGCGATGTTGAATCCCATGCCGAACAGGCCCAGGGTGTCGAAGTGGTTCTTGGAGGTGTAGCCGGCCCGCATCGAATCGGCGATCTGCCCCTCGGTGAGGCCCGGCCCGGTGTCGCGGACGCGGACCACCCCCTCACCCCGCGCGACCTCGGCGGATCCCGGAACCTCGATGATCACCTGGCGGACCGCCGAGGGGGCTCCCGAGGTGGCAGCGGTCCGGAAGGAGTCGACGGCATTGTCGATGAGCTCGCTGAGCGCGTCGATCGGAAGGATCGGGGTGCGCGTGAGCGCCACGAGCACCTTGGGGTCGGGGGTGATGTCGATCGGCTTGTGCGCCATCTTCTGGTCGGCTCCGTGTCCAAAATCCGAGTAGTGGGTCCGCCTCCTCGCGAGCGCACCGGCCCTCAACGGGCCGTCCGCACGAGCACCGGCGGTCAGGCCTTCGGCTGCACCTGGCGCGCGGCCAGCCTCTGCAGCGGCAGCCGGTCGGTCTCGCCGGCGTCCTGCACCAGCTGGACGAACCAGGGCGCCACCCAGGTGTCGCTGCGGTACGGCCACTCGCCCTGGGCGAGGGCGGACCCGGGATACCACTCCGGAGCGGGCCTGGTCTCCGACCGGACTGCTGCGCAGAGCTCCACGAGGGGCTCGTCGTCGTCAGGCACACGGAATCCGAGCTCGGCCGTCACTCCGATCAGCCACCACTGGAAGTGCCGGCGCCGCTCCGACTCCGCGAGCTGCCTCACCGTACGGGTCGTGAGGCCCGCCGCACGGTAGGCCTCCAGCGCCAGCCCGTCCGGCGGCGCGATGACATGGGCGTTGTCGTCCGTCACCGAGAAGTCCTCCTCGGCGCCGCGCTGCGCCACCGCCCCCGCCGCCCGGTCGATCTCGTCGTAGGCGGCGGTGGTGAGCTCGGTGCCCGGTGCGAGGAACTCCTCGATGCCCTGGAAGAACTGCCCCGGCTGCTCGATGCGCAGCTCGGCGCCCGTCCGCTGCCGCAGCTCCTCGAAGAGCTGCGGCCACGGGCGCTTCCCGCCCTTGCCGTCGAGCTCCTCGTACCAGTCCTTCTTCGAATCAGCGGACACGAGCAGGACCCGTTTCACTGCCGGGTCAGCCGCCCTGTCCAGGATCTCGGCCCAGACGAGGTAGTCGCCGACCCGGTCCAGGGGCTTGCCCTTCCCGTCGTCAGCGAATCCAGGAGGGATCTCGTTCGGGAACCGGAAGGACAGGGCCTCCTCCAGCCTGCGCTGCACCACCGCATACTCGGTCGGCGGGGCGAGGCGGTCCCCGAAAAGCGCCGCTACCTCCGGCAGGACGGGATCGTCGGACTCGACAGCAGCAGGCAGGAGGTCGTGGCCGGACTTCAGCTGCTTGGCGTGGTCCTTCAGGAGGTCCTGCCACTCGGCCAGCAGGGCCTTGACGGACGCCTGGTTGATCGTCTCGTCCAGACCGCTCTGCGCCGCGTCGTCATTGGCGTACTTCTTCAGAAGCCGCTTCACGTGCGCGCTGGCGGCCAGCACCGATTTGCAGGCCTGCTGCAGGTGCCGGTCGATCACGGCCGGGGCGTCGCCGAGCTCCTTGCTGCGCTCGATGATCACACGGCGCCGGCCCCGCACAAACTCCTGCCCGACCTGGTACGGAAGCCAGAGGCTCCCGGAAATCTGCGCCAGGAGCGACAGGACCTGGTTGCGCACGGCAGGGTTGTACTCGTACAGGCTGAGGAGCACGTTGGTGTCGAGCACGACGAGGGCGTCCTCGAAGAACGCCTTCCGGTCGGCTGCTGCCACACCGCTGTCGGGGAGGATCCAGGATCGGAACTGCTCCACCATCGGCAGGTCTGCCTGGCCCACGCTTCCTTGCTCCCTCCCCAGCTGCGGGCTCACCATCCTGTCGAGGCAAGTGGAACCCGTCAAGGCACAATTACGGAGCGCAGTCGCCCCCACGGTCCTGAGCCCTCCCGCTCCCCGTACAGCGGGTCCTCTGTGCCCGGTGCGACCTCGCCCAGGAGCACCGGACCGGGGCGGCGCCCCCCTGCCCGGAGACGAGCAGTGACCCGGGACGCCGGAGTGCGGCGTTTTGGGCTGTGTCACAGGTGTCGCCTACTCTTCAGGTTCTGCTGGTGCCACCTGTCACAGGCAAGCCTGCAAGCACATCCGGCCCGGATACCGGGCACATGCTCGCGAGGCGGCCGCCAGCAGCGGCAGCAGAACAGGCGGCTGCCACTGGCAGAGGAACACGTCGGCGTCCGCTTCGAGGGCGGCGCCACCGAGAGGAGGTCTCATGGCACCTGAGCGCCTTGAGGTGGTCGAGATCTGCGCCGGCGCGGGCGGACAGTCCCTCGGCCTGCACAATGCGGGATTCACGCACAGGCTCGCCCTGGAGCTCGACCAGAACGCCGCCGCAACCCTCCGCCACAACCTCGCCCGGCTCATGGAGGCCGAGGGCGCGAGCCCCGAGGACGCCGTGCTCAAGGCAGAGGAAGTCGTCAAGGTCGGGGACGTCGCCGACCCGTCGCTCTGGGACCCCAGCGCGCACAAGGACGTCGACCTCCTCGCTGGGGGCGTCCCCTGCCCGCCCTTCAGCATCGCCGGCAACCAGCTCGGCGCGACGGACGAGCGGGACCTCTTCGCCTGGGCCGTGCACCTGTGCAGGGACATCCAGCCCAAAGCGCTGCTCCTGGAGAACGTCAAGGGCCTGAGCGGCAACCGGTTCTCCGCCTACCGCCAGCACATCCTCGAACTCCTCCACAACGCCGGGTACGTCGGAGAGTGGCGCCTGCTGGAGGCCCACCAGTTCGGCGTCTCCCAGCTCCGGCCGCGGTTCGTCCTGGTCGCCCTGCAGGAGGAGTTCGCCAAGTACTTCCACTGGCCCGAGCCCTCCAAGGAACCGGCCCCCACCGTGGGCGAGCTGCTCAAGGACCTCATGGGAGCCAACGGCTGGGCCGAACAGCACGTCGAGGCGTGGGCCCAGAAGGCTTGTGCCATTGCGCCCACCATCGTCGGTGGCTCCAAGAAGCACGGCGGCGCCGACCTCGGCCCCACCCGGGCCAAGGCCGCCTGGCGTGCACTGGGGGTCGACGCGATGGGCGTCGCCAACTCCGCTCCAGGCCCCGACACGGACGGCGACCACCTCCCGAAGCTCACCACCGCCATGGTCGCCCGCATCCAGGGCTGGCACGGCAAGGCGTACCACTGGGAGTTCCAGGGCCGTAAGACCACGGTCTACCGCCAGATCGGCAACGCCTTCCCGCCGCCCGTCGCGGAGGCGCTCGGCAAGGCGATCGCCAGCGCACTGCGCAAGGAGGAGGAGCGCCCAGACTCGGTCGAATGGGAGCGCCCGGAACTCGACCCGGTCTACCTGCTGCTCCGCCACCACCCGGTCAAGACCCTCACCGCGCAGAAGATGGCCGACCTCATCGCCAAGTCCGGCGCGAAGAAGCTCCCGCCGCCGGAGATCGAGCGGCGCATCGCCCACATCGAGCGCGACTTCCATGTGGAGAAGACGGCGCGGAAGAACGGAGAGCTGGTGTACCGGCTCGGTGAGTTCAAGGCCTTCGTCGGCCAGCAGGACCACGCCCGCCACGACTACTTCGCCCAGCACCGGGGGAAGGTCAGCTGACGGTACCGCCTGCGCGCCGCTGCCGGACCTGCTCCACCACCGTCGGCGCGCAGGCCGCCGGGGACTCGTGCTCCCAGAAGCGCAGTACGAGCCAGCCCTCGGCCGCGAGCCGGGCGTCGGTGTCACGGTCCCGCTGGACGTTGCGGCCGATCTTCTCCCGCCAGTAGTCGGGGTTCGTCTTGGGCGGGACGAAATGCTCTGGGCACCCGTGCCAGAAGCAGCCGTCGACGAACACTGCGACCCGGGTCTGCCGGAACACCAGGTCGGCACTGCGGCGCATGCCCTGCAGGGGCTTCGCAGCCACGCGGTACCGGAGCCCCGCGGCGTGGACGAGACGGCGGAGCGCCAGCTCCGGCTGGGTGTCCCGGCTGCGGTTGCCCAGCATGCTCCGCCGGTTGGCCGCTGACGACGCCCAGGACCCGGGCGGCGGGGCCCACTCCTGCGGTGTCTCCCCCGGTGTGCCAGTGGCCACGACACAGGCTCCTGTTGCTCGGGAGGACCGGGCGTCCGCCGCCGACGGACGCCGGAAAGTCCTCGCTGCTGTTCCCCAATCGGGCGGTAGCCAGCCTAGTACTCCGCCACGACTTCGATGTCCTGCCTGTTCAGAAGGCTGCGCGGCGCTGAGGGCGCGGGCGCGCCGGGCTCCGTGCCGTGACCACACTCGGAGTGCTATCGACGCCGCACCGTGCGCGGGTGGGATCGTCCTGGCGGCCACGGCTTCCTGGCTCCAGCCCGCCCATGCCGGCATAGGAGACAGCCCGGTGGGGATGGGCTCTGGCATGACAGGAAGTCCCGACACGGTGCTGGTGGTGGTACGCGGCCCGAGCGGCGCGGGGAAGTCGAGCGTCGCCGCACGGCTGCGCGCCGCCTACGGGCGCGGCATCGCCGTCGTCGCCCAGGACCTGCTGCGGCGCACCGTACTGCGCGAGCGCGACGTCCCGGGAGGAGCAAACATCGGGCTTATCGACCTGGTGGCGCGCCACGCTCTCGACCACGGCTTCCACGTTGTCGTCGAGGGCATCCTCGACGCCGAGCGCTACGGGGGGATGCTGGCCCGGCTCACCGCCGACCACCGCGGGCGCAACCACCTCTACTACCTCGACGTCGACTTCGACGAGACCGTACGCCGGCACGCCACCCGCCCCCAGGCCGCCGAGTTCTCCCGCGACGACATGGCCGGGTGGTACCGGGCTCACGACCTCCTCCCCCACGGCATCGAACACGTCATCAGCCGGCACAGCACCCTCGACGAGACCGTCCAGCGGATCCTCATCGACACCGCCCTCACCCCAACCGGCTGGACTCCCCGCCCCTGACCGCGCACTCCGACCGGAACGCCGCTCGCGGGATACGCGTTGGGAACGGCTCGGCCGACGCCGCCCTGTGCGCAGCAGCCACTGAAGCTGATCGGCAGTGGGGACTTTAAGAGCGCCGCACGCGGAGGACGTCCGAGCGCAGGGCAATGGTCGAGCCGTTCGGCAGGCTGCGCCGCACGGGAACGCAGTCCGTCCCGGCGAGGACGGCTCGGCCGGTTCGACGGCACCGCCCTGGTCGTCGTTGTCGTCGGGCAGGGCAACGTTCTGACGGGTGCCCACGGTCGTCGTCGGGCTGGCTGCCTCGCGGGATATCCGGTGTTCCTGGCAGCCTCCAAGACCGTTCCCGACCGGCCCGCGGGGCTATTCCACGTACCGGCCCGTCCTCGCCCGGCTCCTGGCCTTACTCGCCCAGTAAGGCCTGTCCCGTAATCGCCGATGGCCATCAGGGGCGCCACTCGTCGCGGTAGTCGGCATGATCGGCGTACACGGATGCGAGCAGGAGGACAGCAGTGTGCAGCCCCTCGTGGCAGGCCACCGTTGTACCGTCGTTCCCTGGCGACCGGTCGTAGGCGTCCACGATGGCCCGCTTGGCGTCGACCTCCGCCATGACGCGCGCTGGGTCGAAACGGGCGATGTGGTCCGCGGGGCCGAGGAAGGCGTCCGCGATCTCAGCGCCCGTGTCCAGGACAACGACCGTTCTTTCGGCTGTCCAGTGCCCGCTGCTCATCATGGCGTCACGGGCGTGATCCCAGTCGTCCTGGAGCCGTGCCCTGAGGAAGGCCGCCACAAGCGGGGCCGGCCTCTTGGCGCTGTGGTCGTCCGTGGTCATGGACGGATCCTGCCGGTCGGCTGCCGGTTGCGTCCACGAAGTCGCCCACACCTGTCCTGTCCGGATGATGATGTCCGGTGACGAAGCGCTGACCAGGAGCGGGACAGCTTCACCCGGACATCCACGCATAGGTGTCCGGGTGAGTCTGGTCTCCACGGATCAACGAGCCCTCGGCGTCCGGCCGAAGTCGGCCTCCGGGCGGCTCATCCTGTCGCGTAATGGAATGGAATCCTCGCCGTCCGGGCTGGCTGTCAGCACGACCTGTCATCCTGATCCCGTGCTGATCAGGGGAAACGATCACGGCCCGTTGGTGCCGGGTGAGCCGTTGCTGGACCGTGGCGGGTTCTGGGCCAACCACCTTCTCGCTATGTGCAGCCTCACGTTTGAGGGGGAGCGGTGGGATCCGGAGTGGTTTGGTGACGACAGTGCTGACACCGACGCGCTCTCCGAGGTCCTCTTCGATGACCGCAGCTGGCCGGTATTCCGAATCCCGTTCGATGCCGGCCACACGTTCCTGATCGTCTACCGGAATTTCGTCGGGGACTACGGAATCGACTACCTGCTCATCCATCCGGCATGGAGTCGGGCGGAGGTCGTCGCGAGCTTCGACGGGGACTGGTCGGGCCCGGGCTTCTCATGGCGCGACCTCACTTATATCTCCGGCACTCCCGAGCAGGTGGCAGTCGGCGTACAGGATCCAGCCTGTCGTCTGCTGCTCCTGCTGCCGGTTCTTGTCGAGGCGGAACTTCCGGCAGACGCGACAGCAGTCGTTCACGGCGCACTCGTTGCTGTCGGGGTGCCGAGTGACATCGCCCAGGAAACCGCAGAGCGCCTTTTGGAGGGGAGGCGTTGTGCTTCGTGGCAGGTGGGTGTCGCCGGATCACCACTCAGCGGCGGGCCGGATCCCACCGCGGCCGGTGAGCCAGAATCCGCCATCCTGTCGGCACTGAACATCACTCGGGCCCAGGGTGGTCTCCTCGCGCGGGCTCTGGGCAGTTCCCTGAACAGCTAACGGAGCACAGGGAGCAATCCACCAGGCACACCCACACCACCACCCCCAGCCTCGGCCACTACTCCGGAAGGTAGGGGCCGGAGGCATCGAGGCAGACAACTTCACCCGGACAGTCACCCGAACGAGGACAACTACACCCGGACAAGGTTAACTACACGCGGACAGGACAACACCTGCCATGATCTTGGAATGGCGGGCGTGATCACAGTTTCGAGCTCTTCGTGGATAGCCCCGTTCTCCGGGCCGAGCCCCCGCCTGTTCCGCAAGCTGATCACAGTGCTGAGGCGTGAAGGCGCTGATGAGGTCCGCCCCGGGCGTCCCTGGTCGCTTTCCTTGGAGGACCGGGCCTGTTGGTGGCCGCCTACTGGCGCACCAATTTGACGCTGCAACTGCTCGCACCGCTGTTCCGCGTCTCGAAGTCCGCGGCCGATCGAATCGTCGACCACACCGGCCCGCTGCTGGCGCTCAAGCATCGGCAACGATCCGCCAAGGGAACCGTGCTCATCGTCGATGGCGCGCTCTTGCCCACCCGGGACCACTCAGTCGCCGCGCAGTCCAACAACTATCGGTACTCCACCAGCCACCAGTTCGTCATCGAGGCCGACACGCGACTGGTGGTCTTCGCCGGTAGGCCCCTCCCGGGCAACCGCAACGACTGCAAAGCCTGGGCCGGGTCCGGAGCGAAAGCAGCGTCGGCAAGACCACCGCGATCGCCGACGGCGGCTACCCCGGCACCGGGCTGGTCACGCCGCGCCGCCGGCCGCCCGGCGGCGGACTGTGTGACTGGGAGCGCGAACACAACCACTCCCACAAGAGGTCCGAGCCCGGGCCGAGCATGTCTTCGCGCGCATGAAGACCTGGAAGGTCCTGCGCGACTGCCGCCTCAAGGGCGACGGCGTCCACCATGCAGTTCTCGGCATCGCCCGTCTGCACAACCTCCACCAGGCCAAAGCCAGCCGGCCCGCCCACGGCACGACAGCGTTCCCACACCGTGGAGATCGATACGGGACTGCCCTTAGCGTGGTCATGCAACACCGATACGTAGTCGAGGACGGGGCCGGGTCCGGAGCCGTCTCTGGAGGGGGATTCCACTGTGCTACGCAAGCGCCTGGCCGGGTATGCCGTCGTTCTGTGCTCGGCGGTCCTGCTGACGTCGTGCTCCTCATCGTCGGTCCGCGTTGCCCCGGATCCCGCAGCCGATGCGAGCGAACAGGCGATGGCTGCCTATTGGGCGTTCCGGGACGCAGAGCTCAAAATCTACTCAACCGGGTCCTTGGACGGGGTAGGCGACATCAAGACGATCGCCCGCGGCGAGGCCCTGAAGCACATCCAACGCAACCTGGCGTACTTTCGGGGGGCAGGCCTCGTCATGAAGGGCCGCCCGGTCCTGTCACCAAAGGTCCAGTCCGTCGACCTGAACTCCGCCCCGCCCACGGCACGGATCCGGGACTGCCAGGACTCGACGAACTATGTGTCAATCGACAAGTTCACGGGCGAGTTCAAATTTCCCGGCAATCCCCCCAGCGTCGGCCACTACATCGCGGAACGTGTAGACAGCCACTGGATAATCAGCGACCTGGCAAGCTACTCGAACGAGAAGTGCTGAGCCGTCGTTACCCGCTGCACCCGCAGGTCCTTTCTTTCGGACCAGCGGGCGGATCAGATGGAGATGCCTGCGATGTAGAGGCCGGCCTGGTAGACGGTGGCGGTCTTCTCGTAGCAGGTGGTCAGGCCGGCTTATCCTTCAGCCGGTTGATGCACCGGTCGGCGGTGCCGGGCTGTAGGCCTCGCGGTCGAAGGCCGGCGGGCGACCGCCCTGGCAGCCTCTGCGCTTGCGGTTGGCGATCTGGTCGGCGGGCTGTGGGACCACCACCCGGATACCACGCCTTCGCAGGTGTTCGCGGATGGCCCGTGGCGAGTAGGCCCGGTCCGCCAGGGCCACGAGCGGCCGGGTGCGCGGTCGTCCGACCGACCCGGGCACGCGCAGGGCCGCCATGACGTGCTCGAACGCGGACGCGTCGCCGCCCTGGCCGGGCGTGAGCAAGAGACACAAGGGGCGACAGCGGCCGTCCGCTGCCAGGGATCTCCGTCGTCAGCCCGCCGCGGGACCGTCCGACGGCGCGGTGGCCGGGGTTCGTCGGGCGGGGCCCCTTTTGACGGGCCCGGCCGCGTTCTGGTGGGCACGCACACTCGTGGAGTCGACCGCCATGACCGGTCGAGGTCGCCTTCGACGTCGGCCTGCGCGAGCAGGGCGGTGAAGACCCGCTCCCAGGTTCCGTCGATCGCCCAGTTCCGAAGCCGGGTGTAGGCCCCTTCTGCAAGCCGTACTTCTCGGGCAGGAACCAGGGACGCTACGCCCAGCAAGATGTCGAGGGCCGTGCAGACCGCTCTCAGACTGCCGCCGCTACCGCGGGTCGCGGCTGAGGTAGGCCGAATGCCGCAGCAGCGACGTGTGCGGCAAGCAGAGGTGGCACGGCGTTGCCCGCCTGCTCGTACTGCTTCGTCTGGGTTCCCTGCCACGGATAGCCTGTGGGGAAGGACTGCAGCAGGCCCGCCTCCTGGACCGTGATGCGCGCTGTGTCGGGTGCGGCGGTGCGGCCCTTCCACAGGCCTCGGTCGCGGGACTCGGCAAGAGCGCGGCGGGCCTGGGTCGGGAAGGGCTCGGCACCGCCGGTCTTCCCCCCTCCGGCAGTGACTGTGGGGGCCGGCCGGTCGGTGGCACCCCAGCCGATGCCCTCCGCCATGGAGACCCAGCGGGCGCGCGCCTCCCCGAAGAGGCTGCCTTCCTCCCCGTATTCGGTGTGGGTGGGCTCGGGAGGCTGTGCGGTGCGTAGCCTCGACGCGATAAGGATGGCGCGGCGTCGGCTCTGTGGGACGCCGTAGTCGGCCGCGTTCAGGTTGCCGCACCAGGTGCTGTAGCCCCAGCTGCGGAGCACCTCCGCATAGTGGCGGAACAGGGGGAGGGCGTCGGGGACCTCCTCCATCACCACGTCCTCGGGGCGCAGACCGCTGAGGTAGCGCATGGGTTCAGCAGCGAGGAGGGAACGGGGGTCCTTGCAAGCGGCCAGCAGCTCCGCCCGTGTATCACGGTCGCGGGCAAGGTCATCGATAGCTTGGTGAACTAGGGGTTGGTCCTCGAGTCCGAGCTGCTTGCCTGCCCGCGACCAAGCCTGGCAGGGCGGAGACGCGATGAGACGACGGATACGGCCGACCATTGGCGCAGTCGCGATCTGGGCGACGTCCGCACGAACAGTCCGGTGTCGCGCACTCGCTCGCGTCTGGCAGGCCGCGGCATCCCATTCGACCCCGATGTCAGTGATGCCGTGAAAGGCGCGCAGCCCCTCAGACCAGCCGCCGGGCCCGGCGAAGAGGTCCAGGGTGTCAGGGGCATCAGGGGCAGGCATCAGGTCTCTCCGAAGCAAGTGCGGTGGCAGAATGGCGCGGTCAGGCCCGATTTGCCGCACCGTGTGGGGCTGATGGTGCGGAAACGACCGGCAGCCGACTCGAACGACCATACAGGCGCGGACCGTCAATGTGGCTGCCGGGACGGAGCAGCTGCCTCCACGGGGCTCTCGCCGCTGGCACTCCAGCAAGGCGGGTTCTGCAGTCGGCTAACGAGTGAGCGCGCAGCACTCCTCGTCGTACGGTGTCCTGCCATAGTGATCGCCGACCCCGACGGCCCGCTGCCGGTAGAGGTCGGCGTCATGGGGCACTGCGTCCCTCGTCGCCGGGGTTGCCGACCGGCCTCGAGAACGGGCCGCTGCCCTGAGATGCGGCGCCTTCGCAGGGTCCTGGGAGCCTGAGGAGCGTCATGCCGCGCCCGTAAGGGCCGACCCTGGAAGGAGGCCCGATCTACTGCGGAAAATCTGCGTCTTGTCGCAGTGCCGACGCACGCGTACCCGTTGCCTCGGTCCCGCGGACGCGACCTGGATCACCCCGTCGTGGACAGGGCGGCCCCACGGGGCCCTTCATGCACAGACACGCCGGTCCAGGCTTGCGGGCCTTCCTGCACCGGGCAAGTTCCGCACCGAACACCGGGCCGTCCCTCTGCTGACCGCTTTCACTCGCGTGTCCGCTGTCCCTCATGGCTCACACATTCCGAAGCAGTCATCATGAGCGCACTTCCCTACTGTGCTTGTGCGCACAAGCACATACCCAGCCTCAGAATCGCACGGCTGGCCCGGCACCGGGGTGGCGACCGCGGCCAGGTCCTCCCGCGGGCCGCCGCCTCGCGGCCGGACCGCATCAGGGCCGCATGGACCAGGCGGGCGCCACGCCGCCGACGGCCCCGTGCAGACCCGCGAGGTACGCCTGGAGGTTTTTCTGCGCGGACCGGGACGGCTCGTCCTCCCAGACAGCCTCCCCCAGCAGGTCCGTGGAGACGGTAGGCGTCGGAGTGGCCGTCAGCTGTCGTCTACGGGGTACCCGAGGGCGCGGGCTTCGCCGGCGATGGTGGCGAAGTCCGCGTGGGCCGAGAGCGCGGTGACCGTGCGGCGGTCGAGCGGGGCGCCGTTGAAGACGGCCGCGACGGCATCCTCGTCGACGGTGCGCGTGTAGTAGTCCTGGGCGTAGTCGGCGAAGGCCCGAGTGCCGTCAGGCGCGGTGAGGAGGTCGAAGAGCCAGTCGGCGCCGTCCGTGTCGCCGTCGGTGAACTCGACCGGCCCGCAGCGCCAGGCGGTGGATCCGGTCTCGTACCAGGCGCACACGGTCGCGTCGAAGAACCCGTCGAACAGGAACTCCTCCGCCTGCGTGTAGGGCGCGAGCGGGGCGGGCAGGCCGTCGAGCAGCCCGGGCCAGTGGGCGCGGTCCTCCTCCCGCCACGGGGTGGCGTCGCTCTCGTGGTCGAACCCGTACAGGAACACGCCGACCGGGTCGAAGACGACGGCGTACTGGTCGCCGGAGCCGTTGTCCATGAAGGCCAGGTCGACGCCCGGACGCCAGTCGACGGCGAACATGTGGCTGGGGGCGTACGGCACGGAGACGATCGCGTCGAGCAGTGCCACCGCGCGGCAGCGAGCGCGCAGGTCCTCCGGTCGGGGCAGGGCGAGGACGAGTTCGTGGACGGTCATGGCGCATACCCAACAGCACGCCACCGACAATCCGCCCGCGCAGGTCGCCGAGGCCGTCTTCGGACGGGCGCCCGTCTGCTGGCCCGGGCCGGGACGGCCCCCGCCGCGGGCGGTGGTAGCCGCTCCGGATGACAGTTCGGGCGCGTACGTTGTGGGCCTGTTCGCCGGGGCGGAATGTGGTGCGCGGCTGGGGCTCAGGGGTGCCGGTGCCCGCCGGTGCGGGGCCGCGGCGTGCAGTGAGGAGACGTGAGGGTGCGGCTCGACGAAGTGCCGCGGACGGCCCGTCTCGGGACCGACCCCAACGACCTGCTGACCGCGCCCGGTGCTGGCCGCCTGCCCACCGACCCGGGCCGGAGCCGGTTAGGGGTCCGGCTCACGGCCCGGGTCGGCTCCCGGCGGTTCGCCGCATCAGGAGCCGGGCAGCAGGGAGGCGAGGTAGGCCTGGGTCTCGGGGTCGGTGGAGTAGAGGCGGGTGCCGCGGGTGGCCCGGGTGGCGAGGACGCGGTAGGTGTTCCGGGCGTAGAACCGGTAGCGCTCGGGCGGGAGGGTGCGCAGCTGTCGGGCGTCGTGGCTGGCTTCGGGGTGGGCCTGCCAGCGGTCGCGGCGGCGGACGAGGTCGGGGCCCAGGATGACGGCGCCGAAGGCGTATTCGAGGCCCTGGGCGGTGTAGATGCAGCCGACCTGGTCGTGGCCGCCGCGGTCGGTCGCCCAGTAGGGGCGGGCCGGGACGTCGGGGAAGCCGGGGACGGGCTGTTCGGAGCGCAGGTTCCAGGGACGGGCCCAGGAGCGCTCGTCGTGGTCCGGGCCGTGCCAGCGGATGGCGACCTCCGGCTCGAGCGGGGGGACGTCGGTGGCGTTCCAGGGCCAGCAGAAGCCCGCGGTGATCCGGGCGCTGTGGCCGCGCGCGGTGTGGCCGTCGATCCAGGAGGCGAGCGTATTGGGGTCGTCGGCCAGGGCGAGGTCGTAGCTGCTGCCGCTCCACGGTGGTGGGGTGTCGGTTTCGGAGAACAGGGTGTCGACCCAGTGGTGGTAGGCCTGGGAGCCGTTGCAGCGGAACTGGGTGTCGAGGTCGATGCGCCGGAACGCCGCCCCGGTGGCGTGCGCGTGGTGTTCCAGTTCGTCGGCTTTGAGGCCTTCGGTGGGGCGCACGATCTGGCGCTCGTCGAGGAAGAGGACGAGGACGGCGACCTGTTCGAGGAGCTTGCGCAGGACGATGGGGAAGCCGGGGCCGCGCTGGTCCGGGTAGGTGGCGGCGCGGTGGGCCTCGTCGAGGAGGACGACGCTGCTCTTGTCCAGGCCGCCGGGGTTCTTGTTCTTGAACGTCGCGACGAGGCCGCGGGCGTCCTCGCTGAGCAGCCGCTGGAGCTGGCGGGTGAGGGTGCCGGAGGGGGTCAGCAGGCGGGGGTTGCTGCCGGCTGTGCCGCACAGGTCGCCCATGACGCGGGCGGCGATGGCCGTCTTGCCGGTGCCGGGTCCGCCGGTGACGAGGACCATGGCGCCCGGCCGGGATTGCCCGTCGGTGGGGGTCCGGTGGGCGGCCGCCTGTTTGACGGCGTCGAGGATCGCCAGGCGGGCCCGGTCCTGTTCGCCGATGAGGAAGAAGTGGCGGCGGCTCTCGATGTTGGCGGCCAGCCGCTCCAGGACGCGCTCGGAGGGCCGGTGGCGGCCTTCGAGGAAGCGGTCGACGGCGTCCTGCGGTGCGGGCCTGAGACCGGCGCAGCCGAGGCGCCGCGCGAGTTCCTCCGGGGGCACGCTGCTCGCGAGGTCGTCGCGGCCGAGGAGGGGGAACTCGGCGCTCGGCCCGCCGGCGGATGCCATGCCCCGCAGGCGGTCGATCAGGTCGGCGGGGGCGTTGTGCAGGACCACCGTGCCCTTGGCCCGTACGCCGCTGCCGCCGTCGGCCCAGTCCCGCAGGTAGTGGACGTAGCCGCCGACCTGTCGGGCGGGATGGGGGACGGTCCGCCCTCCGACCTCCAGCGACGCGGAGAGTCCCGGTGACGGCCGGGCCCACGTCCACTGCTTCAGCTCGACCACCACGACGGTCAGGGTGCCGTCCGCGTCCTGGCCGACGACCGCGGCGTCGACGCGCTCTCCCGTTCCCGGGAGGGAGAGCTCCAGCAGGACGTCGAGGTCCCCGAGTCCGGCGCGCACCAGCGCGTCGAGGAGGACCGGCCAGCTGCGCTGCCAGCTGGCGATCTCCTGCGGCCCCGGCTCCGCGCCGTGCAGGGCTTCGAACCGCTTCGTGCACTCGTCGATGAACGCAGACTGCGCGGCTCGTCGCGCGACGTCGCCGATGACCCCCCGGTGTACGTACATGACCGATGCATATCACCGGTGTCTGACAGGGCGTCACGGGAGGGTGCCGTCGGAGGTGAGGGCCTCGAGGGGGCTGCGCCCTCGCATGGTGTTCAGAGCACGGCTGCGGCGGGTCCTGCCAGGGCGGGCTCGGCGGCCGGCGGTAGCGCGGCGGAGTTGTTCCGGTGCCAGTCGAAGTACTCCGCGCTCTCCGGTGTGTGGGCGGTGCAGCGTCGGCCTTCGAGGGTCTTGGCGACGGTGAGGAGGTCGGCGGAGGCGGCGCCCTTGTGGGAGACCTCCACGATGCCCTCGGGGGACACCCGGATGAAGCCGTCCTCGAACAGGGCGTCGCAGCCGAGCAGGCAGGCGGCCATCAGGTTCGCGAGGTGGGAGCGCTGTTCGAGGTTGCACCGTGACCTCTTGCGCACGTGCGCCGCGCGGACGAGCTGGGAGGGCAGCGTCCGGCCGCAGAGGTCACAGCGGATCGAGCCGGCCCCGTTGAACTTCTCACGGCGGAGTCGGGCCTGCTCGCGGCGGGCGAAGGTGACCACGGCCCGGTCCAGGTTGTCGCCCAGGTCGAGGTAGCGGTCCTGGTTCTGGACGGAGGTCGGGCCGTGCCAGGAGATGGGCAGCGGCGGCTGCTCGGCGGCGGCTTCCTCACGGGATGCCGGCTGGTGCTCGATGGAGTCGACCAGCCTGGTCATGACGTCGGGGTCGGCGACGGGGACCGGGGCGCCCTGCTTGTTCGCGGAGAGGCGGAAGGCCTCCATCGCGGCGGCGCCGAGCTGTGCTCCGGCGACGGCGGACTCGAGGTCCAGGACGTCCAGGGGGACGCGCACCGGGTAGACGTCGTCGGGCCAGACCTCGCTCTGGTCGGGGTAGACGGTCCCGGTGACCTGGGCGACGGCCAGTTCGCGCAGGACCGCGTCGGCCCAGTCGCCGGCGGGGACACGAGCGTTCGGTCCCCGGTGGCCGAACAGGATGTAGTCCCCGGGCTTCAGCGCGGCCAGGACTCGCGGGGTGTCGGCCTTGTCGGCGGTGTCGAGCTTCCAGCCCCATATGGACTCGCGCAGGCCGATCTGGAAGTTCCGCTTCGACGGAGCGGGGACGTACACGGCGACGACGGACACGTCGTGGTCCTCCACGGCTCGACTCTCCGCCGCGAAGCGGTGAGTTCGGTGGTTGCGGTCTGACGGTGGCGCGGGTCCCGCCGGGCGGGAGATGGCGTCACCGGGGTTAGGTCTACCAGACGGGGCTGACGGTGCGGAAGCGGTTTCCCTGACGACGGAACACCGGACCTGAGTGCCGTGGCTTCGGTCGCTTGGGTCGCTTCGGTGGCTGCGTGGGTCACGGACGTCGGACAGGTCCGTACCTGGGTCGCTTGGGTCGCTTCCGTCGCTGGGAACTGCCCGTCAGGGGAGATGGTCGGCCGGGCTCGGAGGTGGTACGGCCGCTCCTGGCGCTCAGCCTCAGCGACCGAAGCGGCCTACTCGTCCCTGTCGGGGTGTGCTGCGTGCCGGCCGCCTCGAGGGACCTCGCCAGTGCCGGTCGGTCCTGCGGTCCGCACGGGCGAACCGGAGCTACCGAAGCGACTCAAGCGACCGAAGCAGCGGCTTCCCGGACAGAAGTCCGCAGATCGAACTGCGGTTCCAGCGGGCAGGGGGCTGCCTTTCCGGTCCGGGGCTGAGCTACTGAAGCGACCCAAGCGACCGAACCGGGGGCCTTCCAAGCAGGTCTGACATGCGCGACACGCCGAGCGACCGGGCGGGGAGAGACTCGGTCGCTTCGGTCGCTGAGCTTCAGTCGCTGGACAAAACCGCAGGTCAGTGGCTGTTAACCTACCTCCACAGCGACTGAAGCGACTCAAGTTCGGGTATATGAAGACATTCCCGTGTGCGTGTGCGCGTTATAGACCCGGGCTTCAGTCGCTTCAGTCGCTGTTCGGCTGGAAAAACGGCTTCCACCTGCGGAAACGCCGGCAGACCGAAAGCAGCGACCGAAGCGGCTCGGTCGCTGCCCCAGGGTTCGGTCGCTCAGTTCCCCCGCGAGGTCCGCCACTCCGCGTGCGCACGTCCTCGCTCGGATAGTCTGTGTGAGCTATCTTCTGGACTTCGGTCGCTTCAGTCGCTGATTCGGCGCTCACCAGTGCCCTGACCTGGGTTTTTGCCCTCAGCGACTGAACGAGCGACCGAACGTCGGACAGCTACCGAGCGACCGAAGCAAGCTGAAGCAGCTACTGAACCGAGGGGGAGGGACCCGCGTGACGGCGCCGCAGGCCGTGGGGAGCGACCGAACGGGCCGCCAGCCGGACACGCTGGCCGTCGCCCGCTGGTGCGCCGCCCAGGGCTGGCCCGTCCATCCGCTGGCCCCCGGCCGCAAGACCCCGCCCGCGAACTGCCAGGCCTGCCAGGACTCCCCCCACTCCCCCACCGAGTGCCCGTGCCCCGGGGCCGGCCGCTGGTGCCACGGCTTCCACGCCGCCACCCTCGACCAGGACGTCATCACCGCCTGGTGGCGGACCAACCCCGACTTCGGCACCGGCGTCGCCTGCGGCCCGGCCGACCTGGTCGTCATCGACGTCGACAGCCACCCCGCCACCGTCCCCGCCAGGGACCGCATCCTGCCCGGCATCCCGATCCACGACCACGTCGACCTCGACGGGCTGGAGAACGGCTACCACACCCTCGCCCTGCTCGCCGCCCTGCGCCACCGCCCCGACCCGGCCGAGGACACCGGCACCCTGCGCGTACGCACCCCCTCCGGCGGCCTGCACATCTGGTACCTGGACGACACCCGCCACCGCTTCACCTGCTCCACCGGCTCCTCCACCGGGCGGGCCCTGGCCTGGCAGGTCGACGTCCGCGCCCATGGCGGCTACATCGTCGCCCCCGGCACGGCCACGGCCGCCGGCACCTACACGCCCCTGCCCGGCGCGAGAACCCCCGCCCCACTCCCCCGGTGGCTCGCCGAAGAACTCGTCCGCACCGGACACCTGAAGGACAGGCAGGACATCCAGCGACCCGTCCCGGCCCCCGTCCCCGACCGCGCCCGCCAGGCCGTCGTGGCCGCCGGCGGCGGCAAGCGCGGAGCCGAACGTGTCCTCGACACCGTCCTGCAGGACGTCACCGACTGCGCCACCACCCCCGAGGGTGCCGGATTCACCGGCAAGCTCAACCGCGCCGCCTACACCGTCGGAGGCCTCGTCTCCGCCGGGCACCTGACCCACGCCGCCGCCGAGCAGCTCCTCCTCGACGCGGCCCGCACCGCTCGGCCCGCCCAGGACCGGCACAGCTCCGCCGTCATCCGCTCCGGCCTCGCCGCCGGCGCCCGGCAGCCCCTGCACATCGGGAAGGCCCGCGGATGACCGACAGCACCCGCAAGAGGACGGTCTTCGACCCCGTGGCCGCAGCCCAGCAGATCCTGGAGTACCCGCCGGTCCCAGGCCCCTCCCAAGCCCCCTGGCACGGCGCCGTCGTCCAGGACAGCCTCCTCGACGACCCCGCCGAGGAGACCGTCCAGGGACCCGCGCAGCCCTTCCACACCACGGCACCGAGCGCACCGGCCGCCCGGACCCACACCGGCCCGCGGCCCGACCCCCACGCGGGCCCGCAGGCCAGCGCCCACGGCCTGCTGCCCGACTCCCTCTCCGACCGCGGCAACGCCAAGCTCTTCGTCCACCTCTACGGACGCGACTACCGCCACGTCCCCGGCATCGGCTGGTACCGATGGTCCACCCACCGCTGGCAGCTCGACGAGGACGACACCGTCCTGTGGGCCGCCGGCGAGATGGCCGAGAGCATCGCCACCCACGACCCCCGCGGCCTCTACACCAACACCGACCTGCGCCGGCACCGCCGCCGCGCCCTGTCCACCTCCGGCATGAACGCCATGCTCGCCCAGGCCAAGTCCGCGCCCGGCATGGTCCTCAACGCCGCGCTCCTGGACGCCGACGCCTACGCCCTGTGCACCCCCGGCGGCGTGGTCGACCTGCGCACCGGCGCCATCGTGCCGCCGGACCCGAAGGTCCACCACCACTCCCGCTCCACCACCCTCGCCCCCGCCCGGATGCCCACCCCGCGCTGGGACCGCTTCCTCACCGACACCTTCGGCGACGACAAGGAAGGCCGCCAGACCCGCGACTTCCTCCACCTGCTGCTCGGCTACTCGATCAGCGGCGACGTCGGCGCCCAGGTCATGCCCTTCCTCTACGGCCAGGGCAAGAACGGCAAGTCCGTCCTCCTCGACGTCATGATCCAGCTGCTCGGCGACTACGCCGACGCGGCCCCGCCCGGCTTCCTCATGGCCAAGACCTTCGACGGCCACCCCACCGACCTCGCCGAGCTCCACGGCCGGCGCATCATCGTCTGCTCCGAGCTCAAGCCCGGCGACCGCTTCGACGAGGCCCGGGTCAAGTTGCTCACCGGCGGCGACAAGATCAAGGCCCGCCGGATGCGCCAGGACTTCTTCTCCTTCGAGCCCACCCACAAGCTCTGGCTGCTCGGCAACCACCGCCCCGAGGTCGGCACCGGCGGCTTCGCCTTCTGGCGGCGCATGCGCCTGATCCCGTTCGAACGGGTCGTCCCCGAGGAACGCAAGATCGACAACCTGGCCCACGTCCTGGTCGCCGAGGAGGGCCCGGGCATCCTCGCCTGGCTCATCGACGGCGCCCGCCGCTACTTCGCCGGGGAGAAGGACCTCGCCGGCCCGCAGGCCGTCCAGACCGCCACCACCGCCTACGCGGAGACCGAGGACCACGTCGGCCGCTTCCTCAAGGAGGCCTGCGTCACCGGCGAGGGCATGCGCGCCGAACAGGCCCAGCTCTTCGGCGCCTACACCCGGTGGTGCGGATTCGAGGGGGCCAATCCCGTATCCGGGCGGGCCTTCGCCGCACGAGTCCGCGAGACACTGGGTATGACCTCTCCCAAGGAGATGGTCCTGTCCAACAGCCGCAAGTACTACCCGGGCATCGGCCTGATCACTGACGACACAGAGGAGCACACCGCGTGAGCGCGCTGATCGACCCGGCCGAGCTCGCCCACGAAACCGACCTCGTCTGGCTGGAGGACACCTCCGACCTCGACTACGTCCGTCAGTCGCTGGACCGGCTCACCACCCGCCGCGGCCGCCCCGCCTACCACCGCGACGGCCGCATGGTCGGCTACGCGATCCTCGGCCCGGACGCCAAGTCCTCCCGGGCCTCCGGTACGTTCCGCCGCCGCGTCTTCTGGCTGCTGCCCCACGACCGCGACCAGGACCCGGACGGCCTGTACTCCACCGGCGCCCCGTCGGAGGCCGTCGACCCGCGCACCGTGGCCCCCGGGGTCAAGGGCTACAAGACCGAGCGCTCCGAGGGCGGCCCGGCCTCCCCGGCGATGCTGGAGCTGGGGATAACTCTTCCGAAGGCCTGAGCGCGTCGGTGGACGGCGGTGGGGTGCCACCCGAGTCCCGGGTGGCACCCCACCGCCGCTTTGAGTGGCGGCCTTCTGTGCGTGGCGGGCTTCCGCGCACGGGCTCTTTGCCCGGCGGCGCCTCCGGCCAGAGGGCTGATAAAGCGGTCGGGGGGGCACCCCCCCCCCCCCGGCGGGGGGGGTGGCCCCCCCCCCCCCGGGGGGAGCCGTGCAAGTTCAAAAACCGGGGGGGGGGGTAAGCATTGGGTAAC
>NZ_JBIWJF010000032.1:56035-90888 GCF_044764985.1 Kitasatospora sp. NPDC093550
GGGCGCCCGGCGGCGGCCGCGCCCCCCCCCCCGCCCCCCCCCCGCCGGGGGGGGCGGCGGGGCGGGCGGGGGGGGGGGGGCCCCCCCCCCCCCCCCCCCCCCCCGCCGCCGCCCCCCCCCCCCCCCCCCCCCCCCCACGCCGGTGCCAAGCGGTCATGCTGCACAACGGCGGTGGGGGCTATCCGATGGGTCACCTGGGGCGGGACCACTCGTGCCCGCTTCACCTCCATGGCTGTCGGATCCAGAGACGCCGCCGGCTTGGTTCATGCCGATCACGACTGCTGCCCGCGTGTGTCAGTCCCACCACAGCACGACGAGAAGACTCCTCCTGGCCGCCTCCGCGTAGAACTCACGCAGCGCACCGAAGTGGCCCAGCAGGTACTCCGTTGGATCGCCGATGAACCCGTAGCCGAGCTCGGACTCCATGCCGCTGTCCAGGACCGACTGGAGGATCGCCCGCATATCGATTCCCCCGAGCAGTACCGACACTCGGGCAACCGCGTCCGGGCAGAGCGCCGTCGGAGCGGAGTTGCTGAAAGAAGCGATGGCATGCGGGTTCGTGTCGAGGAAGTCCAGATCGATGTCGCTGCCGCCCTCTGTCGCGCGCTTGAGTGCCTCCAGGTGCACAGCGTCGAGTCGGGTCAGTTCGCAGGCACGCTCCAGCATGGCCGGTGCCCAGTCCAGATCCAGGCAGTCCGCGGACGGCGGATCCCAGTGATGATCGCCGTCGGGTGACTCTTCGGCTGACTGACGGCAGGCGGCGAGGTACTCCGTCGAGACTCGCGCAAGTTGCTGGGTGACGGCCATGACGGCAGTATCCCGGCGCTGTCCACCGGATTTGCCGCCGTCATCGGGAGGGCTACCCGTCCTGTCATGGGAGTTCTCAGGTCGTGGGACGCAGCATCGCGACAATCGCCCCTCTGCCCGGCCTCCATTGCCATCGCCGAGACCGCGAACGGTCCGACGTGGACCTGTCTGGGGGAGCCCTGGCTTTGCCCCGTCCTCTCCGGAGCCGGAGTGATGCTGTTCGACGTCCACCTCAACCTCCTGACACCGCGGTAATACCGGACGGCATGTGCAGCCGCGTGGTCGACGCCTACTGCACTCGCAACTACGGCCTCTGGGCCCTCCGGCGCCCTCGTCAGCGGCCTGCTGGCCACCTACTTCGGGCTCAGCGTCGCCTCTCGCGGATGTCACCAAGTGGGCGATGGAACGGTCAGCGGCACGCGGGGACTGACAGAGCAGAGCGAGCTCCTGGCTGATCGACGGCTCGACTGTCCGAGCCGCGCACTACGATCCCCCAGTGACCGATGACGAGATCGTCGAAGCCTGCCGGAGGATCGCCCGGGACCGCCACGCTCCCCCACCCGCCCCGCACGAGGCCGTGGCCGAGGCGGAACGCGTCATCGGATTCGCCTTCCCACCGCTCCTGCGGCGTCTGTACACCGAGGTGTCCAACGGCGGCTTCGGCCCCCTGGACGGCGTGCTGCCGGTCGACGTGGGGCAGCGGGACGAGCACATCGCGGAGTCCTACGAGCACGGACCCGACCCCACCGGCGCTGTGGTGCCTCTTTACGACTGGGGCTGCGCGATGTGGTCGCTGATCGACTTCCGCGACCCGGACGGTGCGATGTGGTCCGCCTCGGACGGGGACTGCCGACCGTTGGGGATCGGCCTCGCCCAGTGGCTGGTGGCCGTGATGGCAGGCGAGCTGCGGTTCGCCTGACCCGGGGGCTTGCCTCCGGGCGGCGAGTGGACCCGGGGGCAGAAACGTTGACCGGATCGGCCCGTCAGACCACCAGACGTGCCCAGTCCGACAGGAGCGCGAAGTCCTCCGCCGTCAGCCCGGTCTTCGGATCGACGCGGTGGAGGAGCGCCGGACCGGCGTGGTGGGCCCGGACCCAGTCGCGGTCCGCGTCCGTGATCAGGTCGTCGACCCAGGCGAACGGACGGCCCTGCGCCCACTCCACGATCGCCGGGGTCTTCCAGAACACACCGCCGCCGGGCTGCGGACGCGGATCGGGCCATGTGATGACCGGCAGCGTCGGCAGTCCGAGGACGGGCGAGAGGAAGGTGTTGGCCTCCTCCTCCCACGTCGTCGCCCACACCAGGTCGAAAGGAAGGGCGGCGAGAGCCGGTCCATGGGCCGGGTTGAGCCAGACCCGCAGCGGCTTCGGCGCCTTGTGGGGCAGGCCCCACTCCCGGAGCCTGCGGCGTTCGGCCGCCTCCCACCGCGGTGTCATCAGCCGGTGCGTCTCGTAGCCCTCGGGACGGCGGTACGGCTTCGTCGCGTTCGGGTTCAGCGGTCCGTCCACGTCCACCAGCAGCATCGGCCGCACCAGGTCACCCCCGAAGATCGTCCCCGTACCGTACCGGCTGCTCAGCGGCGGACCCAGCGGTTTTCCGGCCCGTAGCCGTCGGCGACCGAGCGACAGTGCGACCCGCCCAGCACACGGCGTCGGACTCCCAGTGTTGCTGTCCCTGGGGCCCACTCCCCCGCCTCGCGGATCGTGGACGGTCTCCAGCCGGACGATTTTCCGCGGAAAATTCGGTGGCCCCGGACGGCCGTCCGGGGTGGGAGCGGTCCCTGACCGAGTGCCACTGGCGTCGGACCACTTCGCGGTTCGTGCCATCGAACCGCGACCGCCCCGGTCAGACCGGTTCCGGGCCGGTCGACGGCTTCGTGCCGCCGGACGGCTCCCGGGATTCGCAGTGCCGGGGGCCGAACTGCTCACCGATGTTGTTCCACATGAAGCCGTCCCGCCAGCCCGGCTTCGCGCCGGCCCGGCCGAGCAGCGCTCCGAGGACCTTCTCCTGGGAGATCGTCAGCGTCTGGTAGTGCAGCTCGGCCACAGCGTCCCTGTACTCGAGCTGGAAGACGTTGTTCTCGCGGAGCCGGACCTGGATGTACCGATCTCCGGGCCGCTCCTCCTCCACCCGCTCGAGGATCAGGTGGGCGTTCCCCCGCCGCAGGTTGGCCGGCATCGTCCCGATGGCCGGGTTGGACGGGCGCTTCACCAGGTGGCCGCGCTCGTTAGTCGCAATCAGCATGGCCGGATGATTCACCACGGCGCTGACACCCGCTCGGCGAGGTCCTGGCCAGGGCGGGCAGCGCCGATGGCATCAATCGCGCGCAGTCCGCCTTCCGTGGCAGTCCGGTACGGACCGGGGGCACAGGACGAACCCGTGGGCCCCCGAGAGGAAGTCGGGCTCCTCTCCCCTGGGCCCGTGCGTCCCGCCCGTTGAATGAGCCTTGACCGGTGCGGACCCGCAGCCCGGGTCTTCGGCTCGAAGCCCTCCTGGCATCCTGGCCGCATGAATGCCGACGCCCTGACTCCGGTCCACCTCGACACCGTGATGGACGGGTTGGCACTGAACCCCGCCCTACCGGCTTCCATGGTCCGGCGACTGTTCGCATGGCGGCAGGGCTACGGGAAAGTGGCGAGCCGGCTGGACCTGACCGACGACATGATCGCCGAGATCATCGCGATCGACGATCCCTGGCTCCTGCACAGCCTGGCGCTCAACGACCGCCTGCCGGACCGGTTCCGCATCCGTCTGGCCGCGCACCGGGACAGCGCGGTGCGGTCCGCGCTCGCTATGCGCGCCGCGACCGCGCCGAGGGAGATGCTGGAGCAGCTCCTCGACGATCCGGAGCCCCAGGTCCGCGCGTACCTGGCCCAAAGCCATCACACGCCGTCCGACCTCCGGGCCCGCCTCGCCGTCGACTCCGACCCCAAGGTCCGAGCCGCGCTGGCGAAGTACTGGACACAGGCACCGGAAGCCGTCCGCAGGAGCCTGCTGACCGATCCCGAAGCTGAGGTCCGCGCCGCGGCCTGCTCCACCTCCTTCGCGCACCGGCCGCATCCGATATCGCCCTTGGACCTGCTGCCGGCGCTGCTGTCCGATCCTGTGACTCGGGCGGGGGCGGTGGTCCACGCCGTTCTCGACACAGACACGCTCCAGCGGCTCGTCGCAGACCCGGACAGCGACGTACGCGCCGAACTCGCCCGGCACCCCGGCTTGCCGCCGTCGGTCCGCGAGATCCTGGCCGTCGATCCGGCCTTGAGTGTCCGGGTGAAGGTCTTCGCCCGACCCGACACGCCGGAGCCCCTGCGCGCACAGATCCACGCCTCGGTCCACGAAATCTCGCGTTCGATGCCCGATCCGGCCCCTGACGCCGAAGACGGGACAGTCCTTCAGTGGCATCAGAACGCCTTCGCACCCACGGAACTGCGGATCCTGCGCCTGCCATGGGTGACGGCCGATCCGCTGCCGCACATCGACTCGCCCTATGTCAGCTTCCGAGTCTCGGCGGCCGCCGGCAGGACCCTTCCCCTCGACGCAGTGGCCCGGTTGCTCGACGATGAGGAGGAGATCGTCCGCCTCACCATGGCCCACACCGCCCCGCACCTGGTCGACCCCGAGACCGCCGAGAGCATCGAGCGCCGCTACCGCCCTCGGCGGGTCACGTTCTGGTGGGACAAGGCGGAGGTCCTGACGTTCCCGCCGGCAACCCTGCGCCGTTTCGCCACCGACCCTGAGCCCCGGCTCCGCTCCTTCGCGCCTCGCGACCCGGACCTGCCCCCGGACGTCGCCGAGAAGCTTGCCGCCGACCCCGACGACCGCGTCCGCCACGCGGTCGCGGCCCACCGAAACCTCCCGCTCTCCTCCCTGCACCGCCTCATCGCCGACTCCTCGGAGCGCGTCGCGGAGGCCGCCGGCGCCTCGCCGTTCCTGCCCACTGAGTGCATGGAGCACCTGCTCACCCAGGCGGGCCTTTAGCTGGTGGCACTACGGACGTAGTGACCGCGTGGACGTACTGATGCCGGCCGTCCGCCAGACTGATCCGATGATCTCCACTCCCCTCACCGAGGCCCGGCTGCGCGGCGTGGCCGCCAACCCGGCTGCGCCCTCCGAGGTCCTGCTGCGGCTGCTCGCACCGCAGGGCCGGGCGGCGTGGGCGGTGCTGTGCGGGCAGCGGGCACTACCGGCCGAGGTGGTCGAGGCGGTGCTCGCGCATCCGGACCGGGCGGTGCGGCGGCACTTCGCCCGCAACCGGTACGCGGCGCCCGAGGAGCGCGGGCGGCTGGCGCGCGACCCGCAGGCCATGGTGCGCGCTGCCCTCGCGGGCGGACCGAGGCCCCTGTGGCCCGGGGCGGTCGCCCCGCTGCCGGACGCCGCGCTGGAAGCGCTGCTGACGGCCCGGGACGAGGACTTCCCCGACGGGCAGTTGCTCACGACGGCCGAGGTCGCCTCGGAGCTGGCCGGCTCCGGGCAGATCCCGCCGGCCTTCCGCCGCCGGATGGCCACCCACCCCGACCCCGAACTGCGGCGCCAGGCCGGCCCGCCCTGGATCTGGCTGACGCCCGAGCAGCGCGCCGCCCTGCTCGCCGACCCGGACCCGGCCGTCGCCGACGAGGCACGCGAGCGCAGCCTCGTGCTCGACCCGGCCGTCATGGAGGCCCGCCTCCCGGAGGAGGACTGCCACTTCCGCCACCTGGTCCTCGTCAACTACGCCATCTCCCCCGCCGTCGCCGCCCGCTGCCTCGCCGAGCGCCGCGACCTGTGGTCCCTCGCCGCCAACCCCCACACCCCCGCCGAGGTGCTCCCCCGCCTCGCCCGCGACCCCGACCCGAGGGTGCGCGAACGCGTCGCCGCCCGCGCGGACCTCACCCCCGACCTGCTGGCCGACCTGTCCGAGGACCAGGACGACGCCGTCCGCACCCGGGCACGGCTCCACCCGCTGCCGCGCACCTGGCCGCAGTGCCACGCCGTCGGCCGGCTCATCGGCCACGACGCGGACTGCCTCGGCCCGGTCCCGGAGATGTACCACGAGCCGGAGACGGCCTGGTACGAGGAGTGCGCCGCCTCCCCGCACCCCCTACTGCGCCGGGTCGCCGCGACCTGCGCCCGGCTGCCCGAGCAGTGGGTGCACCGCCTCGCCCAGGACCAGGACCCGGACGTGCGCCACCTGCTGGCCTGCAACCACCCCCTGGCACCGCCCGCGCTCGTCCTCGAAGCCTTCCTCGCCCTCCCCCGCCAGCGCACCTACCTGCTCACGCACCCCCGACTGCCGCGCACGGGCCTGGCCCACCTGCTCGCCCACGAGGCCCCCGTGGTCCGGGCCCTGGCCGCCGCCGACCCCACCCTCCCCGAGCCGCCCCTGCACCTCCTCGCCGACCCGGACGACCATGTCCGCCGCACGGCCGCCGCCAACCCCCTGCTCCCCCTCGACCTGGTCGACCGCCTCCTCGACGACCCCGCCCTCGCCGAGGGCGCCGCCGCCCACCCCCGCCTGCCCGCCGGACGCCTGCACCAACTCCTCGACGAGGCCGGCCTTCCCGAGCGGATGACGTAGGACCTGTTCGATGCCCCGCCGGCCGTCGAGTCGCCCGGGCTCCGTCGGGGCGTGTCCCGCGAAGCGATGGCCGGGAGAGACGTGCTTCATTCGCCGTCGTCCGTCTTCCCGGCTCATGCGGTGCGGGCCGGCCTTGAGGTCATCGGCGACCGGAGCATCACCGTCGCGGTGAAGTTGCCGTACGGGTCGGCACCCGAGGACCCGACCGCCAACGGGTGGGACACCGCCCCGCTGGGAGCCGAGTGGTGGTCCCTGCGAGTGGCTGCGGCATTGTCCGCCGAGGTAACCGTCGAGCCGGAAACCCGGGTACTGGGTCCGGCGCAGCGCCCGGAGGTACAGGCCTCGAGCGGACCGTGGCGGGATACGTGTGAGCCTGTCCCTCGACCCCGCAGTCGTCGGAGCCGGCTTCGCCTTTCCCTCGGACCTGTCGACCTGAATCTCCACGACCTGGATTGTCACGTCCGGCCGGACGTGCCCGGCCCACGTCAGCGCTCTTCGGATTTTCCGCGGAAAATTCCCGCTACCCCGGATCGTGGACGACTCCGCGATCCGGGCCGGTGCGGCATTCCATTGGGGCCGTCGGGCTCCGCCCGGCACGGGGCCACAGTCGACCGAATTTTCCGCGGAAAATCGGAGCCCGAAGACGTAGGGTCCGTCGGCTCGGCTGATCGGAGTCCGGGCCGTCAAGCCGTGTCGGCAGTAGGTTGTCACGATGAGCGACTCCCCCCGGCCCGGCGGCGTTGTGCTCGACGCGGACGAACTGGATGCCCGTTGGGCGGAGGCGTGGCGGCCGGAGAAGGTCGCGCAGCGCTTGGACGGAGTCGGTGTGACGTCATGCGTCGCGGCGGGCTGGGCACTGGACCAGACGCGTCCGCACGGCGACTTCGAGATCGCCGTTCCGGCGGCGGCGTTCCCGGAGGTCCGGGAACGCTTTCTCGAGTACGTCTTCGACGCGTTGGGTTCGGCAGTGGTCTGGCCGGCGGCCGAAGCTGAAGGCCTGGCCGCCACGCATCAGACCTCGGCGCGCGACCCGGCAAGCGGCCGGTTCCTCTTCGACGTCTTCCGCGAGCCGCACCAAGGCGGCACCTGGACCTGCCGACGGGACGAGAGGCTACGGCTGCCGTACGACACGATCATCGAGCGGACAGCCGACGGGATCCCGTACCTGGCGCCGGAGCTGGTGCTGCCGTTCAAGGCGAGGCGGGCCCGGCCCAAGGACCAGGCGGACTTCGACGGTGTGCTGCCCCTGCTGGGCCGGGAACGGCGGAACCTCCTCGGTGACTGGCTGACGCGCGTGCACCCCGGACATCCGTGGCTGGCGGAGCTCGCGGGGTAGTACGAGGGCACGGGCTACTCCCGAGTCCATCCCGGCGGACTCGGAATTTTCCGCAGAAAATTCTCGGCGGGGATCATGGTCAGTCCCGGCGGACCCGCGGCGGCACCGAGAGGTCTGCCAGGTGCTCCGGCTTGCCCTCGAAGTCCACAGCTGTGTCGTCGAGGTAGTGAGCGCACTCCGCGTGCGCCTCGATGGTGAAGAAGCCGCTCCGGCCGTAGTAGTCGACGAAGACGGTGTCGGAGACGCCGCCAGGACCGACGGTCGGGGGAGTCAGCTTCAGTTGGATGTCGCCATGGAGGTCACGGAAGCCGACCGTCCAGCCCTGCCCGGTCAGGGCCCGACGGGACCGTCCATCGCCTCGGCGGCCTGTTGGTGCGTGAGCCCGGTGAGCGTGAAGCCCGCGCTGATCGCGGCCGTGCGGGGCTCGTGCGGAGGGGTGTCCTCCAGGTTGTCGACGAAGTGGGCGAGGCCCCGCCGGTGGCAGTCGTAGACGTCGGCCTGGACGCCGAGGCTGTCTCGCAGATCGAGCGACAGCCCGTCGGGCAGGCCGAGCGCGTCGTAGACGGCCAGCGTCCGGTCGTTCAGATGCTCGGCGGTGGCGGCCGGATCGGCCGCCGGGAACGGCTCCCCCTCCCAGGCTCCGGTGGCCCTCACCCCGCCGACCGCCGTCGCACCCACCGCCACGAAGCCCGCGAGCGCGAGCGCCGTCCAGCGTCCCCGACCACCCTGCCGAAAGCCGATTCCCATGGTTCGTATCGTGGCCGGGGTGGTCCGGCCTCTTTCTGAGTACCCGTACTCAACTCGGCGTCCTGTACTCAACGCCTCGCCTTCCGCCCACTCCCTCCGCCTGCTTCCTCGCTGGCTTCGGTACCGGTACGGCGGCGATGGCGTCCGGAAAGGATCCGGAATGCCGACGTGCGGACCGGCCAGTCGATCGCGTCCACCTCTCCGGGTGCTCCTCCGTCTGTGGACTTCAGGCGCTGACTGGCACTTCCGTAGGCACGGGGCGGGATCCTACGCGGGCGGTGAGCGGTGGTCTGACGTCCGGGTCGGCGGGCGCAGGTTGCGCACCGCGGACGATTTTCCGCAGAAAATTCCACGCACCCGGGTGGTTGCCCAGGTGTGTTCCCGTGAGATCGATGGGGCAACGATGCCGCCGACGGCTCGTTGCGTGGCTTCCGGCGGCACGAAATTTTCTGCGGAAAATTTCCGAGTCCGGACGACGGACGATCCTGCGGCGGCGGGGGAGCGGCATGGCGCGCAGGGGGCAGCTGGGTCGGCCGATGTTCCGCCGATGTCCCGGCGGCCGGCCAACGACGCCGACTCTCAGGTGACGGGACGGATGTCAGTGCCCTCGGGCATGCTCGATCCCTTCCGTCATCGATCAGGGGGCCCACAGATGCCGATCCATATCGCCAGCCGGCGCCGCTCGACGGCGTCACTGACCGACGCCTTCCCCGGCGCCGAGATCATCGACGTGACCTCCAAAGGACCGGACCCGTGGGTGCGGCTGAGCCCGTTCTATCCGCACGGAGGCATCCCGGTCCCCTTCAGCGAGGGAGTGACCAGCCAGTCCGTCGAAGGGATCTGGCAAGCCCTCAAGGTCTTCCAGGACGCCGACGTGGACCCCACGAGGCTTGAGATCACCACGATGCGAGGGCTGAAGCGGACGGTGCGCCGACACGGACCGGTCCAGGGCCACCGGGCCGGCCTGCACGGCGACCGGCTCCTGGCCTACGAGACGGCTCGGCGCCGGATCTACTTGCCGTCCTATCGGTGGATCCTTGAGCACCGCGTCGCCGACCTGGTCGAGCTGATCCGGGCCAAGGACGACGTCGTGCTCCTCGACTACACCACCAACGGGGACGTCGCCGACCCCGCCAGCCCGCTCTCGCACGCGGCGCTCATACAGCGGCACGTGGAGGGACGCTGGCCCAGTGAGGACGAGATCGGGGAGTCCGGTGGGACTGCTGAGCTGATGCCATGAGTGGCCCTGGGGCGCGGGGAGGCGGCTGACTGGCAGGGGACGCCGCAGATGTCGAGCCGCGGCCGGGGGAGGCCTGCTCGCTGATTTTCTGCGGAAAATTCCTGAGGTCCCCGGTAGCGGCGCGGAACCGGAGTCCATCCACCGGCGGCCTCGCGCCGTGCCACCCGAACCAGCGCCGTCTCGAATTTTCCGCGGAAAATCTCGCGCGTCCGGTGCGAGAACGCGTCGGCCCGTCCCCGGCCCGGAGGCCGGCAGCTCAGCTCTCAGACGTCGCGGCGCCAACGATCACCGACGAAGTGGGTCAGCGCGCGTTCCAGCTCGGGCGGCATCAGCTCGGTGGAACCCAGCTCCCAGACCCGGACCCAGCCGCGCGCATCGGTGAGGTGCCGAGGGGTGGCCAGCCCGGACACCGGCTTCATCACCAGACAGTAGGAGACGTTCACACTGGGAGCGCCGTCCTCCGCGTTCCGGCTGAACCGGATCCGGCGCACCTGGACCTCTGTCACCTGGTCCCATCGCAGCCGCAGTCGACGGCCGCCGTTGAGCTGCACGCCCTCGCCGTCGACGCGTAGCCGCGTCGCAACCACCCGCAAAGCCAGTCCGCCCAGGACGAGGACACCGATTCCGGCCAGCAGCAGAGGCCACCAGCGCAGCAGCAGGAGCTGGCTCTGGTACAGATCGGCACGGAACTCCGGCCCCGAGGCCATCGGGGAGACCACCAGAAGGAAGACGGCGGTCACCGCCGACAGGTCGGATGCCAGCGCCCGCAGGGCCCTGACGGTGCTCACGCTGCTCCTGAGAACCACCTCGCGTGGAGCCTCGGTGCTGTCGGCCGTCCCGCCTGGTGCCGCACCCGCAAGCCTGTCCCTGAGCGCGGCGTGCCGGAACTGGTAGACCGTGCCGACCCGCCGGAGCACGCCCAGCCGGCGCCCCTCCTCGAGGAAACCCAGGACATCCCGTGGCAGACGTCGTCGTCCCGCCAGGAAGAGGCGTGCGGCGTACCAGCGGCCCCATCGGCTGAGAGCCACCAGCACCGCGGCCGAGCACGACCAGGCGATGGCGAGCCCGCCGGTGATGAGCAGCGGATCACCGTAGAGCCAGTGGAAGAACGCCATGGACGTCCCTGCAATGGCCGGAGCGACCACCACGGCCTCGACCCGGGCGATCCTGCGTTCGCCGCGCAGCAGCTGTGTCGGTCCGGTCGCCAGATCGGATTCGGAAGAGCGGGTCAGCAGCACACCGGACAGCAGGGGGAGGGCGAAGACGCACAGGTACGCCGATGTGCTGCCGGGCAGGGACACACCGACTGCCGCCGTGGCCAGCGCGGCCGTCGCCAGGAGCACCGGTCCGCTGGTACCGGGCGCCGGCTGCCGCGGTCGGTCGTCGAAGCCAGCGAACAGGTGCCTCGTCAGCACTCTTCCAAACGCCGTGGTGATGATGGCGACCGAGGCGACGGCACCGAGTGCTTGGCCCACGCCCGAGATCCCGAGTCCGGGCCGTGGGGGAGAGGCTCCGAAGAAGGCGGCGAGCCCTGCGAACACGTAGCTCGCCGATGTGCCGGAGACTGCCGCCGCGACGATGACGACGGCGCCCCAAACACCCGGTTCGGTCAGCCGGCTCCGCAGCTGCCACCACGCGATGGTGTGGGTGCGCCGGCGGTGGAGCTCGGCCGCGAGGAAGCGGCAGTACCCGGGTGCCCTGGTGGGTCTCCAGCGGCGCACCACTGGACCGGGCAGGTCGGACGGCCGTGGTCCCAGTGCGCAGACGGCGGGGATCAATCCGTCCAGCAGGTGTCCCTCGACGTCGACCCGCGTGGGAAGCCGCTCCGTGTCGAGCAGCTCACGCGGGTCGGCTTCCTTCGGTGTGCAGACCGCCGCCGCGAGCGCCAGCATCAGGGGCGAGGAGAGGGCCTGGGCGACCGGGCTCTCGGGATCGTTCTCCAACGCCTCGAAGACCGGCTTCCAGGACTCGAGGCGTTCTTGATCGCAGGATCGGGCGAGATAGCTCCTCCCGGCCTCGGGCGGAACCGGCAGGACACGCAGCACCGGAACACGCCTCAGGAGGGGGACCTTCGTGACGGCACGCTGATAGGCCTCCGGTCGGGAGGTCAGGACCAGAGTCTCCCCGGTGTCGAACAACAGGCTCAGCGCTTTCGCCGCGTCCTGACGGGCGAGCGGCGGTAGCTCGTCGAAGCCGTCCAGGACCGGCACGATCCGGCGTCCGCGGACCAGCGATCTCACCGAGCCGGGGTCGAGACCTTCGACGTGCTCCTCGTAGTCCTCGCACACCCGCTTGATGACCCAGTCCCAGAAGTGCACCTCCGGGTCCCAGTCCGACAGTGACAGGATGACGGGGACGTTCTCCCCGGAGGCCCGTTTACCCTCCCCCAGCAGTTCGAGGACGAGCAGGACGGCGATGGAGGACTTACCTGCCCCGGGCGGCCCGGTGATCACCAGTTGATGGGGCGAGAGCGCCTTGGCACGCGTGACCAGAGCGTCGAGCCCGACCGACTCGGCCCGCACCCCGTCGGGCCGGTCTTCGTGCCCCTGTTCCAGCTCCCACGCAAGCGCCAGCGGAACCTGCACCTGCCCCCGCAGACCACGGACGTTGGCCTCCTCCCGCCACTGGTTCTGGACCACACTGGCCAGTCCGTCCAACAGATCGATCTCGGCCGCGGCGGCGGTGGAGCGTGGGAGGGAGGAGGAGCCGATGTGGATGGTGCCGACGCTGTCTGCCTGGATCAGGTTCCGGACCGAACCGTTGTTGCTGTTGTGTACCTCACCAGTCATCTCGACATGCTGTCAGGCGGGGCGGGCATGTGGAGGGGCTTCCGGTGGGCTGGCTGGAGCGCACCTGCGGCTGACGGAGTGTGACGGGGGAGGAGGTCTTCACCGGAACGCGAGTTCTGCTAATCGGCGGTCTGTGTTTCACGCCTCTTAACATAAAAGACATTCATAAACCTCTTCTAGACATGCTGCGGTCAGGACACGCATTGCGACGAAGTCGATCATGCGAATGAGCGCATCCTGACCTAGCGAGGTCGCGGATCTCCCGGTGCGGCTGACCCTGCGGGTGCGGGGAGGACGGCCGTGGCACTGGCCGCCGCCGAGATCCGCGTGGCTGACCCCCACGGGTGCGGGGAGGACGGCGCGGTGCCGGCGGAGCTGGTGGGCCTGCGCGGCTGACCCCCGCGGGTGCGGGGAGGACCCCGACCTGCATCGAGGAGACCTGATGCCCGACGGCTGACCTCCCGCGGGTGCGGGGAGGATCTTCGCCTACGGAGCGTGTCAACCCTGGTTTCGGGCTGACCCCCGCGGGTGCGGGGAGGACTGGTTGAACTCCGCCTTAAGGCCGTTGAGGTTCGGCTGACCCCCGCAGGTGCGGGGAGGACCCTCTCGCCCGCTCCCGGCCGCATGGGGTCCGCAGCTGACCCCCGCGGGTGCGGGGAGGACTCCACGCCGACCGGGAACCACGGCGCCAGGTCCGGCTGACCCCCGCGGGTGTGGGGAGGACACGCCAGAGAGGGTCCGGAAGCGGGGCGGGGCGTTTCCGGCTGACCCCCGCGGGTGCGGGGAGGACCGCAGCAGGTCAGGCCGCCACCCCGCACGTTCCGGCTGACCCCCGCGGGTGCGGGGAGGACTCCATGGGCACCGGCGGCGTCACCTCCAGCAAAGGCTGACCCCCGCGGGTGCGGGGAGGACGCGCGCACCTCCTCGCGCTGCTCGGCGCCGAGCGGCTGACCCCCGCGGGTGCGGGGAGGACCCGCGCACTTCCACCACGATCACCGGGAAGTTCGGCTGACCCCGCGGGTGCGGGGAGGACCTTTCTGCAACGGCCGCAGGTCGGGGTGCCGGCGGCTGACCCCCGCGGGTGCGGGGAGGACTCCGACTACCCGTCGATCGGGGCATGGGCCAACGGCTGACCCCCGCGGGTGCGGGGAGGACCCGGCGAGCGCCGGCGGCGTGTCGTCGGAGCACGGCTGACCCCCGCGGGTGCGGGGAGGACCGAGCGATGCCGGTCCGCCGGTGCAGGTCGGCCGGCTGACCCCCGCGGGTGCGGGGAGGACCTTCGTGACCTGGAGCGTTGTGGAGGCTTTGCGATTTCTTGACCATGCGGGCGGTGAGTCTGATGCCCAGTATCGAGGTGTCACGGAGCGCTCACATGTTGCCATGGGCGCTAGGAGTGGCCGACCGGTGGCAATGGATGGGGGCTGTTCAGAAGCGCCCGGATTGGGTCGCAGGGCGCCCTTTGCTATGCGGTGAGCGGGCAGGGGTTGGTGACAGGCGGCGGCCTCCCGCAGAGTAGGGAGTCAGCCTGATCGCGGATGTTCCCGGCTGTGATGCCGGACCCGCGAGTGGCCAAAAGCTTCAACTTAAAGGGTGGTTGGGCCTGGCTGGCGGTGTCTAAATCGTTACACGAAGTACCGCGCACGCATCCTCGGGTGCCAGTGACCTCGGACGATGCGTCGAGGGTCCCGCCAGCCAGGCTCTTGCCTGCCCTCGAATCCGGTGTGAGGGCCATGAGGATTGTCAGTGTCGACTGATAGATCCTCAGACATGAACGAGAGCAAGCCCGTTGGCGAATTGGGGTCGGTCGATCCCGACTCCCGCCTGTGGGGCAAGAGTGCCGGCCTGCCCGGTCCCTACCCCGTGATCTGCCACCTTCTGGACACTGCCGCCGTCGCCGGCGCGTTGTGGGACGCGGTCCTCAGTGAGCGTGTGCGGGTGCGGATCGCGGGGGCCATGGGTGTCAGCGAGGGCGAGGCCCGACAGATGGTGATGTTGTGGGCCGGGCTCCACGACATCGGGAAGATCTCGCTGCACTTCCAGCGGCAGGTCACCGAGGAGTTCGCGAAGCTGGCGGGGGATCCGGCGTACACGGAGGACAACCCGGCCGCCAGGCGCAGCGGGAATTTGAGGCACGAGACGGCCACGCACTGGGGGCTGGTCGAGTTCTTCAAGCAGTGCGGCTATCCGCTCCACAAGCCCGTCAGGACGTCGCCGGCGCACCAGATCGCCCAGCTGCTCGGCGGTCATCACGGATGCTTCGCCCCCACGCTGCAGGTGAAGGAGATCAACAATCCGTCGGGCTACCAACCGGCTCTCGGCACCGCCGCCGGCTGGCGGGAGCAGCGGCTCGCGCACGCCCACGCGGTCCGTCGGACGGTCGGGGCCGGCAGGCCCCTGGAGTCCGTGCTGCCCGGTGAGCTGGCGGTGGTGGTCACCGGGCTGGTCGTGGTGGCCGACTGGCTGGCCAGCCAGGTCGACGTCATCGAGCCGCGGATGCCCGGGGAGGACTGGAAGACCGGGGACGCGGAGCTCGCCGAGCACTTCGAGGCGGCGGCCGAGGCCGCGCCGCAGTGGGTCCGGGACGCGGGCCTGGGGCGGGCGGCGTTCCCGGGCAGGCCTTTCACGCGGCAGTTCCCGTTTCCCCCGAACAAGCTCCAGGCCGACGTCGCGGAGCACCTGCCCGCCGTGGTGAAGGGGCCCGGCCTGCTGCTGGTCACCGCCCCGACCGGGGACGGCAAGACCGAGACCGCCCTGCACGCGGCGTCCGTGATCGCGCGGGCCTCAGGCGCTTCCGGCGTCTACTTCGCGCTGCCGACGATGGCCACGGCGGACGCGATGTTCACCAGGTTCCGCAGGTTCGCGGAGGACAACGTCGACGGCGATCGCGCGCTCACGCTGCTGCACAGCATGGCGTGGTTGAGCCCGGACTACGCCCCGGGGGAGGGGGTGACGGACGGGCCGGCCGTTCTCGCGGACACCGAGGCCGGTCAGTGGCTGCGGACGGGGCGGCGGGGTCTGCTGGCGCCGCTCGCCAACGGCACGGTCGACCAGGCGCTCACCGGTGTCCTGCCGGTCCGCTACGGCTTCCTGCGGCTGTTCGGCCTGTCGAACAAGGTGCTGGTGGTGGACGAGGCGCACTCCTACGGCCCGTGGATGCACAGCCTGCTGGTGCGGCTGCTGGAGTGGCTCGGCGCGTTCGGCGCCCCGGTCGTGCTGCTGTCGGCGACCCTGACCGGGAAGGCGGCCTCGTCGCTCGTCGACGCCTACCGGCGCGGCGCGGGCTTCCGTGAGCCGTCCGCGGTGGAGCCCTGCTATCCAGGCTGGCTCTTCGTGGACGCGGGCAGCGGAGAGGTGTCCACGCCGCGCGAGGTCGGCAGCAGTCGCAGGCGGACCCTGCGCGTGGAGACCCGGAGGGTGTACTGGGACGTCCGTGACGAGGACGTCGCCGAGAAACCCGGACGGCAGGGGCGCCGCGAGGCCCTGCGCGAGATCCTCGAACCGGTCACCGCCGAGGGCGGCTGCGTCCTCGTCTGCTGCACCACCGTGGACGAGGCCCAGCGCACCTACCGCTACCTGGCGTCGGCCCTGCCCGAGCTCGCCGCGCGCGAGGGTGGTGTGCGGCTGCTCCACTCCCGCTACCCCGCCCACGAGCGCCAGCGCATCACCGCTGAGTGCGAGGCCGCGTACGGGAAGCCCGCGAACGTCGCGGCGACGGCCACCCCGCGCGAAGGCTCGATCCTGGTGGCCACCCAGATCGTCGAACAGTCCCTCGACCTGGACTTCGACCTGATCGTCTCGGACCTCGCCCCGCTGGCACAGCTCCTGCAGCGGGCCGGCCGCGGCAAGCGCCACGACCGCCCCAACCGTCCGGTCTGGACGGGCCCGCCCACCGAGCCGCGCATGATCGTGCTGGAGCCGACCGACGAGAAGGGCCGCGTGGCCGCCCCCCGCTCCTGGGGAACCGTCTACGACGCGTCCCTGCTGCGCCGGACCAGCCTGCTGCTCGAAAGGCAGTCCGGCGGTGCGGTCGAGGTCCCGGGAGACGTCCAGGAGCTCGTGGACGAGGTCTACGCGGACGACTTCGGGGCCGGCCTGGACAAGGCCGCCTCGGCGGAACTCGACCGGATGGACGCCGAGCGCATCGCCTCGGCTGCCGCCGAGGAGCAGCTGGCGGAGATCACCGTCATCCCCGCACCGTACGACGTGGTCGACGATCTCTCCCGACTCAGCGAGCGTGGCTTCGCCGTCTCGGACGACCTGCTGACCACCCGCCTCGGCGCGGACAGCGGCCGCGCCGTGTGCGTCTTCGAACGGGGGGACGGATGGAGCCTCGACCCCGACCTCGACGTCCCGCTGCCCAGGGCTGCGGCGAACCGGGACGAGATCGCGCTGATCATGCGGCACACCGTGCCGCTGCCCGGCCGCTGGCTCGCTGGCCGCACGGAGGAGAACGCCGTGCCGAAGGCGTGGGACGACAGGCCCTTGCTCGCGGGCCTGGCGCTGCTGCGCATGCGCCCTGACGGTGACCGGTGGACGGGCCGACTGGGGGAGCGGCTGCTCATGTACTCGAACGTGGGAATTTCCGAGAACTAGCGTCGTAGGCACCGCACTTGACGATACGTTGGCTACGCCGGTCCCAGACAGGGTTGTCGCCCCTCCAGGGACCGGCGTGACCCCCGCTTGCGCGGGGACAGGTCTGCCGACACGGCCGTTTCTTAGGCACCGCACGGCTCACCCCCGGCTCATGCCCGGGGACCGGGCAGAGCCTACCCACCTTGTGATCACCCGTACCCGCACTCGCCTCGCCGGAGGCCGCATGCCGTCCGCACCCCCCGCCTACGACCTCCTCGACGAACCGTGGATCCCCGTCCGCTGGATCCCCGGTCAGGAGACGAACGACACGGTGGACTCCACCACGGCCCGTCCACCCGAAGTCGGCCTGCGCGAACTCCTCCTGCGCGCCCACGAGATCGCGCAGATCGCGGTCGCCGATCCGCCGGCGCTCTCCGCGCTGTACCGCGTCCTGTACGCGATCACCGCCCGGGTCGCGGAGCTCGACGAAGCCGGTCCGGGCGACTGGTCCAGGCGCCGCGAGGACCTGGTCACCCGGGGAAGCCTCAGCGAAGAACAGGTCACCCGCTACCTCACGCCGATCCACGGCCGCTTCGACCTCTTCGACCCCGCGCGGCCCTTCCTGCAGGACCCGAGGCTGGCCGAGCAGTGCGACCCGGCGAACACCGCCGGTGTCGACAAGCTCATCACCACCCGCCCCTCGGGCAACAACCACTCCTGGTTCCAGCACGTCAACAGCGCCGCCCCCGAGCTGCCCACCCCCGACCAGGCCGTCCTGCACCTTCTCGTCTGGCACTACTACGGCCCCTCCGGACGCTGCTCCAGCCGTACCGTCGGCGCCACCAAGGCGGCCGGCAGCAAGGCCGGGCCCCTGCGAAGCACGCTCTCCTACCACCCGGAGGGCGAGAGCCTGTTCGAGACCCTCCTGGCCGGCCTGCCCGAGCCCGGCAGGGACGTCGCCCGCGACAGTGACCTGTGCCCGTGGGAGCGGGACGAGCTGCCCGACCCCGTGGCCGCCCCGCCACCCCTGAAAGGTCCGTGCTCCGCGCTCACGGCCCGCTCCCAGCACGCGCTGCTGCTCGTGCCCGACGCCACCGGCCAGTACGTGCGGGACGCGTTCATCACCTGGGCGAACCAACACAAGATCTCCCGCGAGGGCGACCCGTACCTGATCTGGCAGACCAGCAAGGAGGGCAACCTCTACCCTCGTCCCGCCGACTCCCAGCGCGCGCTGTGGCGCGATCTGGATGCCCTGCTGCTCGAGAACCCCGCAGGCAGCACTCGCCCACAGCGCCCCGAGGTGTTCCGTACCGCGCTGGAGGTCTCGGAGGACCTGAGGGTCCGTGCGCTGGGATTCGAGCAGGACGGCCAGGCGAAGGACATCCAGTTCGTCGACGCGGTCACCCCGCCGGTACTCGGGCTCGCAGAGGACAACGAACCCACGGTCGCTGTCGAGATCGGCCGCCTGCGCGTCCTGGGGGAGCGGTACGGCAACCGGCTCGACCGGGCCGTCAAGAAGGCCTGGGCCGACTTCACCACCGCCCCCAAGATCCGCGACTGCACCTGGGCCGTCGACGCCGCCGCCCGTTACTGGCCAGCCGCCGAGGCCGAGTTCTGGAAGCACCTGAACACACGCGACTTCGACGGCGCCGCCGCAGCGTTCCGCATCCTCGCCGAGCAGGCCTACGACACCGTCACCTACGGCGCGCTCGGCACCATGCGCGGAGCCAAGGCCTGCACCACCGCCCGCCTCGAGCTGTACGGCGGGCCGGTGAAGCGCCCCGCCAAGACCGGCGCGGCCGGCGCCACCGGCCGCAGCGACACCAGTACGGAGGACGCATGAGCACGACCAGCACCATCCCCGGGCCCGCCAAACCGGCGGACGACGCGGTCACCCCGCCGAGGGAGCCCTCCCTCATCCCCTCGCTGGCGCGGGCACGCGCGTTCACCGCCAGGATCGACAAGCGCAGCCACGAGGACCCCGGCGTCCGCGCGGCCCTGCGCCGCGGCGTCGGCAAGGACCTGGACTCCGTGCCGTACATGCACCGCTACGTGGCCTCCTGGCTCACCGAGGAGCAGACGCGCAGCCGCGACGTCCAGCGCGCCTTCTACACCGTCGCCTCCCTGATCGCCGCGCAGCGCCGCGACCAGTACGCCGCCGCGAAGGCCGAGACCTCGAAGAAGAACGGGTCGAAGGACCAGCCGGCGGGCGAGGAGGCGACGGCCGCCGGGGCGGCATCGGACGCGCCCGGCCACGCGGCGGACCGTCCGGCGGACGCGGAGGCCGCCACCGCCAAGCGGATCACCCCGCGCAGCCTCGGCCACGCCTTCGCCGACGGCGTCATCAAGGGCGGACAGGCGGGCGGTCTGCGCGAGACCTCGGCCGAGTCCCGCCTCAATCTCCTGAGCCGGCAGAGCGTCGACGGACTGCACCGCCACCTGCCCGGCGCGGTCCGCCAACTGCGCGGCAGCGACGTCGAGGTCGACTGGGCCCAGCTGCTCATCGACCTCTGCCAGTGGCGGCGCCGCTCCGGCACCGTCAAGCGCATCTGGCTCCAGGACTACCACCGGGCCCTGCAGAAGGACGGCGAGCGCCGGGCCCGCGAGCACGACGACGAGCAGAACGACGTGACGGACACCCCCGACGCCGGCGCCCCCGAGGCCCATGCCGCGGACGGCGCCGCGCCCGAGGCCTGAGAGCCCCGACCCCGTACAGACCACCGCACACACCGACCCCCAGGAGCAGAGCATGCCCGGCCCCGACCGCACCACCGCCCGCTTCCTCGACATCCACGTCGTCCAGAGCGTCCCGTTCGCCAACCTCAACCGCGACGACAACAACTCCGTCAAGACCGTCCGCTACGGCGACACCGAACGCACCCGGGTCAGCAGCCAGTCCTGGAAGCGCGCCGTCCGCGAGTACTTCCAGGACAGCTTCGGCGAGCGGGCCCTGCGCACCCGCCGCATCGGGGCCCGCGTCACGCGCCTCCTCGAGGACCAGCACGGCTGGTCCGCCGAACTTGCCCAGCGCGCCGGCCAGCACGTCGCCGCCGGCAGCAGCATCAAGTTCGAGACGGCCAAGGACTCGCCCGTCATTACCACCAACGCCATGGTCTACGTGCCCGAGACCGCCGTCGCCGAACTCGCCGCCCTCGCCGAGGAACACCGCGCCGAACTCGAGAGCGCCAAGGACATCAAGAAGGCCGGCGACAAGAGCGTCCTGTCCAAGGAGGCCATCGACGCCATCCTGCGCGGCCGCAACGGCGTCATCAACCTCTTCGGCCGCATGCTCGCCGAAGTCGACGATGCCGGCGTCGACGGCGCCGTGCAGGTCGCCCACGCCCTGACCACCCACGGCACCGACGTCGAACTCGACTACTTCTCCGCGGTCGACGACGTCACCTCCGCCTGGGGCGACACCACCGGCAGCGCCCACATGGGCCACGCCGAGTTCAGCGCCGGCGTCTTCTACCGCTACGCCACCGTCGACCTCGCCGACCTGGCGACCAACCTCGGCGGCGACCGCGAAGCCGCCCGCGAACTCGCCGCCGGGTTCGCCGAGGCGTTCATCCTCTCCCTCCCCCGCGCGAAGAAGACCGCCACCGCCCCGCACACCATCCCCGACCTCGTCCACATCGCCGTCCGCAGCGACCGCCCGCTCTCCTACGCCGCAGCCTTCGAACAGCCCGTCGCCTCCCACGAGAGCGGCGGATACGGCCCCGCCTCCCGCACGGCCCTGGCCCGCTATGCCACGGCCGCCCACAAGCTCCTCGGTGGCCGCGGCACCGTCACCGCCGCCTGGGCCAGCCTGGAGGACAAGGAACTCGAGGGCCTCGGCACCCGCGTCGACTCCTTCCCCCAGCTCATCGACACCGCCATCGACGCGGCCTTCACCACCGGCTCCACGTCCGCTTCCGTCACCGCCGGGGCAGGCGCATGAGCACCCACACCACCCCCACCCGAGGACTGCTGCTGCGCCTGGCCGCGCCACTGCAGTCCTGGGGCGAGACCGGCCGGTTCAACGAGCGCGACACCGCGCCGTTCCCCACACGCTCCGGCGTCATCGGCCTGCTCGCCGCGGCCCTCGGCCGCAAACGGGGCGAGGACATCGAAGACCTCGCCGCCCTCTCGCTGACCGTCCGCACCGACCGGGCGGGCGTGATCCTGCGCGACCTGCACACCGTCGGCGGCGGCCTGCCCGCCGCCCGCACGGTCACCACCGCCGAGGGCAAGAAGCGCACCGGCGCCACCGCCACCCTGCTCTCCCACCGGTACTACCTCGCCGACGCCGCCTTCACGGCCGTCCTCACCGCGCCCCCCGACCACCTCGACGAGTGGGCGCAGGCGCTGCGGAACCCGCACTGGCCCCCCTACCTGGGACGCCGCTCCTGCCCGCCGGAAGGCCCCCTGCTGCTCGGACTGGTCGACGACCCCCTGCACCACCTCGTCCACCTGCCGCTCTCCCGGAGGGTCCGCGCGGGCACCAGGACCGTCGACATCGTCTTCCACGGCGACCAGCCGCTCGACCGCCTCGGCGACCACCCCCAGCCCGGCGACGACGACGGCAGCACCCCCGCCGGCGAGGTCACCGACGACCCCATCGACTTCCACCCCCGGCGACGGGCCTACCGCGCCCGCCCCCGCTACCAGCGCACCCTCACCCTGCCCGCCGATCGCTGCAAGGGCCTCGCCGCCGGCTACCTGACCGCCCTCGGCGACTACCTGACCCGGCACACCATCCGCCCGGAAAGCATCCCCGCATGACCCTCTGGCTCACCCGCATCATCCCCGACCCGCGCAGCCGCGAGGCCCGCCGCGACACCGCCGGCGCCGTCGACCTGCACCACCGCATGATGTCGCTCTTCCCCGACCAGGTGGCCGACGAGGAACCACGCCGCCGCCTCGGCGTCCTCTTCCGCACCGAATCGACGCCCACCGGGGACCAGATCCTCCTCCAGAGCGCCGAGCGACCCGACCTCGAGCGCCTCCCCACCGGCTACGGGCAGGCGGTGACCAAGACTCTCACCCCGCTCCTGGACGCCCTGCGCCCCGGCCTCCACATCCGCTACCGCATCGCCGCCAACCCCATCCGCAAGCCCGGCCGCGCCACCCGAGAGCTCTACCGGCTTAAAGCCGTCGTCCCCCTCCAAGGCGCGGCCGCCGACGAATGGTGGGCCCGCCAGGCCCAGTCTTCCGGCCTCGACCTCGGCACCCTCCACTCCAGCCCCCTCGAAGCCGCCAAGGGCAACCGCCGTAGCGACCAACGACCCATCAAGCACGACCGCGTCCTGTTCGAAGGAACCGCCGCCATCACCGACGCCGACCTCCTACGCACCCGCCTCACCCACGGCATCGGCAAGGGCAAGGCCTACGGCTGCGGCCTGCTCAGCATCGCCCCCCACCGGGGGCCCCAGTGACCGCCCGCCGCCCCGACCCCGGCGGGGCCCGGCGCAAACTCGCCGCCCCCACCGTCGCCATGCTGCCCCGCATCGCCGACTCCCTCTCCTTCCTCTACCTCGACATCGTCCGCATCGTCCAGGACGACACCGGCGTCTGCGCCGAGGTCACCAGCCCCCACCGTGGCACCGAAACCGTCTACCTCCCCACCGCAGCCCTCAGCTGCGTCCTCCTCGGCCCCGGCACCTCCATCACCGCCCGCGCCCTGACCACCTTCGCCCGCCACGGCACCACCGTCGTCATCGCCGGATCCGGCGGCGTCCGCTGCTACGCCGCCACCGTCCCCGAATCCCTCAGCACCACCTGGCTCGAACGCCAGGCCCGGGCCTGGGCGGACGACACCACCCGCCTGGCCGTCGCCACCGCCATGTACGAGCAGCGCTTCGGTCGCGGCACCGTCCCGGCCGGCAGCGGCCTCACCCGACTGCGCGGCCTGGAAGGTCAACGGGTCAAGGCCCACTACCGCCTCCTCGCCCAGCAGCACCGCATCGGCCGCTTCCGCCGCAACTACGACCCGAACTCCTGGGACACCCAGGACCCGGTCAACCTCGCCCTCTCCGCGGCCAACACCTGCCTCTACGGCATCGTCCACGCGGCCGTCCTCGCCCTCGGCTGCTCGCCCGCCCTCGGCTTCGTCCACAGCGGCAACCAGCAGGCCTTCGTCTACGACATCGCCGACCTGTACAAGGCCGAACTGACCATCCCGCTCGCCTTCTCCCTCCACACCTCCCCGCAGCCGGAAGCCGACGCCCGCCGCGGCTTCCGTGACGGCCTGCGTCTGTTCCGCCTGCTGCCGCGCATCGTCACCGACATCCAGCGCCTGCTCGCCCCGGACCAGAACATCACCCCGCCCGACCCGGACGAGCAGCTCGTCGACCTGTGGGACCCGGTCTCCGGCCCCGTCCCGGGCGGGGTCAACTACGCCGGGGAGGAGCTGCTGTGAGGCCCGGCCGGCCCGCACACCACCCGAACGGGGTGCACCCATGGCAGCCATGACCGTCATCTCCGCCACGGCGGTCCCCGACCACCTGCGCGGAGCCCTCACCCGCTGGCTCCTCGAGGTCACCCCCCAGCTCTACGTCGGAACCATCTCCGCCAAGGTCCGCGAGGAACTCTGGCAGGCCGTCAGCGGCTGCGTCGGCGACGGCGTGGCCGTCCTCGTCCACACTGCGGCCAACGAACAGGGCTTCGAACTGCGGACCGCCGGCGAGCAGCGACGCCAGCCCATCGACTTCGACGGCCTGACCTTGGTCGCGATGAAAGGTCTCCAGCCCATGGATGCTCTGATCACGATCGAAGCGTAGGAACGGTGCTGTCGAATGGATGGACTCGGCATCATCGACAGCTTGGGTCGTGGCAGGGGTGCAGCCGAGCATTAGCGGCTGCACCCGGTCAAGCCCACACTTGAATGGACCAGTGCTGTCAGAGACCATCACCCAGCACCGGGATTAAGGCTCCTCGAGGCACCGCCGACACATCGAAACTCAAGGTAGGGTCCCATGCTCTCGTTGCTTGGCGACGTGGATCACTGAGAGCTCGTGCTCCACGCATACCTTGTCCAGCACGGATCCCCGGCTGCGGGTGCCGAAAGCAAGGACCACCGAGCCGGACGTGATCAGGCCCTTGCCGACCCGTCACCACTTCACACGGCGGCCGCGGCGGCGGAGCCGCTGTTCATGTCCCGAGCCCTTCTGAGGCGGGCGCGTGCGACCCGGTCGGCGCATTCCTGTACGGCTGCGGCCTTGAGAACGGCTCCCGGAGCGAGGCCGGCCCTGCTGCCCTGAGTTGTCGTCCCGCGAGTGCCGGATGACAGCTTCAAGTGCCCTGGCGATCAGAGCTGCGAGCAGGCTTGCCACGAACGTCTCCAGGGACCACGGAAACGATGCTTGGTTTTGGTGCACCAATATTCCTTTGAATGAGAAAAAAATGACTGTCGGAAATTTCTGCGGCGCTGCCATGGTTGGGCAGGTCTGGCTCGTGCTGATTTGGCGGCAACATTACTGCATGCTCAGCAGGCTGCTGCAACTCGAGGCTCTTGTTTTTGATTCAACGGCTCTCCTGAAGCTCCCAGCTAGAGGCTTTGATGGTCGGCGCCTCTCCTCAAGATGCCTACAAGAGGCTTATGTGGAGCGCTTCGAGTGGCGTGTGGCGCATTGAATGTGGGGACATGAAGCGAGGTTAGTAATTTTAAAATACTCATAGACTTTGGGGTTTGATCTCTTCTGAGATTTGTGCCTGGTATGCTCATGCTGGTACAGGCTCTGCCATTTCCCCGGAGTCGGGGGTCAGCCGCCTCTCGCCGGCAGCTTGGAGAGTCGCTGTTCGCCCTCCCCGCACCAGCGGGGGTCCATCCCGGTTTGACTCACATTCAGGCCGTCACCACGGTAACCAAACCGATGTGCCGTCTGTCGGTCGACTCTGAGGTTGGTTACAAGACCTCCCGCCATCCGCAGGTGAGGTACTGGTTCTTCACCGGATCGATGGACTTGAGCGGGATCTCGGTCCGGAGGATGGCCTTGGAAGCTGCACGACCGACGGTGACCATTCACATGCCGCGCAGCGGAAGGCACAGTCCGGAACCCGTTCCCATCCAGGAGATCGCCATGGTTCTGGGTATGCGAGAGGCGGAGGTCGGAGTCATCGCCGGACTTGACGCCGGCAGGGCGCGGTGACGTACTGCGGCGGCGGAGGGCCGCAGCCCGCCTGCGCTACCCTTCGGCGGCTGACGGAGGGCGGTCGTCGACGACGATGCGCATCCTCGCGCTACCGCTATGAGAGGGAAGGGCGCTAGCGACCACATCGGAGATCCGGCCGTAGTACGTCGAGGCGAGTGCTCGGTCCTCGCGTGACGCCGACTGTGAGTTCTGCGTTGTGTGCAGGGCACTGAGAACGGCGATCAGGGTGCGTCCTGACAGCGTGACGGTGGTCTGCTCGTCGTGGTGGTCGTGGGCTACGAGCTCTGGAACCCGGAAGTGGGAGTTCCGTGAGGCCTGCTCGACGATGAACGCCCATGCGTCGCGGTGACAGACCAGATCCGCCGCGCTGACACCGGCGGCTTGCTCGAGCAGTGGGTCCAGAACGTGGTGCCGGGCTGCGGGAGGGGTCTGGCCCGGGGCTTCGGCCGACGAGCCCGGCAGGTCCTCGTGGGTGGAGGACGACTTGGTGACAGTGGTGGGAGCCCCCTCCGGAACTATCTCTCGCTGTGCTTCGGCGGCCTGTCGGCGTGTGGTCTCGAGCTCAAGGCGAAGGGACTCGGAATCGCGACGTGCTTCGGTGATGCTCTTGTGCGCGTCGTTGAGCTCGCGGCGCAGTTCGCGTAGCTCGTCGCGCAGATCCTGAACGCCGCTGTCGAGGCTGGCGCCGAGTTGCTGTCGGAGTTCGGCCTGGAGGCCGCGGATCTCGGTCAGCCCGACCCGGATCTCCTGACCGAACTCGGTGCGTAGCAGCGCGATTTCCTCGGCGAGCTTGTCCTGTCCGTTGGTGGAAGGGCCGAACAGCGCCATGCCAGTCCCTCTCATGTCCCGTCACGCGGCATCTGTTCAAGCATTGGGGCTTTGCAGGGGAATCACCCCGGGCTTGTCGAGAGCTGACCTGATTCCCCGCGTCGCGGTCCGAAAGTGGGTAGGTGGTGGGCGGCGATCGACGACGACGAAAGCTCTCGCAAGCGCTGACCGATCAGAGTGCGTTCGCGGAAGCATCGATCGCGACGGTCCACGTGGCGGCGGGACCCCCGCCGGGGGAGGGGGCACGAGCCACGACTCCCAGACATCCCAGGGGACGGGCGTCAAGGATGGAGCCGAGGTCCCTCGCGGTGGCGGTGCCGGGTTGTTGGGCAGTTAGAACGGCCCTAGGCCTCCACAGATCGTTCGAGGGGTCGTGGAGCCGAGCGTCGCGGGGATGTGTCAGGCCCAGCTTTCTGAGCTCGTAGCGAACCCGGTCCGTGTGGGTGCGCATGGCATCGAGCGCTGCTTCGAGCGTCTCGTGTGAGGTCGAGCGAGCGGAGAAGTGCAGGTCTTCGGGAATTCCGGACACGTGAACGTGTGGGCCGCTGTCATGGGGCCTGGTCTCGAGCTCGAAGGCGAGCTCGCCGAGGACGGCTTGGACGGTCGCGTGGGCACCGTCAAGGTGGATGAGCCTGACCTGTTCGAGATCCGCGAGGGCGATCGATCCATCGAGGCGCCATCCGAGGTGCACCAGGGCAGGGTAGGCGTGCCGGCAAGCGTTGTCGGCGTCGGGCAGCACCGCGTGGTCACTGCTGCAGTGCCACACGACGTCACGGTCCGCGGAATGGAACGGGGCGACGGCTCGGGCCGCAGTCGCCAGGTTCAGCTCGATGCTGCCGTCCAGGCCTAGGAAGATCGTGTTGATGGCGGGGAGGGCGTCTCCGGACCTGCGCGCCTGCTCCGTGAGGGCGTGCAGGGCGCGGTCCAGTCTCCGCTGCCGGTCGAGGTCGGCGAAGGCTCCGCTCCTGAAATGGAAGCGGGCCGAAACGGGTTCGGGGACGTGTGGGCGGGCCACGGCGGGCAGCGTGATCGCCAGGTCGCTCCAATCGTTCCGTCTTGGGGCCGAGGCAGCCTGCGGCTGGTCCGGAGGCGGCGAGTGTCCGTCGGCGGCCGGGCCGACGACGGGGGAACGCCCTTCGGCGGCGGGAGCGGGTGATGCTCCGGGGGTGAGCTCTGGGGCTGATGCGGCTCCGGTGTCGAGCTCCGGGACGTCCGGTGCGAGCTGGTCCAGCAAATCGTCGATACGACCGAGCTGGTCGGTGACCTCGGGCCGGCCGGCGCGCTTCTGACAGGTCGCCGCGGACCTCAGTGCGGTCAACCAGGGAACGGCGTCGGTCGGGGGAAGCGCGGTCACGGCATCGACCGCCGGGCCCAGGAGGGCGTCGGCTGCCGTAGCGACGGCACGGGCGACGCTCTTCGTGAGGGCGGGCTGATGCGTGCTCGCCCGTGCCAGCACGGTCAGCGCGCGGTGCTGCTGGGCCGCGGACAGACCGGGGTCGGGAAGGATGCGTGCGACGAGCTCGCTGTCGCTGTCGCGGTCGGCCTGGGTGATGAGTTCGGCAGCCAGGACGTCCGGACTCATCGTGCCCCAGTGGGCGCCGTCTGTCGCCGGATACAGGTCGGTGAGCATTTGGTCGATACGACGGACCTGTTCGCGGTTCGGCGGCTCCGGTGTACCGAAGTCCCGGTCGTGGAACCGGAGGGTCGCCATGACGGCGTTCAGCGCGTCGCGGCGTTCCTCGGCGCCGGTGATGCGTTGGACGGCAACCAACTGCCGCAACAGGTCGCGCTGGGTGGAGAACAGGGCCTCCAGACCGTGCGAGCGGGCGCTGTGCTTCCAATAGCGGCTTTCATGGGCCAGCAGGACGTCGACCGGCCGGACGGCCCCGGGAGTGGGGGGCAGGTCGGCGTTCTCCAACGCCTGGGCCAGAGCGGTCATGTGGATGGAGATGATGGCTTGGGCGGTCTCTCCGGCCTGCTCCCTGTGGTCCGGGGCCTGCGGCGGTTCGGTCTCATCGGACTCGCCCTGTTCCGCTGGCGGCCCAGTGAGGGCCGCAAGGTGAGCGATACGCTGGCGGAAGGCACGGGTGGCGATGTCGAAATCGCGTTCCGCGTCATCGCGACGGTGCGTCGTTGCCGGCGTCAGCAGGACCTCCGTGCCCTGCTCCATCACCAGAGAACCCCGCCACTCCATCTCGAGGTCCCTCCACCATCGGCTCGCCGGCCGCGCCAGCAACAGGATCCGAACCTTGTCGAACGCGTGGCGAGCGCCGTCGAAGAGCCGCAGTACGTGTTCCAACTGGTCGACCCGGGTCTCCGCGTAGTCGAGGACCAGAAGGAGCGGCCGCAGGTTCGTTTTCAGCGTCTCCAGCGACGAGGCGCTCCGCTGGACGTCGGCGAGGAAGCCCGCCGTCCAGGGTGAGCGCCGTCGGGTCATCCGGCGGATCAGTTCGGTGGCCAGCCGTGTCTTGCCGACACCGCCCGGGCCGAACACCACGGCCACATCGACCCCGCGGCTGCTGGTGCACCAGGACGTGAGAGCGGCGATCTCGTCGTCCATCCCCGTGAATGGCACGACCTCGGCTTGCGGCGACAGGAGATACGACGGCGACAGCCGGGGAACGGGCGGTTCGTGCAGGAGGGGGCTCTGGTCCGCTGACTCCAGCTGGGGCGAGTTCCCCGTGTGCTCGGTCACCACGGACGTGAAGTCGTCGAGGGCCAGCAGACGACGTACGGGCAGGGCCCACAGTGTCCGGCCCTGCCACACCTTGGAGACGCCTGTCATGACGCCGATCAGGATCTCGTGGCAGAACAGGCCCGCGCCGGACAGACCGCTCCACCCGTTGCCCCCACCGGTCTGGGCGGGGACGGCACCGCAGACCTCGAGGTCGTACTTGGAGGCGTGCAGGCCGGTGAGCGCGCTGACGTGGCCCACGACCTGACGGCAGTCGTGCACCACTGCAAGACTGCCGTCAGGTCGGGCGGCCGTTTGCCGCATGGCCTGCGGGAAGCCGACGGCCGAGCATTCAGGACGGCCGTCCGGGCTCGGGGAAGTCAGTTCGCCCCAGCGGACAGGTGCCAGATCACGGCCGAGCTGACGGGGGTCCACACGCAGGAGCACCGCGTCCAGTTCCCGATCGCCCGCCCACACGACCTCGACCGGATGCTCCTGCCGGTCACGCAGGACCCGCACCCGTATCCGCCCGTCCGGCAAGGCCTGTCCGCCGTCGAGCTGGGAGACGACGTGGAGAGCCGTCAGCACCAGGCCGGGAGCGATCAACGTGCCTGACCCGCATCCACCGCCGGACCCGAGGACCTGTACGGTCCTCGCCCAGCTCGCAGCCCCCATCGCCTCGCGCTCCGCTACTCGAACAGACTCTCTCCGACCGTCTCCCCGAAGTCGGAGGCATGTCCGTTGATCAGCACGTGGTCCGGATCGTCGACCTCGAGGTTGACGGTCAACCGGTGGGTCCGCGACCTCGACCACTCGCCCTTGGCGTCGGTGGAGACCACGAACGCCTTCACCCCGCCCGACGCCGTTCCGGCCCTGCGCAGCTCGATCCCCAGGTCCAAAGTCACCTCCTTCACCTTGAACCGGATCGCGGAGCCCTCTCCGTCTCGTTGAGCAGCCGCGAGACCTGCCCGGACAGCCATGAGTGCCTCGGCCAACTCGGTCCCGCCGTGGTCCACGCTTCCTCCCACAGCCCCTCCCTTCCGATGCCTGCGATCAGTGTGGGACAGCGGGGTGCTCCGCCGCAGGCGTTCTCCATAGTCGAGATGTGACCGGAGCAGCCGGGAGCGAGAGTCGGGTCGGCCCCTTCAGTCCCGCGGCTCCGCGCGCAGCGCCGGGTAGCGCAGCTCGAGGCCGAGGACGGCGGCCGGGGGGCGCTGGTAGTAGCGGACCCAGAAGGGTGCGGCGCCCTGTTCGGCCTGGGGGCGGCAGCGGTGGCAGAGCAGGCCGCGGGTGAGGCCGGTGTGGGGGTCGTGGTCCTCGGTGTGGGCGGGGCGGCCCGCCTCGGGGAGCGCACCGCAGACGGCGCAGCGGCCGCGGTGGTAGGCGAGGAGGCGTTCGCCGGGACGCTGGCGGTGGTCGTAGGGCGGCACGGGCCAGGCGAGGTAGGCCGGTTCGGAGGTGTGCCAGCGCTGCTCCCACCGCTCCCAGAGCCGCTTGCGGACGGCGCAGCGCTCGCAGTCGGCCGGGCAGCCGCCGGTGACGGGCGGGCAGAGCGGGGCGGCGTCGAGGGCATGGCGCAGGTCGAGGCGCAGCCGTTCGAGGGGCGGGGCGTCCGGCGGGGCCCAGCCGTCGGGGTCGGGTGCGGGGAGCGGGTGGTCGAGGAGGACGGCGGGGGCCATGGCGAGGCGGTCGGGGGTGACGGAGCCGGGTTCGAAGATGAGCTCGGGCACCCGGGCAGCGACGGCCTTGACGATGCGTCCGGGCATGGTGTTGGAGTCCAGGCGCCTGCCGTTGCGGCTGGTCAGCAGTGGTCGGCGGCCGGTTTCGGGGTCGCGGCCGTCCACCCGGTGCGGCAGGTAGTCGGCGATGGCCCGCCAGACCTCGCGGGAGGGCTGGTGGGTGATGGTGCCGTCGCCCTTGGGCGCGGGGCAGGCGAGGGTGCGGATGCGGCGGTGGGGGTCCTCCTCGTGGAGGTCCTCCAGGTCGATGCCGACGGCCTGCCGGGGGCGCAGGCCGTCGAGGAGGAGGTGGACGAGGAGCCGGTCGCGGTGCGGGGCGGTGTCGTGGGGGCCGCGGCGGTGGCGGCCGGGCAGGAGGTCGTCGGCGGCGTACTGCATTCCGGCGGCCTGTTCGAGGGTGAGCGGGGCGGTGCGGGGCAGCGCGGTGGGGGCGGGGCGCAGCGCGGCGGCGTTGAACGGGGGTTCGGGGATGTGGCCGGCGCCGGCGGCGTAGGCGTAGAACGCGGCGAGGGCGGCCAGGCGCCGGGCGGGGTTGTGCAGCGAGACGCGCGGCGCGAGCGGGCGCCGTGAGGGCCGGTCGGGGTTGGGGCGGCGCAGGGCGGGGGCGTAGGCCCAGGTGGAGGCGGTCGAGGAGTCGGCGTTCCAGGCGCCGATGCCGGTGGTCTCCTCGGTGAAGTACAGCCAGTCCCGCAGGTCGGCCTCGTAGCGGGTGGGCGTGGTGCCCTGCAGGGCGCGGCCGTGCTTGCCGAGGCCGGCGGCGAGCCACTGGGCGAGGACGTCGTACGGGTCGGGCCTGGTCACCAGGAAACTGTATGCGGGGGCGGGCGGGGAGCCGCTAGGCCTATGGATACCGGGTCTCACGGGCGGGCAGGTGTGATGACGGCGATGTTCCCCAGCGGGTGTCGGCGTGGTTCCCCGACCGGTGGGCGTCGGCTCGGCGGTTGACGTCCCAAGGTGAGTCTGCCGGCTGTAGATGTGCGAGACGATCCGTAGCGGTCCGGCCGGCCGGGGCCGGACGGTCCGGAACCACGTCATCGGCGCCCGGAAGGGCTCCTGGTCAGCAGGGATCGCCGGCCGGTACCCGGGCGGCCCGGACCGTCACAGCCCACGACAGCCCCTACCTGTCCGCCCCGCCACTCACCTCGCGCGGCCTGACGTGGACGCCCACGCCCACTCCTCGGAGACGGGCCTGGACCTCAGTCCGCTCGCAGGATCCGCGAAACGTAGATCTGGGGCGGGTCGGAGGCCTCGTTCACCGCGTACTCCACCAGCCCCAGATCCCGGCGCAGCGGCGCCGAGTGCATCCCGGGGCGGCCCGGCACCGGCATGCTCAGATGCGGGAAGGGGTTCTCGCGCAGGTCGACGAGGAACGCCACCAGGGCGGAGAAGACGTCGGCCGGCGTGCCCGGGTCGCCGAGGAACTCCTCGACGGCCGGGGAGAGGGTGAGCGGGTCGTGCTCGTCGTCCGGAGAGTCGTTGGAGCCGCTCACTGGGCCCCGAGTCGGCGCAGGACCGCGGACGCGGGGGTGCCGGGGGCGGTGCCGGCCTGGACGGCGTCGTGGATCCGGTCGCCCTCGGGGTCGCGGTAGAGCTCCGCGCGCAGCCACCACCGCTTCAGTACACCGCCGATCGTCTCGACGTCGGCCTCGCCCATCTCCCGGTAGAACTCCATCCGCTGCGCGGGCGGTAGGGCGTTGGCGACGGCGTCCTGGGTGCGGGGGATGGGTTGCCGACCGTCGTGGTGGCCGTGCAAGGGCGCTGCGCTCACCGTGTCCTCCGGGCGTCTCGTTCGGGCGGGACCGGTACCAGTGTCCCCCGTCGCGGGCCCCGCCCGGTACCCGGGGCCTCCGGTCGTCCCGGCATCGACGAGCCTGCGGTCGATCCCCGGAGAGGGAGCGCGGTATCCGGTGCCCGTGCCGGCCGCACCGGTGCTCCTCGTCCGCGCCTGTCGGGCCCGGTAGGTGGGACTCCGCCCTGCGGGGACAGGCTGGACCGAGCACCGCGCCGAGATCGAGCGCCTCCAGGCCGACCTCGTCACCACCGGCGACGTCCTGCGCGTCGCCATCCGGCGGGCGGTCACCGCACCAGCACCAGATGGGCATGCGGTCCCCGGAGAGGCGCCGGCTCGCGCGTGATCCGGGACAGATCATCCGGCCTGACCGCCGCCAGGCTTCCCCCGGCCTGGGACCCCTCGGACCAGCAGTGCCAAGGCTCGCACGTGTGCGACACATAGCACCAGTGCGATTTTGGCCCCGTCTCCTATTCGTTGCCGCCCGGGATTCCAGATACTAAATTAAATGGAATTGCGCACGGCCTCGGTGGACCGATCGATGCAAACGCGACAATGGCCCGACCAGCGAAGATGCGACTGGGGCCCGACAGAAAAGCCGTACCACCTTTCGATGCCGCTGACCTGCACAGACTCTGCGCTTTGCAAGTCTTCAGGGTCGGGCGGGTACCCACTTCTTTGTCAAGGTTCGATCTTGACTGACTGGTGGTCAGGAGTGGGCCCTGTGGTGGTTTATGGTGGGTACCGACCCATAGGGCTACACGCAAATGGGCGCACTACCTCTTGCCGGAGGTAGTGCGCCCGTGTGCCCTTGTGGAGTTCACATCTGACGGCTACATCCAGTGAAGGGCACAGCCATGTTCTCACACCAGAGCGTTCCGCCGGACGGCCCGCAGGCCGTGACCCTCGGCAAGCCCGCGGCGGTGAACAGCGAAAACGCGCCCGCAGCGACGGTGCCGCGCTCCCGCCGGCTGCCGTTGCAGCTGACCGTGGGCACCCTCGGCGCTGGGGCGCTGGCGGCTGACGGCGCGCTCGGGCGCTGGCTCGTCCGGGCCGGGATGGACCTGACCCAGTCCGGGCTGATCTGCACCGGCCTGCTGGCCATCCCCGCCATGGTCGCCCTGGCCGTCGTCATGTGGGCCACCGACAAGCTGGAGCCCGCGCCCCGAGGCTAGTACCTGAGGGCGCACCGTCAGATCTGACGGTGCGCCCTCAGGTACATCGAGTGGTACGACTACTTCCTCTTTGCCCGAGGAGGACCGGGCCGGGCCCCGGCGCCGTGTCGATCCTGGCCACCGTCGAGGTCTCGGCCCCGCGCCCGCGCCTTCACCGCCGACGGCATCCGTATCCGCTCCGGCAGCTGACCGATCAACAGCCGGCAGTGCCGACAACCCATCCGGGCGTCGGCACTGCCGTACACCCACGCCCCGAAGGAACACCTTGCGACCCACCACCCGCATAGCCGCCACCTGGCCATGCTCGCCGCTCTCACCGCCTGTGCCAGCACACCCACCACGACGGCCCCGGACGAGAGCCCCGCCCTGCGGTGGGCCCGCACCCGAATCCTTCTCGCCGACCACGCCACCGGCAACACTCCGTGCCGCGCACGCGACAGGGACAGCATCGAAACCGCGGGCGGACTGCACCCAGTTCGAGCCGGTCATGGAGAAGATTCGCGTGGGTGCCGGCGCGGTCGCCGGTGCCCGGCAGGTCCTTGGCGAGCCGGCCTGGGAGTGCGCTCACCGGGCATCGACCGGGTGAGGACGCCGAGTGTGAGAAGAGCGAGCGCGGGCAGCACGGCGACGATGATTCCCATCGGCAAGGCGTCGATGGCGCCACCCGCGCCGGCCAGCGGAGCGAGTGCCCCGCCGAACATGAACTGGCTGAAGCCGAGCAGAGCGGCGGCCGACCCGGCGTGTCCGCCGTGGTCGGCCAGGGCCTGGGCCGCGGCGTTCGGCATGACCAGGCCCACGCTGGAGACCAGGACGAACAGGCCGACCAGGAGTAGGGGCAGGGGTGCCCGTGTCAGCACCGCGCCCAGGACCGTGGTGCCACCGGCTGTCGCGCCCAGCAGACCGGCGAGCAGCAGCACGCGGGCGCCGGCCCGGGCCACCAGTCGGCCGCTGATCTGGGCGGCCGCGATGAGTCCGGCGGCGTTGACGGCGAACACGGCGCTGTACTGCTGCGGTGACAGGCCGTGGATTTCCTGCAGGACGAACGGCGAGCCGGAGATGTAGGCGAACATCGCCGCGAAGACCAGGCCGTTGGCCAGGACGTACCCGGTGAAGACCCGGTCGCTGAGCAGTTGCCCGACGACAGCCGGCAGCGGCTGGCGTGACGCGGAGGGGCGGGTCTGCGGCAGTCCTGCGGCGGAGGCCGCCAGCATCACGGCGCCGAGTACGGCCAGGGCCACGAAGATTCCGGGCCAGGCTGTGACGCGCAGTAGCTGGCCGCCGAGGACCGGCGCGAACACGGGCGCCAGGCCGGTGATCAAGGTCAGTGCGGAGAAGAGACGTGCGGTGCGGGTTCCGGAGGTGCGGTCGCGGACCACGGCGTTGGCGATGACGATGCCGAACCCCCCGCCGATGCCCTGGACCAGGCGCAGGCCGACGAAGGTCCGGACGTCGGGTGCCACCGCGCAGAGCG
>NZ_JBIWJF010000033.1:0-88548 GCF_044764985.1 Kitasatospora sp. NPDC093550
CAGGGGGGACCCTGTGGGAGAGTAGGACGCCGCCGAACAATCATTCACGAAGAACCCCCATCCGGTCACCGGATGGGGGTTCTTCGCATTTCCGGTCCGTCAGAATAACCGGAGATCGACCTGGAGCCGCGTTGTGGCATCATGCCGCCATGACGACGAGCGAAGCCCCCGCAACGGCGGCGGAGGCGCTGCAGGAACTTCGGGAGATCGCCCACGGGTGGGTCGACGGCCGGCGCGCTGACCCGGCTCTTCTGATCGGGGCAGCGGTCCGCGCTCTGGTCGCCGGCGTGGACACCCCGTCGCTGGTCCTCCTCGCCGCGCTCTTCCGCGGTGAGGAGGACCAGGCCTCGGAGCTGTTCGGCCAGGTGATGGACGAACTCGGCTTCTGCTTCCATCCACCCGAGGACTACTGGGAGGGCCGGCTGGCGCTCGCCCGCTGGTGGGCCGCCGAGATCGTCGGCGGGTGGCTCGACCCCGTCGAGGGCGCCGCACTCATCGTCGAGGACGTGGCCGAGGCCTACGGGAGGTGCGAGGAGTTGGCGCCCATGGTCGATGCGATGGTGGCGCTCATGGACCCCGTCGGCGCCCAGTACCCGGACGACGTTCGCGCCCATCTGACCCGGGCCGCCCACGAACTCGTGGCCCGCATTCCGCCCCCCTCCACCCCTGGAGTCGCGTCCGCGTGCCGTCCTGCCTGATTGCCGCTGTCCGCCGCCCCGGCATGCCCGGGCCTCCGTGCGCTCAGCCGGTGTGGAGGACACGGAAGCGGGCGGGGTCGGCCGGATCGCGGTCGACGACCTGGACGGGCGGCCACGCCCACTGCCAGACGCCGATCCCCGGGGCGCGGGAGAGCCGGATCGGTCCGCGGGTCCCTTCGACGGCCACCCGTGGCCAGGCGGCGGCGATCTTCGTCCGGTCCGCGTCCGCGCCCTCGGAACGCAGCAGCTCGGCGAGGACGGTGACGGTGTCGTAGCCCTCGAAGGCGACGAAGGACGGTGCCTCGCCCAGCCGTTCGCGCAGCGCTGTTCCGACCCGGGTGCCGAGCGGGCCGACGTGCTCGGGCAGGTAGCGCAGGAACGGGACGGCCGCGCCGTCGTCGCCCAGCCGCGCCGACCACTCGGCGAACTCCGGTTGCCCGGCCGGAGCGCCGATCAGGATCCCGGCGAGACGTCGGTCGCGGCGGACGGACTCGACGATCGACACCGCCGGCTCGGGGGCGCCGACCAGGAGCAGCAGGGCCGTCGCGCGCTGCCGGACGAGTTCGTCGCAGACGGCTCCGGGGGTGAGCGCGCCCGTGTCGAGCTCGACGAGGCTGCCGCCACGTGCAGCGAGGCGCTCCCGCAGGATGCGGGTGCCGGACGCCCAGTAGACGCTCGGCTGGGTCGCCACGGCGATCCGGCGGTGGCCCGTGCCGAGCAGGAAGTCCGCGTAGACCCGCCAGCCGTGGGACTGGGCGGGGGCGAGCCGCGCGACCCATTCCGTCGGTTGTTCGGTGAGCGCGTCGAGGACCGCCGACGAGCAGAGGAACGGCACGCCGAGCGCGTCGGCCCTGGCGGCCACGGCACGGGCGACCACGCTGTGGTACTCCCCGGCCAGGGCCGCCACGCCCAGGTCGGCCAGTTCGTCCACGGCCGCCGCGGCCTTCTCCGGGTCGGCGGCGGTGTCCCGGACCACCAGCTCCAGGGGACGCCCGCCGATCCCACCGGCGTCATTGACCTCGCCGACGGCCAGGTCGAGTCCGGCGAGCAGGTGCCGGCCGGCCTCGACCCAGCCAGGCCGGGTCAGCGGGACGAGGGCGCCGAGCCGGACGGACGGCCCTCCGGCCCTTTCCGCAGCGGAGGGCGATGGTGGCGTGTTCATGGGCGGAGTCTCCGAGTCACGATGCGGCTACGGCCCGCGCATCAGGCTGATCGCGCGCGCACCTGACACCCCAACACGCCAGGCGCACGGTCTCAAGCCCTGGCACGCGCCGCTGACAGCGGCCCGAGCGGTGCGCCAGCATGGGGCGCATGCCCGAGACGACGAGGACCTTCCGCAGGATCGCCGACGACCACGTGGCCAGGAGCGCCGCGCTCGACCCGATGACCTCGACCAGACTCGGCCTGCACCCCGAGGACGACCGGCAGCCCGACCTGTCGCCGGAGGGCTTCGAGGCGCTCGCCGACCTGGCCCGGCGGACGCTGGCCGCGCTCGACACCGCCGAACGGGCCGTCGGTACGGCCGAGTTCGGGACACCGCACGGCGGCGCCGAACGCGAGGGCGCCGACCACGAGGGCACCCACCACGAGGGCACCGACCACCAGGGCACCCACCACGACGGCGCCGAACGGGACTGCGCCCGGCTGCTGCGGGAGCGGTTGACCGCCGAACTCGCCGTGCACGAGGCCGGGGACCACCTCCGCCAGCTGCGGAACGTCAACTCGCCGCTGCACAAGGTGCGGAGCATCTTCACCATGATGCCCACCGACACCGAGGAGAACTGGGCGGCGGTCGCCGGGCGGCTGCGCAACCTGCCCGGCGCACTCGACGGCTACCGGGCGACCCTGGCCGTGGGCATCGACCGGGGCCTGCTGTGCGCGCCCCGGCAGGCGCACGCCGTCATCGCCCAGCTCGCCGCCTGGACCGGCCAGGACGGTGACGGCGCCGGCTGGTTCACCGGTTTCGTGGCGGCCGGCCCCGCCCGGTTGCGAGCCGAACTGGACGCCGCCGCCGCACGCGCGACCGCCGCCGTGGCGGCCTTCCGCGACTGGCTGCTCGCCACCTACCTGCCCGCCGCCGACGGCACCCCGGACGCCGTCGGCCGCGAACGCTACCTGCGCTCCGCCCGCTGGGCCAACGGCGCCGAGGTCGACCCGGCCGAGGCCTACGCCTGGGCGTGGGAGGAGTTCCACCGGACGGTCGCCGAGATGCGGGCCGAGGCCGAGCGGGTCCTGCCCGGGGCCGGCGTCCGGGAGACCATGGACCACCTCAACGGGCACGGCCACGCGATCGAGGGCGCGGAGAACATCCGCGCCTGGCTGCAACAGATCACCGAGGAGGCGATCGACGCACTCGACGGCACCCACTTCGACCTCACCGGCCCGGTGCGCCGGGTGGAGACCCGGATCGCGCCGCCGGGAAGCTCGGGCGCGCCGTACTACAACGGCCCCAGCCTCGACTTCAGCCGTCCCGGCCGGACCTACCTGCCGACCCTCGGCCGGCGCTCCTTCCCGACCTGGCAGCTCGTCAGCACCTGGTACCACGAGGGTGTCCCCGGCCACCACCTGCAGACGGCCCGGTGGACGGCCTGCGCCGACCGTCTGAGCAGCTACCAGATCACCCTCGGCGCGGTCAGCGCCGACAAGGAGGGCTGGGCCCTGTACGCCGAGCGCCTGATGGACGAGCTGGGCTTCCTGACCGACCCGGCCCGGCGCCTCGGCTACCTGGACAAGCAGATGCTGCGGATCATCCGGGTCATCGTCGACATCGGCATGCACCTGGAACTGGCGATCCCCGCCGACTCCGGTTTCCATCCCGGCGAACGCTGGACCCCGGAGCTCGCCACCGCCTTCATGGCCGCCCACCACGGCAGCGACATCCCCCGCCGCAGCAGCGAGATCGACCGCTACCTGGGATGGCCCGGCCAGGCCATCGGCTACAAGCTGGGCGAACGGGCCTGGCTGCGCAGCCGGGAGGCGGCCCGGCGGCGCCTCGGCGCCGACTTCGACCTGCGGGCCTGGCACACGAGCGTGCTCTCCCGGGGCTCGGTCGGCCTCGACGACCTGGCCGTCGACCACGTCGCGCCGTGAGCGACGGGCCGTGAGCGACGCGCCGTGAGCGACGGGCCGTCAGCGTCACGCCGCGAGCGACCGGCCCCGGGGGTTCGCGGCCGCCGGGGCCCTACGCACGCGCGGGTCAGACGGATCGTCAGAGCCTGCGCAGAGCACCGTCGGCGCGCAGGTCGGCGATGCCGGGGTAGCCGTCGACGGCCATGAGCAGGTCGGCCTCGGCGAGCAGTGAGCGCAGGACGTGCACGATGCCGTCCTCGCCCCCGATCGCCAGGCCGTAGGTGTACGGGCGGCCGACGCCGACCGCCGTCGCGCCGAGCGCGAGCGCCTTGACGACGTCCGCGCCGGTGCGGACCCCGGAGTCGAACAGGACCGGCAGGCCGTCGGCGGCCTCGACGACGCCGGGCAGCGCGTCCAGGGCCGCCAGGCCGCCGTTGGCCTGGCGGCCGCCGTGGTTGGAGCAGTAGACGCCGTCCACGCCGCCGTCCTTGGCGCGCCGGACGTCCTCGGGGTGGCAGAGGCCCTTGAGGAGGATCGGCAGCTCGGTGAGCGAGCGCAGCCACGGCAGGTCGTCCCAGGTCAGCGGGTTGCCGAAGACGCCGGTCCACTCCCGCACGGCGGCCTGCGGGTCCTCCTCCGGGGCCTTGGCGAGGCGGGCCCGGAAGACCGGGTCGGAGGTGTAGTTGGCCAGGCAGTGGCCGCGCAGCTGCGGGAAGTTGGCGGTGGCCAGGTCGCGCGGGCGCCAGCCGGGGACCCAGGTGTCCAGGGTGATCACGATGCCCTTGAAGCCGGCGGCCTCCGCACGGTGTACGAGGCTCTCGGCCAGCGCCCGGTCGGTGGGGGTGTAGAGCTGGAAGAAGCCCGGGGTGTCCCCGAACTCGGCGGCGACCTGCTCCAGCGGGTCCACCGTCAGGGTGGAGGCGACCATCGGCACCCCGGTGCGGGCGGCGGCGCGGGCGGTGGCGAGGTCCCCGTGGCCGTCCTGCGCGCAGAGTCCGAGCACCCCGACCGGCGCCATGAACAGCGGCGACGGCAGCCGCATCCCGAACAGTCCGACCGACAGGTCCCGTTCCTCGGCGCCGACCAGCATCCGCGGCACCAGGCCCCACCGCTCGAAGGCGGTGACGTTCGCCCGCTGGGTGGACTCGTCCCCGGCGCCGCCCTCGACGTAGGAGAGGACCGACGGCGGCAGCGCGGCCCGGGCCCGGGCCTCCAGTTCGGCGAAGGTCATCGGCAGCGTCGGCAGCACGCCGGCCAGCCCGTTCAGGTAGATCTCGTACTGGTAGTCGCCGAACCGCGTGCCGATCTCGGGGCTCATCCCGGTCGCCGTCCTCTCGCCGTCACCCTCCGCCCGCGGACGGGCGGCGCCCCGGCATTCTCGCGGTGGACGGTGCCGGTGGGTAGGGCGCGGTGGAAGGAAGGGCGCGGTGATGGGTCGGTGCGGCGGTGCGGTGCGGCAGGGGTGGGCGGCCGGCTACTTCTCCGTGAACAGCAGGTCCTCGATGGGGCGGGTCATCCGTACGGTGTTGCTGTTGGTGATCTCGACGACGTGCTGCAGGCCGACGATCGGCGGTTTCCGCTGCTCGGGGACGGTGAACTCGTCGCCGCCGCCGGCCAGGAAGGGCAGCAGGCAGGACAGGTCGGGGCCGAACAGCCGGACGTAGTCGACGAGGCGGCGGAACAGCTTGGGCAGCATCACCACGTCCTCGGTGATCGAGTCGAGGCTCTCGATCTTCGCACCCGTGGTGGTCGCGTCGTGCTGCCATACGCTGCCGGGGGCCATGGCCGTGCGGGCCTGCTGCGCGGTGGCGGTCAGGTCGGCCCGCAGGTTGTCGGGCAGGCCCTGGTAGAAGGTCGGGTAGACCAACCCGAGCGACAGCAGGTGGTGGTTGACGGTCTGGTGCAGCATGTCGACGGTGACGTCCAGCCGGAAGCCGCTGCGCGCGGGCTTCGGGGGGTCGCCGACGTTCGGAGGGGAGCCGCGGCCGACCAGCGCGACGCAGCGGTGGAAGACGTCGGCGCCGCCGGTGAGGATGTAGCCGGGGACGGCCGTCGGCGTCGAGGCGGTGACCTTCTCCTCGGCGTCCTGCACGACGTTGGTGAAGCCCAGCCAGTTCAGCAGCTCGTCCCGGGCGGCGTGCGCGCCGAGCCCCAGCGGCTGGTGCGCGAAGTCCGGGCCGACGCCCTTGTAGTGGGTTTCGAGGGCGTCGATCGCGTCCAGCCGCAGCGAGGCGCCGCCGTGCTCGTCGCGGTCGACCCGGTTCCGGCCGGGGACGTCGCACCAGAAGCCCGGGTCCTGCGGCAGGAAGTGCACGGTGTCGCCGTCGGGGCGGTCGTGGAGTGCCTGGTAGGAGCCGGTGATGAGGACCATGGACATGTCTGCCTCCCGGATCTGACAGGGCGCCACCGCCGGGGCACCGGGCCGGAGGTCTGTCCGCGTGGGTCCGTCCGCGTGGGTCCGTCCGCGAGAGTCTGTCCGCGAGAGTCTGTCCGCGTGCGGGTCGTCGGGTTGCGGGCTGTCGGGTTTCGGGTTGTCGGGCCCGGCCAGGGCCTCGGGCGGCGGATCCGGTGGCGGTCGTCCGCATCGTCCTTCCTTCCACCATGCGCCCGTCCGGGCACGATGTCACCCGGAGCGGGAACCGGTCACGCACCGTGAGGAACCGGCCGACGGCGGCCTGACGGTGGGCTTCACGGCGGCCGACGGGTCACCGGGGCGGCGGGCGTCATGACGGGTTTCGGACAAGGTGCCGCCCGGGGCGGATTTCCTGGAACCTCCACGGAACACTCACCCCGCCTCCCCGTAAGGTGGCACTCGTTCCGCCGCCGGGCAGCGGGCGGAACGCTCCCCCCTGTCCCCGACTCGACTGGAGTGGATCGATGATGAGTGTCCGTCAGCTGTGGGAGCGAGCGGCCGCCGTGGTCGTCGGAAGGGGGATCGGAGCCGCGGCGGCGGCGTTCGCGCTGGTCGCGGCCGTCGTCCTGGGCGGCACGGTCTCCGGCATGGCCTCGGCGGAGGCCAAGCCCGCCTGGCCCGCGGGGCGTTGGGCCTGCTCCGGGCAGCCCGTCGACGCCGGCAACGTCATCACGGACCACGACCCCGCGGGCTGCGGCGGTTTCGGTTCCTGGTACCAGCAGCCGGTGAAGGACGGCATCTGGACCTGTTCCGGCTCCCCGGTGGTGGCCGGCTACGTGATCACCGACCACACGACGTACGGCTGCCGGGGCATCGGCTCGTGGCGCCACAGTGTGGTCAAGGACGGCATATGGACCTGTTCCGGCTCGCCGGTCGTGCCCGGGTACGTCATCACCAACCACTTCCGGGCCGGCTGCGGCGGCATCGGCTCCTGGCAGCACGGCCTGCCGCACGACGGGATCTGGACCTGCTCGGGCTCCCCGGTGGTGGCCGGCTACGTGATCACCGGCCACCAGCAGGGAGGTTGTGACGGCGCCGGCTCCTGGTACCACAACACCGCCCGGGCCGGCCTGTGGACCTGCCCCGGCTCGCCCGTCCCGCCCGGCTTCCGCGCCACCACCTACTCGGCCGGGGGCTGCAACGGCCTCGGCGCCTGGATGCTGGCCAAGGCCTGACGGTCCTGCGGTCCTGCGGCCCTGGTGTTCCTGATGGACCGTCAGGTCAGCTGTCCGCCGGAAGTTCCGCGCCGCCCCCGCGCCCGGATCCGGGCGCGGGGGTCCGGCGGTGCCGGCGGTTCCCGGGAAGCGGCTGTTCGTGCGGTCCGTCCGTCTGGTCCGTCGGCCTGCTCCGTCCGTCCTGTCCGTTCCCGGCGGCTCGTTCGTGCGGCGCAATCGCGGGGCTCCTCGTGCGACCGTCGGGCACCGGTCAACGCAGGGCGTCGTAGGACCAGTTCGGGTCGCGACCGGTGAGGGCCAGCAGCCGCTCCTGGCTGTCGGCGCCCGGCGCGCTGACGAGCGGTGGGTCGAACAGGCCGGTGCCGGCCAGGTTGTGGTAGCCCTGGAACTCCTCCAGCGCGTACTGGGCGGAGCCCGGCGGCATCCGGCCGTTCTCGCCCAGCGCCCGGGCGAGGTCCCAGCTGTGCACGACGGTCTCGGCGGTCAGCTCACGGGCGTACCCGCCGGCGTCGCGCACCCCGTACGGCAGGTGCACCAGCAGGTCCGGGGCGCCCTCCTGGTGGAGCGCGTGCACCGCCGTGTCGGCGGCCATCGCCCATACCCCGACGGGGTTGACACCGAGCACATCGCCCCCGAACCGGCGGCCGATCGCCTCCGGGGTGTAGCCGGCCACCGCCTGGCAGACCCAAAGGTGCTGCGCGGCGAGGTGGTTCACCAGCGTGCGGACGTCCCAGTCCCGACACGGCGTGGGCGCCGTCCAACCGTCCTCCGGAACGGCCCGCACCAGGCGGGTCACCTCCGCCACGGCGGCGACGTAGCGTTCACGGACCTCGACGTGGAACCCGGGTGGGTGCGGACATTCCATCGGAGGGCCTCCCTCCTGCCCTGCTCACTCTCAGTAAACCGCCACCGGGAGTGACTTGCCAGGTTTGGGAGGAAACGACTGCCGTGGGTGCCCGCCCGGCGCCTCCCCGTCAGCGCGCCGGGTCCTCCAGGACGGCCCGCGCCGCGTTGTGCCCCGGGATGCCGCTGACGCCGCCGCCGCGCACCGCTCCCGCCCCGCACAGCAGGACGTTCGGGTGGTCCGTCGCCACACCCCAGCGGGCGGCGGCACTGCCGGCGGCGCCTTCGGTCGCTCGGCCCTCCTCCGCGAACGGGAAGGCGAGGTCGCGGTGGAAGATGTGGCCGCCCGGCAGTCCGATCTCCCGCTCCAGCTCCGGCGGTGTCTTCGCCTCCAGACAGGGCCGGCCGTCGGCGTCCGTGGCCAGGCAGTCGGCGATCGGCTCGGCCAGCACCGCGTCCAGCTGCGCCAGGCTCGCGGCCAGCGCGCGCTCCTTGGCCGCCGGATCGGCCGCCGGGTCGCCGAACAGCCGGGCGGGCATGTGCAGACCGAACAGGGTCAGCGTCTGGAGCCCCTGCCGGACGGCCTCCGGGCCCAGGATCGACGGGTCGGTCAGGGTGTGGCAGTAGATCTCGGACGGCGGCGCCGAGGGCAGCAGGCCGGCCTGTGCCTCGGCGTGCGCGGCCGCCAACTGCCGGTACCCCTCCGCGATGTGGAAGGTCCCCGCGAAGGCCTCGCGCGGGTCCGCGGAGGTGTCCCGCAGCCGCGGCAGGCGGCGCAGCACCATGTTGACCTTCAGCTGGGCGCCCTCCGGCGCGGGCCCGGGGTCCTCGCCCAGCAGCCGGGCCAGGGTCGCGGGCGCGGCGTTCACCAGCACCCGGTGCGCGGCCACCGTCCCCTCGCCTCCCCGCGCCAGGTCCCGGTACGCCACCTCGGCCTCGGCGCGGCCGGCCGGGCGACCGTCGCCGGGGGCGCGCTCGGCGGCGATGGCGGTCACCTCGTGGCCGGTCCTGATCTCCGCGCCGGCCGCCAGCGCGGCCTCCGCCAGCGCGTCCGTCACCGCGCCCATCCCGCCGACCGGGACGTCCCAGTCACCCGTCCCGTTGCCGATCACGTGGTACAGGAAGCAGCGGTTCTGCCGCAGCGCGGGGTCGTGGGCGTGGGTGAAGGTGCCGATCAGCGCGTCCGTGAGGACCACACCGCGCACCAGGTCGTCGGCGAAGCTCCGTTCGATCGCCGCGCCGAGCGGCTCCTCGAACAGCGCCGTCCAGGCCTCCTCGTCCGCGACCCGCCGGCGCAGCTCCGCCCGCGAGGGCAGCGGTTCGGTCAGCGTCGGGAACACCCGCTCGGCGACCCGCGCGGTCGTCCCGTAGAACCGCTGCCAGGCCTGCCACTCCCGGTCGCCGCCGGTCAGCGCCCGGAACGACTCCCGGGTCCGTCCCGGATCGCCCGCGTCCACCAGCAGGCCGGTGGGCTTCCCGTCCCGTTCGACGGGCGTGTACGAGGCGATCCGGCGCCGCCGCAGCTCCAGCCGCAGCCCGAGCTCCCGGACGATCTTCCGCGGCAGCAGGCTGACCAGGTACGAGTAGCGCGACAGCCGCGCGTCCACGCCGGGGAACGCCCGCGTCGACACGGCCGCCCCACCCACCCGCGCCAGCCGCTCCAACACCAGCACCCGCCGCCCGGCCCGCGCCAGATACCCCGCCGCCACCAGCCCGTTGTGCCCGCCGCCGACGATCACGACGTCGTACCGCGAGAACGCGTTCGTGTTCATCCGGCCACGCTACGCCACAACCCGGGGACACGGAACAGCCGTGCGGCGGCGCCGCCGCCCCTGCGGCGAGCAGCCGGACGCGCGCTACGGGGTGGAGTGGGCCGTGCGGGTGCGGAGGTAGGTGAGGACGGCGAGGACGCGGCGGTGGCCGGTGTCGGGGGTGGGCATGCCGAGTTTGGTGAAGATGTGGCCGATGTGCTTGTTCACCGAGCTCTCGGCGATGAACAGGAGGGTCGCGATGGTGGGGTTGTTGTGGCCCTCGGCCATCAGGGCGAGGACCTCGCGCTCGCGCGGGGTGAGGGCGGCGAGCGGGTCGTGGCCGGGGTGGCGGGCCATGAGGTGGGTGATGACCTCGGGGTCCAGGGCGGTGCCGCCCCCGGCGACGCGGGTGAGGGCCTGGAGGAACTCCTCGGCGCGGCCCACGCGGTCCTTGAGGAGGTAGCCGACGCCGGCGGCGCTCCGGGCGAGGAGCTCGGTGGCGTAGGCGCGTTCGACGTACTGGGAGAGGATCAGGACGGGGAGTCCGGGCAGCCGGCGGCGGGCCTCGACGGCGGCGCGCAGGCCCTCGTCGCGGAAGCCGGGCGGCAGGCGGACGTCGACCACGGCGACGTCGGGGCGGTGGTCGAGCAGGGCGGGAAGCAGCTCGTCGCCGTGCTCGACGGTCGCGCACACCTCGTGGCCCTCGCTGGTCAGCAGGAGCACCAGGCCCTCGCGGAGCAGGGCGTTGTCCTCGGCGATCAGGATCCGCATGGGATGCGCACCTCCAGTACGGTCGGGCCCCCGGGCGGGCTGGACAGGTCGGTCGTGCCGTCGAAGGCGGCGACGCGCCGGCGCAGACCGGGGAGCCCGCTGCCGGAGCCCTCGGCGGCGCCGCCCCGTCCGTCGTCCTCGATCCGCACGGTGATCGCCCCGCCGGTGATCCGCAGCCGGACCTGGGCGGTGCGGGCGCCGCTGTGCCGGGCGACGTTGGTGAGCGCCTCGGCGACCACGAAGTAGGCCGCGGCCTCGGCTGCGGCGGGCGCGCGGCGCGGTGGGGCGCCGGGGCCGGCCCCGGCCGGGTCGGCGGGGTCGGCCAGGTCGGTTCGGGTGGGGACGGGGCAGTGGGCGGCGAGGGAGCGGACGGCCTCGGTGAGGCCGCGGTCGGCGAGCACCGGCGGGTGGATGCCGCGCACCAGGGCGCGCAGCGACTCCAGGGCCTGCTCGGCGACCAGCTGGGTCGAGTCCACCAACTCCGCGACGTCGTCCGGGCGGTGGGTGAGGGCCCGGCGGATCACACCGAGCCGCAGCGAGACGGCCACCAGGTCGGCCTGGGCGCCGTCGTGCAGGTCGCGTTCGATCCGGCGCAGCTCGGCGGCGTGGGCGTCCAGGGCCTCGGACCGGCTCACCGTCAGCTCGTGCACCCGCTGCGCGAGCGACGCGCGGCCGCGGGCCACCAGCAGCCGGCGGGAGGCCCGTGCGTGCAGGTCGGCGAGCGGCCCGGCGGCGGCCAGCGCGACGGCGGCGTAGCCGATCCCACCGACCGCGGCCGTGGCCGCCATGGGCCAGGAGTCGACGTTCAGCAGGATGACGGCGTCCCGCTCACGCGGCAGCAACTGCCACCACACGGGCGCGGTCAGCCAGTTGAAGGCGTGGCTGCAGAGGGTGAGGGCGGTGGCGCACAGGGCGGTGCCGGCGGTGCCGTGGGCGAGGAGCCAGAGCAGGTCCCTGCGGACGGCCGGATCGCGCGGGGACGTCGGCGCGTGACGGTACGGCGAGCGGACCTCGGCTCCCAGCCGGCGGCCGACCAGCCGGCGGTGGAACCCGCTGCAGCGGCGCAGCAGTCGCAGCGCGTGGGGGACGAGCAGCAGGCCGATTCCGGTCAGGCACAGGGCGAGGACGGCGAGCAGCAGGACGAGCCCGACCAGGGCGCCGAGACCGGTGCCGAGGCAGAGCAGTGCGTACCCGGCGGCGGAGGGGAAGCGCCGAACCGTCGACCGGACCGCTGCTCCTGCGGCGATTCCCGCTGCCCGCACGATCGTTCAGTGCCTCCGCGTCGACTCCTCGATCACCCTAGCACCGGCGGGTGAGAGGCCCTTCCGCTGTGCGGCCGCCGAGCTCACAACGGGGCGGGCGATCACGAGGGTGGGGGGACCGCGCGGGCCGCCTGCTGCTGCTCCGCCGTTCACCGGCGGTCCGGACCTTCCCGGCGCGGTGGACGGTCGGGATCAACGAGACGATGAATCGACCCGCCGTCAGCGGACAGCGGTCTGCCAGTCCGACGGGCCGGTGGCGGGGAGGCGGTCGGGGAGGCCGGGGGTCCAGCGTTTGGTGCCGTCCGGGAGGACGGCGAGGGCTTCGAGGCCGGGGCGGCGGGCGACCCAGGCGAGGGCGCGGTCCGGGCCCATGGCGAAGGCGGCGGTGGCCCAGGCGTCGGTGCGGGCGATGCCGGTGCCCGGTGCGCCGACCAGGGTGAGGGAGGCCAGGCCGGTGGCCGGGCGGCCGGTGTGCGGGTCCAGGATGTGCGGGCCGCGTTCGGCGGTGCCGGAGGTGGCGACGGCGAGGCCGTGGCCGGCGAGGACGGCGGTGAGCAGGCCGGGGTGGCCGGGGTCGGCGATGCCGATCCGCCAGGGCCCGCCGCCGGTCTGGACGTCCCCGCCGCCGCTGACGCAGTACTGCCGGGAGCCGGAGGAGTGCAGCAGGGCCGCCGCCTCCTCGACGGCCCACCCCTTGACCCAGCCGCTGGGGTCGAGCCTGCCGCCGGGCCGTTCGGTGAACCAGCCGTCGGTCTCGGCGGCCACCTGGCGGCAGGCGGCCAGGACCGTGCGGACCTCGGGATCGCAGTCGCCCGGGGACAGTTCACCCCGGTCGAGGCGGCTGATGTCGCTGTCGGGCCGGTAGGTGGAGAAGACCGCGTCGATCCGGTGCAGCCGCTCGGCGATCCGGCTGAGCACGTCGGGCGTCTCCGGTCCCGGGTCGCGGACGGTGATCGAGAAGACGGTGCCCATCACGGGCTCGGCGTGGCGGAGCACGGCGCCTCAGCCCTTCGCCCGGTCGAGGGCGCTCTGCAGAGACCGTATGTAGCCCTCGCTGGTGTACGTCGCGCCGCTGACCACGTCGATCCGGGCGCTCTGGGCGGAGATCGCCTCCTGGTTGAGCACGGGCAGGGCGGAGGTGTTGATCTCTCGGTCGCGCCGTTCCGCGGTGGGGTACTTGACCACGTCGACGGCGGTGATCCGGCTCCCGGCGAGGGTGACCTGGACCTGCACCGGCCCGTACCGGGTGTTGACGGTGTCGCCGCCGACCTTCCGGGCGGCTCCCGGGGAGGCGGCCGCGGACGGGTTCGCGGACGGTCCGGCGGAGGGGGTGGTCGACGGCTCGGAGACGTCCGAGCCGCTTCCGGCGGTGGATCCGGCACCGGTGGTGGATCCGGCACCGGAGGCGGACCCGGCGTCCGGCGCCGAGCCGATCACCGGGGTCGGTCCGGTCGCCTGGTGCGGTTTGAGGGAGAGCAACAGCACCACCCCGGCGGCGGTGGCGGCACTGCTGACGACGGCTCGGCGCATGGAAAACGAGGCTCCTCGAAGGACGGCGGACCCGGGAAGACGGGTGGGCACGGGAAAGGGGGGCGGGGTTCAGAAGGAGAAGTCGGCAGGGTTCAGTCGGCAGGGTTCAGAAGGAGAAGTTCTCGTGGTGGATCCGCCCCCGCCGCACCCCCGCCGCCCGCAGCGCGCGGACGGCCTCGCCGGTCAGCGCCTCCGGGCCGCACAGGTAGACCTCCTGGCCGGAGAGGTCCGGGACGAGCCGGGCGAGCGCCGCACCGAGGTCGCCGACCTCCTCCCGGGTTCCGAGCAGCTCGTGCACCACCGCGCCGCGCCGCCGGGCGACGTCGGCCAGCTCGGCCCGGAACAGCACGTCCTCCGGGCGGCGGGCCCGCTGGACCAGGGTGAGCTCGCCCGGGAGCGTCTCGAACAGCGCGCGCAGCGGGGTGATCCCGACGCCCGCGCCGAGCAGCAGGACCCGACGCTGCCGCTGCCGTCGCCCGGTGAACGCGCCGTACGGGCCCTCCGCGCGCACCCGGGTGCCCGGGCGCAGGCCGGCCACGGCGGCGCTGTGCCCGCCGAGGTCCTTGACGGTGAAGCGCAGGAAGCGCGGGTGCGGCGGTGCGGAGAGCGAGTACGGGTTGGCGGCCCAGCGCAGTCCGGGTGCCTGGAACTGGAGGCGGAAGAACTGGCCGGGCTCGGCGCGGAGTTCGTCCAGCCGGTGTCCGGTCAGGAACAGCGACACCACGCCCGGTCCCTCCGGCCGCACCTCGGCGACCTGGAGCCGGTGCCGCCGGTCGAGCAGCCACGGCCGGGCGATCCGGTACCAGCCGAGCAGCGCGGCCGTTCCGAAGTAGAGGGCGTACCAGGCGGCCCGGCCGGGTCCGCCGCCGAGGTCGGCGCCGGTGGCGAGCTGGTGGGAGAAGGCGAGCGCCACGGCCAGGTAGGTGGCGAGGTGCAGGTGGTACCAGGTCTCGTACGGGAGGCGGCGGCGCGCGGCCCGGGCGGAGACCGCGCCGGTGCCGAGCAGCAGCAGTGTGCCCAGGGTGGCTTTGATCATCTCGGGGTAGTGCAGGACGACCTCCACGCCCTCGCCGAGGAGCCCGCGCCCGTCGGTCAGCGCGTAGCCCCAGACGACCGTCAGCACGTGCACCGAGACGGCGGCCACCAGCCACCGCCCGCCGAAGGAGTGCCAGCGGGCCAGCCGGTCCGCGCCGACCCGCCGCTCCAGCGGCGGCAGCCGGGCCATCAGCAGGATCAGCACGGGGGCGGCGTACCCGGCCAGCAGTCCGGTGATCCGTCCGGCGCCGGTCAGCCAGCCGGCCGCGCCGACGACCGCCGGGGTGCCGGACCACCAGAGCGCGAGCACGCCCAGCGCGCCGACGGCGATCAGGACGAGGGCGACCGCCGGCGCCGGGGCGAAGGGCGCGCGCGGCGCGGCGCGGTGTCCGCGGCCGGTCGGCGTCGGCCGGGGCCCGGGCCGCGACGGCGGAGCGGCGGCAGTGGTCATCGGGAACCTCCTCAGCGCCCGGCGGCGGGTGCCGCCGAGGCGAGCCACGATCGCACCGCAAGCTCTGAGTCGCCTCTGAACGGGAGCGGCCCCCGGGGGCCGGTGCGGGCCGGTTCGGGAACATCGCTCCAGGTCAGGAGGGGTGGGCCGGCGGTGCACCAGGTCTGGAGGTCTCAGGGCTTTCTCATCGCGGGGGTCCAGGATGAACGCCGGTGCCGTCCGTGCGCACGGCACCGGCGCGTGCGGCACGAGACCGAGGGAGCAGCATGGACGACACCGCCGACCGCCCGGAGTGGCGCGTCCTGGTCGTCGACGACGAGCCGGACCTGGTCGAGGTGGTCTGCGGCGCCGTCCGCTACGAGGGCTGGCAGGCGCGCGGCGCGACCACCGGCCGGGCCGCCGTGGAGGCGGCCGCGGTCTGGCGGCCGCACGCGGTGGTGCTCGACGTGATGCTGCCCGACCTGGACGGCCTGGAGGTGCTGCGCCGGGTGCACGCCGAGCAGCCCGAGGTACGGGTGCTCTTCCTCACCGCCAGGGACGCCGTCGAGGAGCGGATCGCGGGCATCGCGGCGGGTGGTGACGACTACGTGACCAAGCCGTTCAGCCTGGCGGAGGTGGTCGTCCGGCTGCGCGGACTGCTGCGCCGGGCCGCCCCGCCCGGCGCCCCGCACCGGCCGTCCGCGCACGCGCTGGTGCTCGGCGACCTCGTCCTGGACGACCGGGCCCGCGAGGTCACCCGCGGCGGCGATACGGTCGAGCTCAGCCCGACGGAGTACGCGCTGCTCGCGTACCTGATGCGCCACCCCCGGCAGGTGCTCAGCAAGGCGCAGATCCTGGACGCGGTCTGGTCGTACGACTTCGGCGGGCAGGCGCACATCGTCGAGCTGTACATCAGCTACCTGCGCAAGAAGGTGGACGCGGGTCGCAGTCCGATGATCCACACGGTGCGCGGCGCGGGGTACCTGATCAAGGCGGCGCCATGAGGACGGGCTTCCCCCGCGCCGTGCGCACTCCCCGCCGGCTGCGGGCCGGGCTGGTCCCCCGCACCCTGCGGGCCCGGCTGATCGCCGGCCTGCTGGTGCTGCTGGTCGTGACCTGCGCGGCCGTCGGCCTCGCGACCACGGCCGCGCTGCGCCACTTCCTGGTCGACCGCCTGGACCAGCAGCTCGCCGCGTCCGGTGGCCGCTACGCCGCGAGCCTGGAGCACGCAGGCCAGGGCGGCCTGCCCGACACCCGGGCACAGCCCCCCGGGACCCTCGGGGTCCGGCTGCTCGGCGGCCGGGTCACCGCGGCGGGGGTGGTCGACGGTGACGCCGACGACGCGGACACCCCCGGAGCTGATCCTGCGTACGCGGACGGACCCAGCGCGGACGGGCCCGGCGACGAGGACGACCGGATCACCTTCACTCCCGCCCAGCAGCGCGCGCTCGCCGCCCTGCCCATCGGCGGACCGGCCCGCACCCTCGACCTCGGCCCGGCGCAGGGCCCCTACCGGGTCCGCGCGGTCGCCGGGCGGGACGGCGACGTGCTGGTCAGCGGCCTTCCGCTGCGCCCGGCCGAGGACACCGTCCGGCGGCTGGAGACCCTCGAGCTGACGGTCTTCGCGATCGCCGTCGCGGCCGCCGGCACGGCCGGGGCGCTCTGGGTCCGCTGGTCGCTGCGCCCGCTGCAACGGGTGGTGGGCACGGCCGAGCGGGTCAGCGCCATGCCGCTGGCCAGCGGTGAGGTCCTGTTGGCCGAACGCGTGCCGGACGACGACCCGCGCACCGAGGTCGGCCGGGTCGGCGCGGCGCTCAACCGGATGCTCGGCCATGTCGGCGACGCCCTCGCCCGCCGCCACGCGGTGGAGGAACGGCTGCGGGCGTTCGCCGCCGACGCCAGCCACGAGCTGCGCACCCCGGTCGCGGCCGTCCGCGGCCACGCCGAGCTGGCGCTGCGCCACCCCGGGGACGTGCCCGCGCCGGTGCGGCACTCGCTGGAGCGGATCGACGCCGAGGCGGTGCGGATGGGCACGATCGTCGAGGACCTGCTGCTGCTCGCCCGCCTGGACGCCGGTCGCCCGCTGGCGGAGGACGAAGTGGACCTGACCCGGATCGCCCTCGACGCCGTCGCCGACGCCCGCGCCGCCGGGCCGGACCACCGCTGGCGCCTCGCCCTCCCCGAGGAGCCGGTCCTGGTCCGGGGCGACGGGCACCGGCTGGGCCAGGTGGTGGCCAACCTGCTGGCCAACGCCCGGATCCACACCCCGTCCGGTACCAGGGTGGAGCTGGGTCTCCGGCGCGCGGGCGCCGGTCAGGTCGAGTTGAGCGTGACCGACGACGGGCCGGGGATCGCGCCGGAGCTGCTCGACCGGGTCTTCGAGCGCTTCGTCCGGGGCGACCGCGCCCGCTCCCGGGCCACCGGCTCGACCGGGCTCGGGCTGGCGATCGTCCGGGCCGTCGTCCGGGCGCACGGCGGCACGGTGGACGCGGCCGCCCGACCGGGCCGTACGGTGTTCACCGTCCGGCTGCCGTAGCGCGGCCCGTGGCGGTGTCCGTTCCCGCGCCGCCGCCTCCGGTCCCGTCCCGGGCCTCGCCCGCGCCGCCGCCCCGAGCCTCACCCGCGCCCCCGTTCCGGGCCCCGCCGCCGGCCGTGCGGAAGCGCTGCCGGTAGTCGGTCGGGGTGGTGTCCAGGCGGCGGCGGAACGCTCGGACGAGGGTGTCCGTGGTGCCGAACCCGCAGGCGGTGGCGATGCGTTCGAGCGTGGCGTCGCCCGATTCCAGCTGCTGGCGGGCGAGTTCGACCCGGGCCGATTCGACGTAGGCGCTCGGGGTGGTGCCCAGCTCGGTCTTGAAGATCCGGGTCAGCTGCCGTTCGCTGACGTTGGCGTGGGCGGCGAGGTCCGGGACGGTGAGCCGTCCGGAGAGGTTGCGCAGGATGTGGTGGCGCAGCTCCTCGATCCGCCGGGTGGTCGAGACCGGCTCCAGCGGGACGCTGAACTGGCTCTGTCCGCTGGGACGTTTGAGGTACATCACCAGCTGGCGGGCGACCCGCAGCGCCAGCTCCTCGCCGAAGTCCTCGGCCACCAGGGCGAGTGAGAGGTCCAGGCAGGCGCTGATGCCCGCGCCCGTCCAGACCTCGCCCTCGCGGATGAAGATCGGATCGGCGTCCACCTCGATCGCCGGGTACTCGGCGGCGAGTTGGTCGGCCGTGGACCAGTGGGTGGTGGCGCGCCGGCCGTCCAGCAGCCCGGCGGCGGCGAGCAGGTGCGCGCCCACGCAGACGCTGGCGACCCGGCGCGAGCGGCCGGCCAGGGTGCGGACCCGGTCGACCACCGCGGGGTCGGTGACCGCGTGGACCCGCCGCCGTTCGTCCAGTTCGACCGCGCCGGGTACCAGCAGGGTGTCGATGCCGCCCCCGGCGGCCTGGTCGAAGGTGAGGTCGGGCAGGATCCGCACGCCCGCCGCGGTGGTGACCGGCGCCATGGTCTCGGCCGCGAGGACGACCCGGTAGCCCGTCGCGTCGCCGGTCTCCCGCCGGACCAGCGAGAACACCTCCGGCGGGCCGGTCACGTCCAGCAGGTCGACGCCCTCGAACAGGACGATGACGATCAGCCGCCGCACGCCCTCTGACTCGGTCTCAGCCACCGTCTCGGTCTCGGTCTCGGTCTCCACCCGGCCTCCTAGGCGTGATGTCGGAATCTGCAGGTTAGACGACATTGCTGACACGCGAGCGCTGACCGTAGCGTTTCCGGAGGCAGGAACACCACCTGTGACCTGCAGGAACGCCACTCTCCCTTCCACCTCCGAAAGGCGGCACCGCCGTGCCCACGACGACCCTGCGCACCCTCAGCGGACTCGACGAGAAGCCGGCCGCGCTCGGCGACTCGACCGTGATCCTGATCGACTACCAGAACACCTACACCCGCGGCGTGATGGAGCTGGAGGGCTGGCGGGAGGCGCTCGACGCCGCCGCCGACCTGCTCGCCCGGGCCAGGGCCGCCGGCGCCCCCGTCATCCACGTGATGAACGACGGCGGCGAGGGCACCCCGTACGACGTCCGCGCCGAGATCGGGCAGATCCACCCGAGCGTGGCCCCCGCCGAGGGCGAGCGGGTGGTGGTCAAGCAGGTGCCGGACGCGTTCGCCGGCACCGACCTGGCCGAGCTGGTCGACGCGGCCGGCCACCAGGACGTGGTCGTCGCCGGGTTCATGACCCACATGTGCGTCACCTTCACCACCGCCTCCGCCTTCCTGCGCGGCAACCGCCCGACCGTCGTGGCCGCCGCCTCGGCGACCCGGCCGCTGCCCTCGGCGGGCACCGAGCTGACCGCCGAGCAGGTCCACCGCAGCGCGCTGGCGACGATCACGGACCTGTACGGGGTGGTGGTGGAGTCCCCGGCGGACCTGGGCTGAGGCCCGAGGAGGGTGTGGCGGCGGAGAGCGGGCCCGGGTGGCTCGCGTGGGGGCCGAGCCCCGGGCTCGCTCCCCGCCGGCCGTCGGCGTCCGGTCCGTCATCCGGACGCCGCCCCGTCGTCAAGGACGTCCGGGGTTCCAGCCTGACCGGGGGAGCGGCCGACGGGCCGTCGATTCGGTTCTCGCCGAACGGTCTTGCGGTGGTGCCGGTCCCGGGGCGACGATCGCAGTCGTGCTGCGAATCTTCTTCGGGGCGGACGACCTGGCGCGGGTCCGGGTCGCGGAGCGCCCGGACATGTCGATGGAGCTGTCGCTCAGCGTGCACGCCCTGGTGAGCGGGCTGCGCGACCCGCGCTTCGAGGCCTGGCGGAACCACCTGCGGGCCTCCTGGAACCCGCGCACCTCGCTGCTCTTCGACCTCTACACCCCGGCGGCGATCCCCGAGTTCCTCACCGTGCTGCGCGACCCGGGGGCCACCGAGAGCGCCACTGCCGAGACCCCCGAGGGGCCGCTGCGCGAGCACCTGCGCTCGGTCGGCGGGGAGCGGCGGTTGAGCGCCTTCGCCCGCGGGGTGGCGGCCGGCGACCGGCGGGCCAGGAAGCTGCTCGGCACCGTCACCGCCGACTACCAGACCCGGGCGATCGACCCCTACCGGCGGCAGATCGAGACCCTCGTCACCGTCGAGCACGGGCGCCGCCACCGGCTCACCGAGCCGGACCAGGTGCTCGGTTCGCTGCACCCGGCGCTGTCCTGGCGCCGCCCGGTGCTCAGCTTCCCGCTGGCGAACCGGTGCCGCCACGACGTGTGGCTGGACGGCCGCGGACTGCTGCTCCAGCCCTGCGTGTTCGGCCCCCGCCGCCCCGTCATCGCCCGCTTCGAGGACCCCTCCCAGCAGCCCGTCCTCCTCTACCCGGCCAGGATCGGTGGACCCTTGCGCGCCGAGCCCGAACCGACCCCCAGCCGCAACCTGACCGCCCTGCTCGGCCAGACCAGGGCCGCCGCCCTGGAGGCCATCGCCACCCACGGGCCCTGCTCCACCAAGGACTTGGCGGCCCGCCTGGGCATCTCCACCGCCTCCGCGAGCGAGCACGCCAGCGTCCTCGCCGACTCCGGCCTCACCACCAAGGACCGCGCCGGCCGGACCGTCACCCACCGGCCCACGCCGCTCGGCGAAGCCCTCCTGGCCGGCCGCCTCCCCGCCCCGGCCGCCGGCCGCATCCCCGCCTGACGAGCGCCGGGCGTCTCCGCACGCCTGGGGCGTACGGGGCGGAGCCCGTCCGCGGGCAGCGGCCTCCGTCAGGGGGTGGGCGGGAGGGCGGGGGCGTGGCGGGGTTGGCGGGGGAGCGGGAGGGTGAGGGCCTCGGGGGAGTTGGGTGGGAGGGCGAGGGCGGCGGCGGTCTCGGCGGGGAGGGGGTGGAGGCCGAGGAGGGCGGTGGTGAGGCGGGTGGTGGCGCGGTGCCAGTCGGGGACGCGCTGGAGCATGGCGTGGCCGCTGCCGGTGACGGTGTAGCCGCAGACGCGGGCGCCGGCGGCGCGGCTGCGGGCGGCGAAGGCGCGGGTGTCGGCGGGCAGGGTGACGGTGTCCCGGTCGCCGTGCAGCACCAGGACGTCGCGGTCGGCCAGTTGGTCGCAGGGGTCCTCGGCCGGGCACCAGGGGGCGAGGGCGATCAGGCCGGTGACGGAGGGGTGTCCGCCGGCCCGGAGGGCGGCGCGTCCGCCCATCGAGTGGCCGATCAGGACGGTCGGCACGGGGCCGAGCGCGGCGGCGAGTTCATCGAGGGCGGTGAGTGCGTCCCGGGCGGCGTCGGCGCGTTCGCCGTTCCAGCCGCGGTGGCGGTAGCGGACGGTGGCGACGGCGACCTGGGCGTCCGCGGTCGCCCTGGTGAGCGCGCGCAGGAAGCCGTGCATGCGGAGCAGCGGGAGGTTGAGGCGGCCGGGCCGGGCGAGGTTGTGCTCCTCGCCGCCGTGCAGGACGAGGACGGCGGCCCGGGCCCCGTGCGGGCGGGTCCGCCAGTGCAGCGCCCGGTGTCCCACCGTGCTGTCCGCCGCACTGTCCGCCGTCGTACCGCTCACTGCCGCACCGTCCTGTCCGTCCCGCCCCGTGGTCCGTCCCCCCGGAACGCCACTGTACGCGGGCGGACCGCCGGACCGTTCAGCCGAGGGAACCATCCCGGACGCCGGACGCCGGACGCCGGACGCCGGACGCCGGTCACCTGGTCAACGGGGCGGGTGGCTCAGACCTCCAGCAGGCGCTGCTCGCGCACCAGCCAGCAGATCGCGGTCAGCCGGAGCACGGCGTAGTCGTGGCCGACCGGCTCCCGCCAGCCGATCTCGGTGAGCGCGTCGAGGAAGCCCTGCGCGTAGTCGGACAGGTCCGCACGGTCCAGCGGCCGGGCCGCGAGCTCCGGGCCCTGCGCGTAGAGCAGTTCGCGCAGCATCGCCGCGTGCTGGTCGACCGCCGCGACGAACCCGGGCTCGAAGGCGAACTCGGCCAGCCGCGGCGTGAAGGCCGTCACGATGCCGGGCAGCGGGCAGCCGGCCGGCTCGTCGGGGGAGCGGAACGATTCGTCGGAGGTCGCGAACATCCGTCCACGGTAGGCGAGCCCGGGGGCGGGCGCGGCGGGCCGTGACGGTTCCGTGCTGAGACCTTGGCCACCCGTGCGGGGTGTCGGTACGTTCCGTGTTCTGGCCGGTTCCCTGCGCTCACGGTCGGGTGGTCCGTACCAGAATGGTGCGCATGGATCTTCGCATCTTCACCGAACCCCAGCAGGGCGCGAGCTACGACACCCTCCTGGCGGTCGCCCGCACCGCGGAGGAACTCGGTGCCTTCAGCGCCTTCTTCCGCTCCGACCACTACCTGAAGATGGGCGACGTGGACGGCCTGCCCGGGCCGACCGACGCCTGGATCACCCTGGCCGGTCTCGCCCGCGACACCCGCACGATCCGCCTCGGCACCCTGATGACCGCCGCCACCTTCCGGCTGCCCGGGGTGACCGCGATCCAGGTCGCCCAGGTGGACGCGATGAGCGGCGGCCGGGTGGAGTTCGGTCTCGGCGCCGGCTGGTTCGAGGCCGAGCACACCGCCTACGGCATCCCCTTCCCCAAGGAGAAGTTCGGACGGCTGGAGGAGCAGCTGGAGATCATCACCGGGTTGTGGAACACCAAGCTGGGCGACACCTTCGACTTCGCCGGCGAGTACTACACCCTGACCGGCTCGCCCGCGCTGCCCAAGCCCGCCCAGGACCGCATCCCGGTGCTGGTCGGCGGCCACGGCCCGAAGCGCACCCCGGCGCTGGCGGCCCGCTTCGCCGACGAGTTCAACCTGCCGTTCGCCTCGGTGGACGACTCCGCGGCCCAGTTCGGCCGGGTCCGCGCCGCGGTCGAGCAGGCCGGGCGCTCGGCCGACGACCTGGTGTACTCCAACGCCCTGGTCGCCTGCGTCGGCCGGGACGACGCCGAGGTGGCCCGCCGGGCCGCCGCCATCGGCCGTGAGGTCGACGAGCTGAAGGCCAACGGCCTGGCCGGCACCCCGGACGAGGTCGTCGAGAGGATCGGCCGGTACGCGGCCGTCGGCAGCGAGCGGATCTACCTGCAGATCCTCGACCTGGACGACCTGGACCACCTGGAGCTGATCGCCTCCCGGGTCGCCCCGCAGCTCGGCTGACCCGGGTCCGCCCGGGCGGCCGCAGTGCGGAGGCGGACGGGGCACCGCGGCCTGAGGCGGACGGGGCACCGCGGCGCCGGGGCGGACGGGAGAGCGTCCCGTCCCCCGTCACGGCGGCGTCCGGAATCGGGCCCGGTCCGGTCACGGGGCCGGGCCCGGCACGGGCCGTCCGTACCCGCTCCGACCTCCGCCCTTTACTCGCTCTTGGGAATGCGCCATGCTCCTGGGGAGGGAACGGCGGGGGGAGAACCGGTGAGCGGGACGAGAACGGCGCGGGCGGCGGTGCCGAGCGCACCGCCTCCGCGCACCGCCGGGGAACGCGTCGTCCTGCCCCCGCCGCACGACCCGTCGCACGACCGGCCCGCCCTGCACGAGCTGCGCGGGCCCGGCCCGGTGGCGCTGCGCTACCCGGCCGGTGACCTGCTGGTCGTCACCGGTCTGCCGGGCAGCGGCAAGAGCACCCTGATGCGCCGCTGCGTCCGCGCCCCGCTGGTCGACTCCCAGGCGGTCCGCGAGGAGTACGCGGCCCGGCTGCCCGGCCGCCTCCCGTACGCCCTCTACCGCCCGGTCGCCCGGCTCGCGCACTACCGGCGGCTGCGCCGGGCCGTGCTGGACGGCGGACCGCTCGCGATACACGACTGCGGCACCCTGCCCTGGGTGCGGTCCTGGCTGGCCGGCGCCGCCGCCCGGCAGGGCCGCCGGGTGCACCTGCTGCTGCTCGACGTGGACCCGGGGGAGGCGCTGGACGGGCAGCGGCGGCGCGGGCGCGGTGTCTCCCGCTACGCCTTCGTCCGGCACGTCACCGGCGTCGCCCGGCTGCGCCGCCGGATCCTCGGGGACGGCCGGCTGCCGGCCGGCTGTGCGTCGGCCGTGGTACTCGACCGGGCCGCCGCGCGCGCCCTGCGGGAGATCGACTTCACGGCGTCGTAGTCTCGGCGAGTCCGCGCCGGGCAGCGCGCCGGCGGGTCCGCTCGGAGCGCACGTCAGGGGCGGCCGGGACTCCGTCAACTCCCCCCGTCAGGAGCGCAGATGCGCCGTTCTTCCCGGGTGCGCTCGCGTGCCCCCCGCCTGTTCCCCTGCGCCGCCGCACTGGTCGCCGCGGCCGGACTGAGCCAGTTCGCGGCCCCGGTCCCGCAGCGGGCCGCCGCCGTCGCCCCGACGACCGTGTGCGAGGGCGGCGCGGCGGCGTCCGATGCCGCGGTCACCGATGCCTCGGTCACCGACGCCGCGGCGCGGAAGCCGGCCGGCGGCCAGGCCGGGAAGGACCCGAACACCGTCAGCGGCGTCCAGGCCCGGGCGATGGAGGCCGACCTCGCCGACCGGCTCGCCGCGCTCGGCACCGCCCGCACGCACCGCGGCGCCCCGACCACCGTCCCGGTCTACGTCCACGTGATCCACGCCGGCGCCACCGGCAAGCTGGACGCGGGCGCCGTCACCGCCCAGCTCGACCACCTCAACACCACCTACGGCGGCCAGGGCGCGGGCAACACCCCCACCCCGTTCCACTTCGAGCTGGCCGGCACCGACTGGACCGACAACGCGGCCTGGTACAGCGGCATGACCCCCGGCTCGGCGGCCGAACAGGCGATGAAGCGCTCCCTGCGCAAGGGCGACCAGGGCGCCCTCAACCTCTACACCGCCCGGCTCGGCCAGTCCCTGCTCGGCTGGTCCACCTTCCCCAGCGAGTACCGGTCGGACCCGACGGGCGACGGCGTGGTCGTGCTGGACGCCTCGCTGCCGGGCGGCTCCGCCACGCACTACGACGAGGGCAACACCGCCACGCACGAGATCGGCCACTGGCTCGGCCTCTTCCACACCTTCCAGGGCGGCTGCCTCGGCCAGGGCGACTACGTGGACGACACCCCGGCCGAGCGCAGCGCCGCCTACGGCTGCCCCGAGGGCCGCGACACCTGCCCGAGCACCGGTCTCGACCCGATCCACAACTTCATGGACTACAGCTACGACTCGTGCATGAGTCAGTTCACCCCCGGGCAGGTCCAGCGCATGGTGAACTCCTGGGCTGCCTACCGGAGTTGACGCCTCGAAGGCGCTGCAGGAGACGTCCGGGCAGCGCGGCGTCCGGCCGTCCGCGGCGCGGCGGGGCTTACCGGGCGCGGCGGCATCGTCGCAGGCGGACCGGGCCCGCCGCACCGGATGTGAACGCGGAGCGGCGTGGTTGGCGCGGCAACTGCCGACCGCCTGTCCGATTCGACCTGTGTTCGGCGGGTCGGGACCGATCAGGAGCAACCGAAGGAGCAGGGCATGCGTGCCATTCCCCGGATCGTCGTCGGCGTCGACGGCTCGCCCGCCTCCGAGCAGGCGCTGCGCTGGGCCGTCGACTACGCGAAGGCCGTCGGCGGGACCGTCGACGCGATCGCCGCCTGGGAGTACCCGGCGTTCTACGGCTGGGCCGGACAGGGCGTGCCGACCGTCGAGACCTTCAACCCCGAGGAGCTCGCGGGCAGGACCCTCTCCGAGACCGTCGCCAAGGTCGTCGGCGACGACCCGGCCGTGCCGATCCGCGAGAGCGTGGTCCCCGGCGGCGCCGCCACAGCCCTGCTGGAGGCGGCCAAGGGCGCCGCGCTGCTCGTGGTCGGCAGCCGCGGCCTCGGCGGGTTCTCCGGCGTGCTGCTCGGCTCGGTCAGCCGCCACCTCACCGAGCACGCGCCGTGCCCGGTGGTCGTCGTCCGCGAGGGCCAGGCCCCGGCGCACTAGCCGGAGCAAGCGGAGCAGCCGGAGCAGCCGGCGCGGGGCCGGTGCGCCGCCGGGCCGCCGTGCGGACCAGAATGGAGACATGCCAGAAGGTGACTCCGTCTACCGCGTGGCGGCCCGGCTGCACGAGGCCCTCGCCGGTCAGCTGCTGACCAGCGCCGACCTGCGGGTGCCCGCCCACGCCACCGCCGGCCTGGCCGGCCGCCGGGTCCTGGAGGTCGTCCCGCGCGGCAAGCACCTGCTCACCCGCCTCGAGGGCGGACTCACCCTGCACACCCATCTGCGGATGGACGGCCGCTGGGAGGTCTACCGGCCCGGCGAGCGGTGGACCGGTGGCCCCGCCTGGCAGATCCGCGCCGTCCTCGGCACCGAGCGGGGCACCGCCGTCGGCTACCGGCTGCCCGTCGTCGAGCTGCTGCGCACCACCGACGAGCAGCGCGCCGTCGGCCACCTCGGCCCGGACCTGCTCGGCCCCGACTGGGACCCGGTCGAGGCCGTCCGCCGGCTCCTCGCCCGCCCGAGCCGTCCGGTCATCGAGGCCCTGCTCGACCAGCGCAACCTGGCCGGGATCGGCAACGTCTACGCCAACGAGCTGTGCTTCGTGGCCGGGGTGACGCCGTGGACCGAGGTCGGTGAACTCCCGCACCCCGACCGGCTGGTGGAACGCGCCCAGCGGATGCTGGAGGTCAACAAGCTGCGCCCCGGCCACATCACCACCGGCGACACCCGCCCCGGCTACCAGCACTGGGTCTACGGCCGGGCCGGGCGGCCCTGCCCGCGCTGCGTCACCCCGGTCGCGGCCGGGCGGCAGGGCGAACCCCCGCGCGACCGCTCGGTGTTCTGGTGCCCGTACTGCCAGCGCGGCCCCGCTCCGGAGGCCGCCCGGCCGGGCCGGGGGCGGCCGCCGGGGCGGTTCTGAGCCGGGGGTCCGTCGACGAGACCCCGTGTTCCGCCTGCGGGTGGGGGCCGGTCCGGGCTCAGGCCCGCTCCACCAGGGCGGGGTGCCGGGGGTCGTCCATCCGGACGGTGAGGTCGGCGAGTTCGGCGGGGACGGTCTCGGCCTCGTAGCGGGCGAAGGCGGGCAGGGTCCACTGCTGGTCGGCGGGCGTGCGGCGGGCCAGGGCGGCCGGGGTGAGGGCCAGGTGGACGGTCAGGTCCAGCGGCAGCCAGCGGCCGAGCAGCAGCGCTCCGTCCAGCAACAGCACGGCGTTGGGCGCGAGTCGGGTGTACGGGGCGCGGGTGGAGCGATCGGTGACCGGGTCGCGCAGGGAGGGCAGGACGCGGCCGCTGCCGCCCGGCTCCAGGGGGTCGAGGACCTCGCGCAGCAGGGCCCCGTCGTCCAGCCAGAGGTCGTGGAAGGCGTCCGCGTCGTGGTGGCCGTACTCCAGGCGGATCGAGGCCGGGCGGAGGAAGTCCGTCGCCGACACCCGCAGCGTGGGGCGGCCGCGCAGCCGCAGCGGCTCCACCAGGGCGTCGGCGAGCTCCTCGGGCCGGGCGGCCGGGGCGCCGTCGACGGCCACCCGCAGCCGGCGGTCGGCGGCGTCGGGCAGGGCGGTGATGCGGTCGGCGAGCAGCTCGGCCAGCTTGTCGGGGGAGATCGGGCGTACCTGCATCGGGCCATCCTGCCTTGGTGGGGTCGCGTCCTGCGGAACCGGAACCGGAACCGGAGCCGGGCCCGGTTCCGGCTCGGGGCCGCTCAGGCCAGCGGGAGGGCGTGCAGGACGTCGTCGTGGCCGGCGTAGAGGCGGCCCCCGTCGGTGGCGAGGCTCCAGACGTCCCGGCCGGGGCCCGAGTCGCGGAAGGTCCACGCCAGCTCGCCGGTCGTGGTGTGGATCGCGCTGACCCCGCCGACCGCCGTACCCGGGACGAACAGCGTGTCGTTCGCGACCAGCGGGCGGGTGCGGCGGTCCAGCAGGTACGGCAGGCGGCAGGTCCACGCGACGGCGCCGGTGTCCGCGTCGTGGCCGGTCACGACGCCGTTGTCGCGCGCGACGTACACCCGCGTGCCGTTCGGGACGGGCGGCAGCGCGCGCCAGGACTCGCCGCGGGCGGGCGAGTACGTCCAGCCGGGCTCGCCACCGGGGCGCAGCGCGCGCACGCCGCCGGTGCCGTCCGGGACGTAGACGTCCTGCGGGCCGGCCACGCACCAGCGCAGGTCCTCGTCGCCGGGGGCGGTCCACAGCGGGCGGCCGGTGGCGGCCTCGCGGACCACCAGCTCGGCGCGGTTGCCGAGGAAGCGGACGCAGGCCAGGAAGCTTCCGCCGACCCTGGTGGCCGGGGTGATCGGCTGTTCCTCGCGCTCGGTGGGGACGGACCAGAGGAAGGACCGGTCGGCGACCCGCAGGGCGAACAGCCGGTGTTCCGCGGGGGCGTCGTCCGACCGGTGGCGGCCCCAGGAGTAGCCGTAGAGCACGCCGTGGTCGTAACCGGCCAGCCGGGTCTCGCCCTGCAGGTCGTCGGGCAGCGGCAGGCTCCAGTCGGCGCCGGGGTCGGTGAGGTGGCGGGCTTCGAGGTGGCCCTCGTAGGTGGTGGTGAAGAGGCGGTCGGGCCCGATCGCGACCTTGCCGAGCATGTCGAGGTCGTTCGGCCAGTCCCGGGCCTCGGGCGGGTCGAAGACCAGCAGCCGGGCGGCGGTGCCCCGGGCCGGGTCGAGGACCTGCAGGCCGTTCCTGGAGAGGTAGACGGGCCGGCCGGGCGGATCGGTGAGCCGCTCCGGGGTCATCGTCTCGGCGCCCCGGTAGGTCCAGACCGGGGTCGGCCCGGACAGGGCGGTGGGCTGCGGCCTGGTCGGCTTCGGCGCGGGGAGCCCCTCGCCGGCACCCGAACGGCCGAACGCCCAGACGGCCCCGCCGGCGGCGAGCACCCCGGCCCCGACCAGCAGCCGGCGCCGGCTCAGCCGCGGACCGTCCCCGCCCCCGGCGATCACCTCCCCCGGGGCCTCGGCCGCGCCGCCGTCCTCCGCGTCCCACTGCCACGCCGCCTCGCGCGCGGACCCCTCGGACGACGGCGACTGCATGTGCTCTCGCTTCCCCACCGACGGCCCGGCGCCGCCACCCGTCGGGAGGATATCGAACAGTCTTCGAACCGTCCGAAACCGCGGAACTCCCGTACTAGGCTGTGGCACACGGCACCCAGGCCCGCCCAACAGCCCCGGGGAGGTACGCCGTGACGGCCGGGATGACCGCACCCGAGTGGATGCACCGGCAGATCGCCAGCGAGCAGTACGACTCCTGGACCGACGAGCAGTGCGCGGGCATCGAGATCGTCGACGGGATGGTGGTCGTGTCCCCGAGTGCCTCCAAGCGGCACAACCGGCTCGCCCGGTTCCTCGCGAACGCGCTGGACGAGGCGGAGGGCGTCGAGTGGAACGCCGACACCGGCTTCGACGTGCGGCTGCAGGACGTGCCGCTGAACAACCGCAGGCCCGACGTGGTGGTCTACCGCGCCGACTCGATCGACGAGGCGCCGACCAGACCCCAGCACGTGCTCCTGCTGGTCGAGGTGGTCTCGCCGGGCTCGGAGACCACCGAGCGGGTGGTCAAGCTCGACCAGTACGCCCGGGCGGGCATCCCGTTCCACTGGCGGGTCGAGCAGGCCGCGGGCCGGGTGCCGATCGTGCACACGTACGTGCTGGACGCGGCCGTGGGGGCGTACCGGGCGGGGGAGGTGTTCACCGGGCTGGTCAAGGCCGATGTGCCGTACCCGGTCGAGGTGGACCTGTCCGGGGACTGAGCGGCTCGCCCGTCAGTGCTCCCCCGGGGGGTGGTCGGCGAGGTCGGCGAGGACGTCGGCGTGGCAGGGGAGCGGGGCGCACCAGCAGGCGAGGCGGTGGCCGCGCAGGGGTGGGACGAGGGCGAGCAGGTCGGGGCGGGCGAGGAGGTAGGCGCGGTACTTCGCGACCATCTGTTCGCGGGTGAGGCCGGGGCCCGGGCGGTACGGGGAGTGCAGGGGGGATTCGGCGAGGTGCCAGCCGCCGCGGTGCACGGCGCGGCCGACGTAGACGACGTCGTCGTCGTCGGGGTCGTCGCGGTGGCCCTTGAGGTTGACCACGGTGGTGCGGCGGGGGGTGCTCGGCATGGCCTCCATGCTGGTGCAAGCGGGGCGGGCCGGCAGCCCGGGGTGGGGGCGGTCCCGCCTTGACACGCTTCCGCGCCCGGCGTAGCAAAAGAGCATGCGCCATCCGCACGCGACCGGTGGGGCCCCTGGGGCGCGGTCCGGGTCGGACCGGCCGCCGGAGCCCGGGGCCGACGCGGAGGTGCGCCGGGCGGTGCCCCGTTCCGTGCAGGGGCCGGCCGGGCGGGCGGACCACCGGCGGGACGAGCTGCTCGCGGACGCCGTGCGCCGGGTGCTGGGCTCCGACGGGGCGTACGGCGCGATGGTGCACCTGCGGTCGCGTGACCGCAGCTCGCTGGTGCTGCGGACGGTCGCTGGGGTGCCGCTGGCGGTGATGAGCCCGTTCCGGCAGATCGCGACGGCCGGGCCGCTGCCGGTCGCGGTCTGCTTCCGGACCGGGCACACGATCGAGCTCTCCGACGCCGAGGACACCATGCGGCGCTTCCCGCAGCTCGCGGTCGGCCTCCCGTACGACTTCGGCTCGGTCTGCGTGCCGGTGGAGCACGGCGAGGAGCGGTTCGGGGTGCTGAGCGCGTTCTGGCCCGCCTCGGACGACGGGGTGCCGCCGGCCGCCGGCCCGGAGCTCGCCGCGGTGGCGGCCGAACTCGGCGACGGGCTGGCCCAGTTGGAGGCCGCCGGGCAGTCGGTGGAGCCGGGCGGGGAGGCGGTCGTGGTGGAGTTGCCGCTGCCGTCCGTGCCGACCACCCGGGTCGGGCTGTTCGACTGGAACCTGGCCACCGGGGAGCTGTCCGCCGACGAGGGATTCCGGGAGATCCTCGGCTTCGGACCGGGCGAGTTCGACGGCACGGTGGCGGCGCTGAACCGCCGGGTCGCCCCGGGTGACCTGCCGGAGTTCCGGGCCGCCGCGCGGACCGCGCTGGAGCAGGGGGAGGTGCTGGCGGCCCGGGTCCGGGTGCTGGGGCCGGACGGCCTGCCGTACCCGGTGGAGCTCTGGGCGCGGGTGCCCTCGGCGATCTCGGACGGCCGCGACCACCTGGTGGGCGCCGTGCTGGACGTCCGGAGCCTCACCGCCGCCGCGGCCGCCGTCGAGCGGCTGCACGAGGGCGTGTTCTCGCTCGACCTGGACGGCCGGATCGGCTACGCCAACCGCGCCACCGAGCTGCTGCTCCGGGCCCGCCGCGAGGATCTGGTCGGCCACCACCCCTGGGACGTGCTGCCCTGGCTCGCCGACCCCTTCTACGAGAACCGCTACCGCGCGGCCCTGCTCTCCCAGCGGCCCGCCACCTTCCTGGCCGCCCGCCCGCCGGAGGGCTGGCTGGCCTTCTCGCTCTACCCCGACGCGCACGGCCTCACCGGCCGGGTGGTCGCCGCCGAGCCCCCGCCCGGCGCCGCCGCCGCGCCGGCCGCCCCGCCGCCCGTCACGCGCAGCGGCGGCGTGGGCGGCACCCACCACCTGCTGCAGCTGGCCAGCGCGCTCACCGAGGCGGTCACCGTCCGGGACGTGTGCCAGGCGGTGGCCGAGCAGATCCTGCCGGCCTTCGGCGGGCAGGAGCTCGCCATCTACGGGGTGCGCGACCAGTGCCTGCACCTGGTCTCGCAGAGCGGCTACCCGGACGGCTTCCTCGATTCCTTCGAGGGCACCCCGATCGACGCCCGCGTCCCCGGCGCGGAGACGCTCAGCACCGGCACCCCGATCTTCTTCGAATCGGTGCGCGAACTGGCCGCCGCCTACCCCGGCCTCGCCCTGGACGAGATGGGCGCCTGGGCCTTCCTGCCGCTGATCGCCTCCGGCCGTCCGGTCGGCAGCTGCATCCTGGGCTTCGGCCGTCCGCGCCCGTTCACCGTCGAGGAGCGCGGCCTGCTCACCGCCCTGGGCGGCTTCATCGCCCAGGCCCTGGAGCGCGCCCGGCTCTACGACGCGGAGTTCGCGCTGGCCCGCGGTCTGCAGCAGGCACTGCTGCCGCACCGGCTGCCCGAGGTGCCCGGCATCCGGATCACCGCCCGCTACCTGCCCGGCACCCAGGGGATGGAGATCGGTGGCGACTGGTACGACGCGATCGTCACGGGCGGCGACGTCACCCTGGTGATCGGGGACGTCGAGGGCCACAGCGTCGCCGCCGCCGCCACGATGGGCCAGCTGCGCAGCGCCGTCCGCGCCTTCACGACCGGCGGCGACCCGCCCGACCAGGTGCTCGCCCGCACCAACCGGCTGCTGCTCGACCTCGACCCGGGGCTGCTCGCCAGCTGCTGCCTGGTCCGGCTCACCCCGGCCGACGGCACCGCCCGCTTCGCCCGGGCCGGGCACATGCCGCCGGTCCTGCGCCACCCGGACGGGCGGGCCGAGGCGCTGGACGTGGCGGGCGGCCCGCTGCTGGGCGTCGACGAGCGGGCCGCGTACCCGGTCAGCGAGCTGCGGCTGCGGCCGGGGGCGGTGCTCGCCCTGTACACGGACGGGCTGGTCGAGGACCCGGCGGTGGCGATCGACCAGGGCGTGGACCGGCTGCGGGCCGCGCTGGACCGGGGGCCGGCCGGGGAGGGACTGGAGGCGGCGGCCGAGCGGCTGCTGCGGGAGGTCGGCTCGACCGGCCGGGTCGACGACGTGGCGCTGCTGCTGACGGCCTTCGGCTGAGCGGGCACCGACGAAAGTCGGCCTTCGGCTGCGACGAAGGAGGACGGCGGGTGTGTCGGGCGGCCCGTTAGCCTCGACGGGTGAATGCGATCGCGCGGGCCTGGAAGACGGCGGTACGGACGGCGCTGCCCGGGCCCTGGCGGCCCCGGCGGGTGGTGAGCGAGGCGCTGCTCGCCGTGCTGATGGGCGGCCTCGCGGGCCTGCTGGAGGCCCTCATGGGCACCGGCCTGGCGGTGCCCTTCGGCCTCGGCGTCGCGGTGCTGTGGGTGCTGCGGCGGGGGACGCCGGCCACCGTGCTGCTGGCGGCGTCGGCCGGAACCGGCTGGTCGGGCGGGCCGGTGCTGCTGCTGGTCTGTGCGGGCTGGGTGGCCGGGGCGCGGATCCGCCGGGTCTGGACGCTGGTCGGCGCCTTCGTCCTGAGCTGGGCGCTGTTCACCGTGACGGGCGTGCTGAAGGACGGCTCCTCGGTCTCGCCGAAGCTCGTCCTCGGGCTGTCGCTCGGCGGCTACCTGGTGCTCGCCGTGCTGCCCGCGCTCTACGGCCGTTACCGCGCGCAGCGGCGCGCCCTGCTGGACGCGCTGCGCGAGCGCAACGACCAGCTGCTGCGCGAGCGGGTCATGGTGGTGCACCAGGCGCGGCTGCGCGAGCGGCACCGGATCGCCCAGGACATGCACGACAGCCTGGGTCACCAGTTGGCGCTGATCTCGGTGCACTCCGGCGCGCTGGAGGTGGACCGGACGCTCACCGACCGGCAGCGGGAGGCGGTCGGCGTGCTGCGGCAGGCGGCGGTCGCGGCGATGCGCGAGCTGCGCGAGGTGGTCGGGGTGCTGCACGACGAGTCGACCGCGGTGCCGCCCACGGCGGGGGCGGCGGGCACGGCGGCCGCCCGGGGCGGGGTGGACGGGATCGACGGGCTGCTGGAGTCCTCCCGGGCCGCGGGGGCGGAGGTCACGCTGAGCCGGGAGGGCGAGCGACGTCCGCTGCCGGCCGCGGTCGACCACGCGGCGTACCGGATCGTGCAGGAGGCGCTCACCAATGCGCACAAGCACGCCCCCGGCGCACCCATCGCGGTCGCGCTCCGGTACGAACCGGATGCCCTGGTGGTGGAGGTCGTCAACACCCGCGCCCCGGAGCCGGTGGGCGCGCGCGCCGGAGCGGGCCAGGCCGTCAGCGGCGGTCAGGGGCTGACCGGCTTGCGGGAGCGCGCGCGGCTGGTCGGTGGCATGGTGCACGCCGGGCCCACGCCCGCGCACGGCTTCCGGCTGGCCGCCGTGTTGCCGTACGAGGGGACGGAGGGCAGCGCGGAGGGCGCCGCCGCCGAGGCCGGCGTGAACGGCTGGGTGCCGGAGGGCCTGCCGGCCGACGGGACGGAGGGCGGGCGCCGCAGTCCGGCGCTCGGCTGCGCGCTCGGGGTGGTGGGGGTCGGGGTGGTCCTGCTGGGGTTGGTGGTGTGGGGCGTTGTCGGCTTCGTCGACGGCACCCGCGACGCGACGGTGAAGAGGGCGCGGTACGACCGGATCCAGGTCGGCACGGCCGAGTCCGCGGTGCTGGCCGAACTGCCGCCCGGGAACAGCCTCTTCACCGACGACTACAAGAAGACGGGGCCGACCCGGCCGGAGGGGGCGCACTGCCGCTGGTACCTCCTGTCCGGCTTGCCCGGAGACGCCTGGAACGATCAGCACGTCGCGCGCTTCTGCTTCAAGGACGGGGTGCTGGTGGACAAGCAGGAGTACGTCAGCAAGGACTGAGCGCCCCCGTCCCCGGTGCGGGGCCGGGGCACCCGGGATGTGAGGATGGGGCCGCAGTCCGAGCACCGTTCGAGGGGAATGACCAGCGTGATCCGAGTCCTCGTCGCCGACGACGAGCCGCTGATCCGGGCCGGGATCAGGATGATCCTCGGCTCCGCCGACGACATCGAGGTGGTCGCCGAGGCCGCCGACGGTCGGGAGGCGCTGGAGCTCGCGCGGGCGCACCGGGTGGACGTGGTGCTGCTGGACATCCAGATGCCGGTGATGGACGGCCTGACGGCGCTCGGCGAGTTGGCGAGGGTCGCCCCCGGCGCGCGGGCGCTGATCCTCACCACCTTCGGGGAGCGCGAGAACGTCCTGCGCGCCGTGACCGAGGGCGGCGCCGGCTTCCTGCTCAAGGACACCGCGCCGAACGAACTGATCCAGGCCGTGCGGGCGGCGGCCGGCGGCAACGCCTTCCTGTCCCCGGCCGCGACCCGGCACATCGTCGACTCGCTGGCGGCCGGGCACAGCGGCTCCCTGGCCGCCCGCAGGGCCGCCGCCCGGCGTCGGCTGGAGGTGCTCACCGAGCGCGAGTCGGAGGTCCTGGCGCTGCTCGGCGAGGGCCTGTCCAACGCCGACGCGGGCGCCAGGATCCACATGAGCGAGGCGACGGTGAAGACCTACGTGAGCCGGATCCTGGCCAAGTTGGGCTGCGAGAACCGGGTCCAGGCCGCGCTGCTGGCGCGGGACGCGGAGCTCGACGGGCGGAACTGAGAGCGCTCGCGCGGTCACGGAACGTGCCGGGTGTGGGCGATGCCACTCGGCGGCCGCGCGGAACCGGGAACTCCGGCTGCGGTGGTGACGATCCGTCAGTCATCCGTTGCGATGAGTCGATGGTGTGCCGGCGCTTGTGAAGGGATAGGTGTGAGCGAGGGCACGGAAATCGATCATTCGATCTTGAAAATGCGGTCAAACCTGGTCGAACCGGGCATCGTTTCTTGATCGATACCGCCGGTAACAGTCAACTGACCTGCGACGTCGAAGAATTGCTTGCTGCGCCCCGGGGATGCCCCTAGCTTCATTGGCGGCGCAACGAGCGCCACCCGGGTTCACCCCGACCCACCGCCCGCCGACTGACCCACGGCGCGAGGGCGGTACCCGCCGACCAGGCCGGCTCCAACGGGCCGTCGGCGAGCGGAGGTGACCGCGGCGGCACGGCACGTTCCGACACGTGCCCGGCCGCCCGTCGAGTGAGGTGAGCGGATATCACCGGCCCATGTCCCGGGCCTGGTTCCGCCTGCCCGCCCGGGGCTCGTCGAGAGGACTTACATGACCCCCCGTCACGAGACCGCCGCTGCCACCGAGACCACCGTCACCAAGCGCAACCGCGTGCGGATGGCGGTCGTCGCGGGCGCCGCCATCGCGGCCCTGCCGGTGGCCGGCCTCGTCACGGCCACCTCGGCCTCCGCCGCTCCGGCGTCCACCTGGGATGCCGTCGCGCAGTGCGAGAGCGGCGGCAACTGGAGCATCAACACCGGCAACGGGTTCCACGGTGGACTGCAGTTCTCCCCCAGCACCTGGAAGGCGTACGGCGGCACCGCGTACGCCCCCCAGGCCAACCAGGCGACCAGGGCGCAGCAGATCGCGATCGCCGAGAAGGTGCTGGCCTCGCAGGGGCCGGGCGCCTGGCCGGTCTGCTCGAAGAAGGCGGGTCTCAGCAAGGGCGGCGCCCCGGCGTCCGTCGACACCGCCACCAACGCCAAGCCGGCCGCCAAGCCCGCGACGCCGGCCCAGCCGGCCAAGCCGGCGAAGCCCGTCGCCAAGCAGGCCCCGGTCGCCAAGCCCCAGGCGCCCGCGGTCTCCGACCCGGCCGAGGCCCGCCCGTCGGCCAAGCCGGTGCAGTCCGCGCCGGTCCCGTCCGCCGCGCCGGTCGCGCCGGTCGCGGCGACGAACACCGCGGCCGGCAGCTACACCGTCCAGAGCGGTGACACGCTGAGCGACATCGCGGCCAGGTTCGGCGTCGACACCGACGGCCTGTACGGCAAGAACGTGAGCGTCATCGGCGGCGACCCGGATCTGATCTTCCCGGGCCAGACCCTGACCGTCTGACGGTCCGCGACCGTCGACGGCCCGCGGGCCGCCTGACGAGTCCTTCAGCGAGCCTCCGCCGGAGCGCCGGACCCAGCCTCCGGCGGAGCCTCGCGAACCCGCGCCGAGCGGCCGCCCTCCCCGTGGGGGCGGCCGCTCGGCGCGGTGCGTCCCGGGCCGTCCGTGGCGGGCGCGGAGCGCCGGTAGGGTCGGCTGATGGTCCGACTGATCGACGACGGCGAACTCACCGCCTCCTCCGTGGTGGCGAACAGCACCATGAACCGTGAGCGCGGGCTCAGCGGGGTGAACAGCTACGCGCGCGAGCTCGGTTTCGACCCCCTGGCATGGCTGCGGGAGCGCTGCTCGCGGGAGCGCTGCCCCCAGGAGCGCGAAGACGCGGCGCCGGGCTGGCTGGACCTGTGCAGCGGTGAGGGCCGGGCCCTGGCGGAGGCGGCGCGGCAGCTGCCCGAGGAGGTCGAGCTGACCGGCGTCGACCTGGTCGGGCCGATGGCTCCGCCGCCGGACGCCGCGGCGCTGCCGGGGCTGAGGCTGGTCACGGCGGCGGTCGCGCAGTGGCGGCCGGGACGGTCCTACGACCTGATCACCTGTGTGCACGGATTGCACTACCTCGGCGACCAGCTCGGCGCGATCGCCCGCGCCGCCTCCTGGCTGGCCCCGGACGGCCGGTTCGCCGCCCACTTCGACCCGGACTCGGTGCGCCGGACGGACGGCTCCAGCGCGGCCCGCCCGGTGGTCGCGGCGCTGCGGGCGGCCGGGTTCGAGTACCGGGCGCGGCGGCACCTGCTGGTGCTGGACGGCGGGCGGCCGGTCCGGCTTCCCTTCGACTACGCGGGCGCCGACCCGGCGGCCGGGCCGAACTACACGGGGCAGCCGGCGGTCGGCTCGTACTACCGGTAGGCGCTGGGGGGTGCCACGGCGTGCACGGCGAGTCACGGGTGGGCGGTGCGCGCCACGGACGGGCCGTGCGCCACGAACGGGCGGCGTGCGCGCCGGAGTGCGGCCGCATCCGGCGACATGGTTGAAATTTGAACGCAACGTCCGAATCCCGCCGGAGGTTTGAAGCGCCCCGGACCAGGATCGAGTCATGTCCGCGATCGGAACGAGGAGCTCTGGGGAGATGACGATGAACGGTGCGGGAGCGCTCGACGGCAAGGTGGCCCTGGTGACCGGCGGCAGCCGGGGGATCGGGGCGGCGGTCGCCCTGCGGCTGGCCGAGGACGGCGCCGATGTGGTGCTGACGTACCGGGGCGGCGCGGAGCGGGCCGAGGAGGTCGCCGCCAAGATCACCGCGATGGGACGGACCGGCTGGGCCGTCCGCGCGGACGGTGCGGACCCGCAGGCGGTGCACGGCGTGGTCGCGGCGGTCGCCGAACGGTTCGGGCGGCTGGACGTCCTGGTGAACAACGCGGGCGTCGGCGTCCTCGGCCCGATCGGCGGACTGGCGCTGGACGACGTCGACCGGGTGCTGGAGGTGAACGTCCGGGCGCCCTTCCTGTTCGCCCGGGCGGCCTCCGCGCACCTGACCGAGGGCGGACGGATCGTCACCATCGGCAGCTGCGTGGCCCAGCGGGTCGCCTTCCCCGGCGCCACCCTGTACGCGACCAGCAAGGCCGCGCTGATCGGGCTCACCAAGGCGCTGGCCAGGGAACTCGGCCCGCGCGGGATCACCGCCAACCTGGTGCACCCCGGCCCGATCGACACCGACATGAACCCCGCCGACGGTCCGTCGGCGCAGTTCCAGGCCGGGCTCACGGCGCTCGGCCGCTACGGCACCGGCGCGGAGGTCGCGGCCGCCGTGGCCTACCTGGTCGGCGCGGACGGCCGGTACGTCACGGGCGCGGAGCTGGCGGTGGACGGCGGCTTCGCGGCCTGACGTGCCACCGGCGGCCCCTGCGGTCCCCGCGGTAGCGGCGCGGTGTCGTGCCGGGCGGTTGTCGGCGCTCGCGCTTACGATCACCCGGCACGGACCCGTGCCCCGACCGAGAGGTGTGCCTTGACCGCCATGACCGCAGCGGACGACCCGATCGGACTGCTCGCCCGCGCCCTCGCGCAGACCGCCGGGCTGATCGACGGCACCGGCGTCGAACTGGCCGGCCACCCGACCCCCTGCCGCTCCTGGGACGTCGGCGACCTGGTCAGCCATCTGCTGTACGACCTGCGGCAGTTCACCGTACGGGCGCGGGGCGGACAGCCGGACTGGTCGCAGCCCTTCGAGCGGGTCGAGGAGGACTGGCTGCACGCCTTCGAGGCCGGGGCCGAGGAACTGGTCGACGCCTGGCGCGCGGCCGGGGACCTCGGCGGGACGCTGGAGGTGCCCGGCGTCGGCACCCTGCCGGCCCGCTTCCCGGTGGACCAGCAGATCGCCGAATTCGCCGTCCACGGATGGGACTTGGCCCGCGCCACCGGCCAGTCCACCGATGGCCTGGACCACGAGGTCGCGCTCGCCGCCCTCGCCTGGGCGGAGGGCGCGCTCAAGCCCGAGTACCGCGGCGCCGAGGAGGACCACCACGCCTTCGGACCCGCCGTCGCCGCGCCCGCGGACGCGCCGCCGTACGACCGGCTCGCCGCGTTCTTCGGCCGCGACCCGCAGGCGCCGGTCGTCGCGTAGCCGGTCGCCGGCCGTGGACCGCGGTCGGCCGTGGGCCGTCGTGCCGCCTATCGCGGCACGGCCGCCGGGGATCCGGTCCCGAAGGCCGCGTCGGTCGGCCGGTCGGTGGCCCGGGCCGTGGCGTCGGCGGTGGAGGTGGTGGAGGCGGTGGAGGCGGAATAGGCGGCGGAGGTGGCGCGGAACTCGTCCACGGAGACTCGGTACGTGCTCGCCCTGGGGTAGCTCGCGTGGATCGAGTCGGCGGTGGTCAGGGCCGAGGCGTCGAAGGCGGCGAGGACGAGCACCCGGTGGTGCGGCGAGGCGGTCACGTCCCCGACGAGCTGGAAGCGGTCGTTGCGGCTGTCGGTGACCGTGACCGGGCCGGGGCAGCCGCCGGTGAGCGTGATCGACACGACCAGGGTGTCCCCCGGGGGCATCGGCGCCCGCACCGGGAGGGCGAACTCGGTGCTGGAGAAGGCCTGTTCGTCGAAGGCGGTGTGGGCCACCCAGGAGAGCCCCGAGAGGTCGCCGGCGGACTGCCCGCCCGCCGACGGTGCCGCGGGGTTCGGTGCCGCGCCGTTCGCGCTCGCGCAGCCGGTGGCGTCCGGCGCTGTGGCGGGCGCGCGGCCGGAGACCAGGGCGAGGGTGCCCGACACGCCGAGCACCAGGCCGAGGGCCAGGCTGAACGCGTGGGTCCAGAGCCGGGGGAGGCCCGGGCGGCGCGGCAGGGCGATGCGCCGGGCCGTCGGCGTCTGGGTGACCGGCCCCGGGGGAGCCGGCTGCGGAGGGGGAGCGGGCGGAGGCTGAGCCACCGTCGGTGCGCTGGACGGCTCCCCGCCCCCGGCGGCGGTCGTCCACCGGCGGTGCCACTCCTCCTCGTCCCCGCCGCAGGCCCGGACGAAGGCCCTGGTGGTGGGCCAGGAGGGCAGCCGTGAGCCGGTGGCCGCCTCGAAGAGCGTGGTGTGCGAGATGCAGCCGACGGCCTTCGCCATGGCGCGGAACGAGGGTTGGCCGGCGTCCAGCCGGAGCGTGCGCAGCGCGGCGGCGAAGTCCTCTTCGGCGCGCGGTCGTTCGGCCCGTTCGTCGTGCGCTTCCCGGTCCGCCATGACGCCGACGCTCCCCGTTCTCAGACAGTGTCAGAACCGCCGGTGGCGGCCGTTGTCGCGTACGGAGCATAGTCGCGGGTGGCAGTGGGGGAACGGTGTTCGGCGCCGACGGCGAACGTTGTCAGCTGTTGTCCGTTTCCGTCAGGCCGTATCGAACACGGGCGTCCGTCCGGTCAGCTGTGTCCGCCGTCGGGATCGACGGGACGGCACGGCAAGGGTTCGACCGGACAGGAGGCATCGAGATGGGCAAGGGCATCCTCGGCAGGATCGGGCGGCGCGGGGCGGCCGCCGCGGCCACGGTGGCGCTGGCGGCCGGCGCGGTCGGCCTCTCGGCGGGCGACGCGTCCGCCTGGGCCTGGTACGACATCAGCTACCACCCGAGCGGCCACGGCGTGGGGGTGTACGCGAACCCGAACAGCGGGACCAGGGCCACGGGCATCGTGCTGTGGTCCGTGTCGGGCTCCCACGACGAGATCGGCATCGACTGCTGGACCAGGGGCGAGGACATCAACAACCAGGGCAACGTCTGGTACCGGGTGCAGGGCGTCGCGCCGGGCAACGGCGGCGTCTGGTGGGGCCAGGCCTACGTCTACGGCGCCTACGCCGACAGCTACTGGTACTTCCACAACGTGTGGCAGAACGGCAACACCGGCGAGTGCAGGTGAGCGCCCGGTCGGCGCGCTGAGCGTGGGTGCCCCGCCGCTCCGGGCGGGGCACACCCGGGTCACGGCCGGGTGGCCGTCCGGGCGGCCGCCTGCTTGATCGCCTCGCGGATGCGGGGGTAGGTGCCGCAGCGGCAGACGTTCTGGATCCGGTCGATGTCGGCGTCGGTCGGGTTCGGGGTGTGGCGCAGCAGGGCGACCGCCGTCATGATCTGGCCCGGCTGGCAGAAGCCGCACTGGGCGACGTCGCAGGCGAGCCAGGCCTCCTGGACGGGGTGCAGGGTCTCGCCGTCGGCGAGGCCCTCGATGGTGGTGACGGTGCGGCCCGCGCAGTCCTTGACGGAGCGGGTGCAGGGCTGGAACTCCTCGCCGTCGAGGTGGCTGGTGCAGGCGCGGCAGACGCCCACCCCGCAGCCGTACTTGGGGCCGGTGACGCCGAGCTTGTCGCGCAGCACCCAGAGCAGCGGCATGTCGTCCGGGGCCTCGACGGTGACGGGCTGCCCGTTGAGGACGAAGGTGTGGGTGGGCATGGGGCGTCGGGATCCTCGAAGTCGGTTCGGGTGGAGGAGTGGGAGGGGTCGGAAGCCGGGCGGTCAGAAGTTGATCGGGAAGGAGCGCGGGCTGGTGCCGGTCGCCCGGGCGTAGGCGTTGGCGACCGCGGCGGAGGCGGCCGGGACGCCCAACTCACCGGCGCCGCCCGGTGATCCGCTCGGCGGCATCAGGTGGACCTCGACCGCCGGCGGGGTGTGTCGCTGCCGGGCGAAGTGGAAGTCGCCGTAACTGCCCTCCCGGAAGGCGCCGTTGTCGAGGTGGTTGCCGGCCTGCAGGATCACCGAGATGCCGTCGACCAGCGCGCCGGTCAACTGGGCCTCCAGGCCCTTGGGGTTGACGGCCCGGCCGACGTCGGCGGCGATCACGGCCTTGGTGACCCGGGGGGCGGCCGGGTCGGTGGCGTCCAGTTCGACCAGGTAGGCGGCCATGCTGCCGTGCTCGTCGTGGTAGCCGATGCCCTGGGCCTGGCCGGGGGGCATCGGGCGGCCCCAGTTCCCCTTGGCGGCGACGGTGTCCAGCACGGCCCGGCCGGCGGCGCTGCGCAGCCGGGCGCGGCGGAAGGCGACCTCGTCCTGGCCCATCCGGCGGGCCAGTTCGTCCATCATGATCTCGTCGGCCACCCGGACGGTGCCGGAGTACACCGAGCGCCAGCTGCCGGTGTGCACGTCCAGCGGCAGCTCGGCGAGCAGTTGGGTGGGGACGCCGACGTCGTACGGGTTCTTCTCGGTGAGCAGGAAGAACGCCTGGGCCAGGCTGAGCCCGGCCAGGGAGAGGTTGAACCCGGCGGCGGTGAGCGCCTCGCCCAGGCCGTGTCCGAGGTCGGTCTTGACGGTGGCGGCGCGGTGCTCCCAGGTGAGCACCTGGCCGAGGCCGTAGGTGGCCCGGATCCGGTGGTGGCTGGCGGGGCGCATCCGGCCGTGGCGCATGTCGTCGTTGCGGGTCCACATCAGTGTGACCGGGCGCCCGGCCGCTTGGGAGATCCGGGCGGCCTCCAGGGCGGCGTCGAAGAACAGCCGGCGGCCGAAGGAGCCGCCGCCGCGCACCACGTGGACGGTGACGGCGTTCTGCGGCAGGCCGAGTTCGGCGGCGATGGTCTGCTGGGCGATGATCGGGCTCTGCGCCGCGAACCACAGCTCGGCCCGGTTGGGGCGGACGTCGGCGACGGCGGTGAGCACTTCCATCGGGGCGTGGTTGACGAAGGCGAAGTCGAACTCCCCGTCCAGGTACGGGGTCAGCAGCGGCGGGATGAGGAACGGCAGGTGGGCGGCGCGCAGCCGGCTGCGGACGTCGGCGTCGGACAGCCCGGCGACCGGGCCCGGGTTCCAGGTGGTGCGCAGCGCGTCGCGGGCCTTGAGCGCCTGGTCGAAGGTCTCGGCCAGGACGGCGACGCCGGTGGGGATCTGCACCACGCCGAGCACGCCGGGCATGGCGCGGGCGGCGGAGGCGTCCAGGGACTTGAGGGTGCCGTTGACGGTGGTGGGGCGGGCGACCACGGTGGGCACGGCGCCGGGGATCCGCAGGTCGCCGGCGTACCGGGCGCGGCCGGTGACGATGTCGCGGGCGTCGATCCGGCCGGTCGGGGTGCCCACCAGGCGCTGCCGGTCGACGGGCTTGGGGGTGCCGGGAACGGCGGGCAGGGCCACGGCGGCGGCCTCGGCGGCGAGTTCGCCGTAGCCGGCCCGGCGGCCGTCGGGGGCGAGCACGGCGGAGTCGGCGGTGCGCAGCGAACCCGCCGGAACGTTCCACCGGTTGGCGGCGGCGGTCACCAGCCGGGCCCGGGCGGCGGCGGCCGCGGCGCGCACCGGGTCGTACAGCGAGCGGACGGAGTTGGACCCGCCGGTCAGTTGGTTGAAGAGCAGCTCGGGCCGGCCGTCGGAGAGCGGCACGTCCACGTCGGTGAGCCTGGCGTCGAGCTCCTCGGCGACCAGCATGGCGATCGCGGTGGTCAGGCCCTGGCCGACCTCCAGCCGGGGCAGGTACAGCGCGACCCGTCCGGCGGGGGTGATCTCGATGACCAGCAGGTGAGAAGTCGGCAGTCCGGCGAGGATCATCGCGTCGCCGAGGTCGAGGACGTCCGGGATGCCGGGCAGGCCGAGCAGTTGCGGGGGCGCGTCGGCGGCGCGGGTCTCGGCGGCGCGGACGGCGGCCCGGGCTTCGGCGGCGCGGACGGCGGCCTGCGCGGTGGCGGGCGCGGCGGCGTCGAGGCCGAGGCCTGCGGCGACGGTGAGGGTCGGCGCGGCCAGCAGGTAGGTGAGGAAGCGTCGGCGGCCGGCCGGCCCCGCCGACTCCGCGTCCGGGGGGCGGAGGGCGTCGGTGCGGCCGGCCGGTTCGGCTGCGGATCCGGACGCCCCGCCCGGCTGGTCGGTGGGGTCCGAGGGGGCGAGGGAGGTACTGATGGGAGGCATCCTTCGAGCCGGAACGGCGCCGGATCGGGTGGGCGACGACGGCCCCGGCCCCGGTGCCGGATCGCGAACGCCGTTGAGCATAGGAGTGCGTTACTGGCCGGTCAATACGGCCAAAGTTGGTCCCCGAACCGGCCGATCGGCCCTGTGCACGGTTCGGCTGCCGGGGAGTCGGAACGGGTACGGACGGCGCTTCGGCGGTGCGGGTGAGGCCCGGTCGGGGCGCCCTCGACGGGTCCGCAGGGCCCAACCTGCCGCTGTCGTACGGGGGTTCAGTGCTCGGTCGGCGGTGCGGCGGAGGGTCGAACTGGCCCAAGGAATTCCTTGATCACTGGACCTGTCGGCTGGGCCAGTTCCCGCCTAGGGTGGGTGGCGAACCGTCGACGACGGTGGTGAACTCCGGCCCGCGCGCCGCCCGTCCGTGCGTTTCCGCTGTCGCCCGTCCGTGGGCGGACGGCGGCTCGCAGGACGGACGGTGACGGTCCGTGACCCAGTGGAGGAGAGACGTGCCGACCGACCGAGCCGCCCGGTGGGGCCACCTCCTGCCACCCGCCGGGCCCCAGCGGACCCTGGCCGCAGCCCAGTTGGCGAGCGCGGTGGGCGACGGCGCGTACTACACCTGCTCCGCGCTCTACTTCACCCGGGTCGTCGGAATGTCACCCACCGCCCTCGGCATCGGCCTCGCCGTCGCCTGGGCGCTCGGCTCCGTCGCGGGCGTCCCGCTCGGCCACCTCGCCGACCGGCGCGGCCCGCGCCGCACCGCCGTGGCGCTCGGACTCGCGGCCGCGGCCGTGGTCGCCGCCTTCCTGGTGATCCGCGCCTACCCGCCGTTCCTGCTCGCGGTCTGCCTCTACGCCACCGCGCAGTCCGGGCTCACCGCGGCCCGGCAGGCGCTCGTCGCCGGGCTGGTGCCGCCGGGCGAGCGCACCGGCCTGCTCGCCCACCTGCAGTCGACCCTCAACGGCGGGCTGGCGGTCGGCGCCGCCGTCGGCGGCATCGCGCTGAGCGTCGGCACCCGGGGCGCGTACCTGGCCGCCTTCGTCCTCACCGCGCTCGGCCTGCTGACCGGCGCCCTCGTCCTGCGCCGGCTGCCCGAAGTCGCGCCCGCCGCCGAGGAATCGGGCACCGGGCCGCGGCTGGCCGTGCTGCGCGACCGGCGGTACGCCGCCGTCACCCTGGTCAACGCCGTCCTGCTGCTGCGGATGCCGCTGCTCAGCCTGATCATCCCGCTCTGGATCGCCCAGCGCGCCCCCGGGATCGGCTGGCTCGGCTCGGCGCTGTTCGTGCTCAACACCGTGGCCGTGCTGGCCTTCCAGGTCCGGGCCGCGCGCGACGTCACCGGACTGGACTCGGCGGCGCGGGCGGTGCGCTCGGCCGGGCTGCTGCTGCTCGCCTGCTGCGCGGTCTTCGGACTGTCCGCGCTCGACGTCCCGGTGTGGGCGGTCGGCGCGCTGCTGGTCGCGGCGTCCGTGCTGCAGGTGGTCGGCGAGATGCGGCAGTCGGCGGGCTCCTGGCAGATCGGCTTCGACCTCGCCCCGCCGGACCGGATCGGCCAGTACCAGGGCTTCTTCGGCACCGGCGTCGCCGTCGCCCGCACCCTCGGGCCGCTGCTGCTCACCACCCTGCTGCTGGACGGCGGGCTGGCGGGCTGGCTGGTCCTGGGCGGGGTGTTCCTGGTGGCGGGGTACGCGATGGGGCCGGTCGCCCGGTGGGCGGCCGGGAACCGCGACCGGGTGGCGGCACCGTCCGCGCCGGCGGTGGCGGCGGGCGCCGGGGCGGAGGGGGCGTAGCGGCGCCCGCACGGGCCGGCGGGCGGCCGCGGGGGGACGTCGCGGGCGGCCACCGGGGGATGTCGCGGGCGGCCACCCGGGACCGTCGCGGGCGGTGCCGGAAACCGCTGGCCAGCGCCCACCGCCCGCTGGCATGCTGGCCGCGTGGACAGACCCCAGATCTGGCTCGACTTCGCCCCTGAGCTGCACCTCTTCGTCTCCTCGCCCCGGCGGGCGGGCCGCACCGCGCTGCACACCGACGGCACCTCCACGCTCGGCCACGTCGTCGAGTCCCTGGGCGTCCCGCTCACCGAGGTCGGCACCCTGCGGGTGGACGGCCGACCCGTCCCCGACGCGCACGTGCCGGCCGACGGCGAGCACATCACCGTCGAGGCCGTGACCAGGCCGCAGCCGACGCCCGCGCCGCCGCGCTTCCTGCTGGACGTCCACCTCGGCACCCTCGCCCGACGGCTGCGCCTGCTCGGCGTCGACGCCGCGTACGAGAACCCCGACATCGGCGACGCCGCACTGGCCGCCCGCTCCGCCGCCGAACAGCGCGTCATGCTCTCCCGCGACCGCGGCCTGCTGCGCCGCCGCGAACTGTGGGCCGGCGCCTACGTCTACAGCCACCGCCCCGCCGAGCAACTGCGCGACGTGCTCTCCCGCTTCGCCCCGCCGCTCACCCCCTGGAGCCGCTGCACCACCTGCAACGGCACGCTGCGCACGGTCACCAAGACCTCGGTGCGCGAGCAGCTGCACGACGGCACCGAGCGCTCCTACGACGCCTTCGCCCAGTGCACCGACTGCGGCCAGGCCTACTGGCGCGGCGCCCACCACGCCCGGCTGGAGGCGATCGTGACCGAGGCGGTGCGCGAGTTCGGGGAGGGCCGGGGGCGGCTCGGGGCCGTGTCCGGGTAGCAGCGGGGTCGGGCGCTCTGGCGGCCGACCGGGTGGCCGTGGTCCCATCGGCGGTGGGGGACGGGACCTGGTGCCCGGTGCAACCGGTGTCACTCGGTGCACTCGGTGCAACGCGGTCACACGAGAGAGGCCAGGTCGTCGGATGAGCGATCGATCGGGGCAGCAGCCCTTCCACACCGCGGACCTCGGGCACGCCCCGGTGGTGACCGCCCCCGACGGGGCGGCGGTCCACCCCCTGCTGGTCCTGGAGGGGAGCGGGAGCCTCGCCGTGTTCGCACTCGCCCCCGGGCAGGTCAGCCACGCCGTCTCGCACGCCACCGTGCAGGAGCTGTGGCACGTCACCGCGGGCAGCGGCGAGCTCTGGCGGCGCCAGGGCGCGCGGGAGGAGACCGTACGGCTCGTGCCCGGCACCGCCGCGTCGATCCCGCTCGGCACCGCCTTCCAGTTCCGGGCGGACGAGGACTCCGACGGGCCGCTGCGGATCACCGCCGTCACCATGCCGCCCTGGCCCGGGACGGACGGCGAGGCCCGTCCGGAGGAGGGGCGCTGGAAGGCGTCCGCCGAAGGCTGATGACGGGGGGGTACCCGGCCGCGGAACCCCCCCCGCCGTCACGCCGTCACGCCGTCACGCCGTCACGCCTCGTCGACCTCCAGGCCGTACGCGACGACGGCCTGGCGCAGACCGCCCGGGTAGCCGGCCAGGGCCGGGGTGAACTCCCAGTCCCCGGCGGCGTCGCGGTCGAAGCGGCCGAGCCGCATCGCGGTGTTGGTCTCCGCTCCGTCGGCCAGGTGCATCGCGGCGGCGTCCTGGCCGGCGCCGGCCTCCAGGATCAGCGCGGGTCCGGCGAAGCCGGCCATGGTGGCGTCCGGGTGGTTCTCGGTGTCGGCGGCGGCGATGACGACCAGCCGGTCGACGTCGGCGGGCAGCGCGTCGAAGTCGACCATCAGACAGGCGTTCGCGTCCTCGTATCCGGTCACGAGCCGCACCGAACCGTCCGGCGTGGAGGCGTTGTTGTAGAACACCAGGTGGTCGTCGGAGACGGCGACGTTCCCTCGGCAGACCAGGGCGGCGATGTCGTACTCGTCCTCCCCGGTCCAGTGCAGGAGCAGCCGGGCGGGCTCGGCCGCGACCTCGATCGCGGGCAGCTCGTCCAGGCCGGCCGCCTCGGCGGAGGCGTCCGCCTGGGCGGCCGCGAACACCTCGTGGAAGCCGTGGTGCTTGAGGAGGCCGACCAGCTCGGCACCGTTGATCAGAGTCACCGCCTTACCGGTGACGAACTGGTGCGAGCTCGGGCCGAACTTGCTGGTCGTGACGAGTACGGCCTTGGTGGCGGCCTGGTCGGCCCGCAGCGTTCCGTAGAGGTCCCGCACCGCCGAGGGCGGCACCGTGTCCCGGTAGCGCTTCACCTGCACGATGACGTTCCCGCCGCGGAACGGGTCGGTGTCGATCCCCCGGACGTCCACGCCGCCGTCCCGGGAGCGGGCGGTGAGCTCGACCTTCATGCCCATCGCCGCCATCAGCCGGGCGACGAGCTGCTCGAACTCGACCGGGTCCATCGCCACCAGGATCTGCAGTTCGCGCACCCGCCTGGCCATCCGGCCGCGGTTGGCGTTGGTGTCGTCGCGGAGGTGGCGGAACAGCACGCGCTGGGCGCGGCGTTCGTCGGCGTCGGGCGAATTGAGGCGGTGGAGTTTCCGGCTCCGGGACATGGAGTGCCCCCTCTTGCAGGTGACGGTTGTCGCAGGCGTCACCGTAGGGGAATCGTGGGCGAAGTACTGTCGCCCCGTCAGTTCCGCTGCTCAATCGAGATCTGGGGTGGCCGGGCGCCCGCCCGGTACGGCCTGGGACGGGGTACGGCTCGGGACGGGGGACGGCTCGGGACGGCTCGGCTCGGCTCGGCACGGGGCGGGGCGGCCGGCTCGGGAGCGGTCGGCTCAGTGGGGCGGGTGCAGGGTGAGCTGCCAGGCGTGGGTGGTGTAGTCGCCCATCCGGGTGGGGTGGCGTTCGACGAGGGTCACGTCGAGGCGGTCGGCGGCGGTGCGGTGGAGCGAGCCGGTGAAGCGGTGCTGCTGGTCGGCGGGCAGCGGGTGCAGTTCGGCGAGGACGGTGTCGTCCAGGTCGCGGCCGACGGCGCGCAGGACGCCCGCGTCGAGGATCAGCAGGGTGCCGTCGGACAGCACCACCGGCGCGGGGGCCTGCGGGTCGGTGAGCAGCGGGCCGCGTTCGATCCGGCCGCCGGACAGCAGCCGCACCACCCGGCTCTCGGTCGGGTCGCGGCGGTCCGTCTCGACCACGCGGATGCCGCTGCCGACCACGTAGTGGCCGTAGCTGCGCCAGGAGTCGACCAGGGTGCCGTCGCGGTCGTACGCCCAGGTGTCGAAGGTGTCGTAGCCCTCCAGACCGAGGACGAAGCGCCCGCCGCCGAGGGCGGCTCCGCGCCGTCCGCGCAGTTCGGCGATCAGGGAGCCGTCGTCGAGGTCCAGCAGGAGGGCCGGGCCGAGGTGGCCCCAGGCGGTGTACTCGAAGGAGTCGGTGGTGACCAGGACCCGGCCGGAGGAGAGGTGCGCGGCGTTCGGGCGGGCCGGGCAGGGCTGCCGCCAGCGGATCCGGCCGCCGGCGTCCACACAGCTCAGCTCGCCGTCCCGGGCGTGCACCTCCAGCCCGTCCCGCCGGGCCAGCGGCCCCTCCGGACGGCCCTGCGGCCGTCCGCCGTTCCTGCGTTCGCGGTCCATGACAGTGACCCGCCAGCTTCCCATGGCCCGGATGATAAAGGACTCCGCTGAACGGCGGAGTCGGTTTCGGAGGGCGTCCGAACGGCCGACAATTCCTCCGGGAGTCCGGGGGCGCCCAGGAGCCGAGGAGGAGACCGCGGTGGAGTTCGAGGTGATGATCGAGATCCCGCAGGGGTCGCGGAACAAGTACGTGATGGACTTCGTGGCGGGCCGGATCCGCCTCGACCGCACCCTGTTCACGGCCACCCGCTACCCCACGGACTACGGCTACGTGGAGGGCACCCTCGGCGGGGACGGCGAGCCGCTGGACGCGCTGGTCCTCGGCGGTGAACCGGCCGTCCCCGGTTGTGTGCTGACCTGCCGTGCGGTGGGCATGTGGGTGATGCGCGACGAGCGCGGCCCCGACCAGAAGGTGCTCTGCGTCCCGGCCCGGGACCCGCGCTACGCGGTCCTGCAGGACATCGGCGACCTGCCCGAGTTCGACCTGCTGGAGATCACCCACTTCTTCCGGGTCTACAAGGACCTGGAGCGCGGGAAGTCGGTGGAGGGCTCGCACTGGGCCGACCGCGAGGCCGCCCACGTCGAGATCGCCGCCTCCCGCGCCCGGGCGGTGGGGACGCGCTTCGCCGCCCCCGCGTAGCGGAGCGGGGTGGGGGCGCGCCGCCGGCCGACCCGCCCCCTGGCCGAGCGGGGTCAGAGCCGGGCGCTGCTCAGGACGGCGCGGACCTGGTCGGCGATGGCGGCCTCGTTCCGCTCGAACTCCGGCGCGGTGAGCAGGCCCTGGTCGGTGGGCAGGCCGGTGAGCACCGGGGTGTGCAGGTGGCCGCCGGGCAGGCCCGGGGCGAGGTCGAGGCGCAGGCGGTTGGAGCGGTACGCGACCTCGTTGGAGAGGTAGCCGCCGCCCCCGCCGGCGACCGCGCGGGAGCCGGGGGTCGGGCCGTCGGGGCGGACCACCGGGTCGGTGGCGCCCGCCGGGATCTCGGTGACGGGCGTGTTGAGCAGCACCGGGTAGGGCTGCTGGACGGCCGTCATGGCGTCGGTGGGCAGGCTGGTGCGGATGAACTGGGGGCCGTCGGCCAGGCCGGGGGCGTCGACCGGGTGCTCGGTGGTCCCGCCGGAGAGCGCCTCGACGTTGTCGGGGTACGGGTCGGCGGAGCGGGCGCGTCCCGCCCAGGCCTCCAGGGTGAAGATGCCGGGGTAGCCCTGGCTGATGCTGGTGATCAGGTCGGCGGCCTGCGGGCCCGGCCGCAGGTGCGGGCCGAAGGCGCGCTCCACGATCCCCCGGTCGAAGTCGCCGTACCGGACCGGCAGGACGACGGCCCGGACTTCGGCGGTGCTGCCGTCGGCGAGGGTGATCCGCTGCCCGTCCAGCTGCAGGACGGCCGCGCCGGAGGGGTTGGCACGGCGCGGTTCGCCGTCCAGGCCGAACGGGTCGAAGCCGCTGACGAAGATCCGCCGGAGGCCCGGCGCCGTGCTGAAGCCGTCGCCCAGACCGCGGGAGGCGTCCTCGAAGCGGGCCCGCAGCCCGGCGTGGTCGACGGCGAACCGAGGCTGCCAGCGGTCCAGTTGGACGGTCATGGCGAGCCTGGTCCAGTACAGCGGGCGGTCGTCGAGGGCGGGCAGTTCGCCGCCGGGCCGCCGGCCCTGGGCGCGGTCCACGCCGGCCCGCCAGAGCGCCCGGCCCCAGGCGTCCACCACCCGCTCGGCGCGGTGGGCGGTGCGGGCGGAGCACAGCGCGGCGGGGAAGCCGTGCAGCAGGTCGCGCAGGCCGGAGCGCTCGGTGAAGGCCGCGGTGCGGTCGTCCTGCAGCCGGGCCTGCTCGGCGTCGAGCGCCACCGCCGGGCTCGGTCCGGCGTCGGGCGCCGCCGTGCTGGCGGCGGGGCAGCCGCTCGGGGCGGCCTGGGCGGCGGTCGGGGCCAGCAGCGCGGCGAGTGTTCCGGTGAGGGCGGCGGCCAGTCCGGCGGTACGGCGCAGTAATGTCATGTCACCTGACAATAGGTCCGGGGCTGACGCCCCGCCAGAGTGCCGTCGGCCCGCTGCCGAACCGCCCCGTAGGCTGGCCGGGTGACAGCGCCCGACCCCACCCTGAAAGCCCTGATCGCCGACCCGTACGGCGGCTACACCCGGCTGCGCGCCGCCGCGCCCGTCCACCGGGTCGTCGGCCCGGACGGCCTGCCGTTCTGGCTGGTGACCCGCTACCCGGACGTGCGCCAGGCCCTCGCCGACCCGCGGCTCGCCCTCGACAAGGCGCACGCCGCGCCCGGCAACTACCGCGGTTTCGCCCTGCCGCCCGCGCTGGACGCCAACCTGCTCAACATGGACCCGCCGGACCACACCCGGATCCGCCGTCTGGTCTCCCGGGCCTTCACCCCGCGCCGGATCGCCGCCCTGCGCGCCCCGATCGAGAAGCTCGCCGAGCAACTCCTCGACGCCATGGCCCCTTCGGGCCGCGCCGACCTGCTCGCCGCGTACGCCGGACCGCTGCCGATCACCGTCATCTGCGACCTGCTCGGCGTCCCCGAGGACGACCGGCACGACTTCCGCGCCTGGACCGACAGCCTCATCACCCCCGACCCCGAGCGGCCGGAAGCCACCCGGGCCGCCGTGAAGGCGATGCTCGGCTTCTTCGGCGGCCTGATCGAGCGCAAGCGCGCCGAACCCGGCGACGACCTGCTCTCGGACCTGATCGCCGCCCGGGACGACCAGGAGGGCGAGGGCGGCGACCGGCTCAGCGAGGACGAGCTGACCTCGCTGGCCTTCCTCATCCTCTTCGCCGGCTACGAGAACACCGTCCACCTCATCGCCAACGCCGTCCTCGCCCTGCTCACCCACCCCGAGCAGCTGGCCGCGCTGCGCGCCGAACCGGAGCTGATCGAGGACGCCGTCGAGGAGTTCGCCCGCTTCGACGGACCCGCCCCGCTGGCCATCCGCCGCTTCCCGCGCGAGGACGTCACCATCGGCGGCGTCACCGTCCCGGCCGGGGAGACCGTGCTGCTCGCCCTCGGTTCCGCCAACCGCGACCCCGAGCAGTTCACCGACCCCGACCGGCTCGACCTGCGCCGCCGCGAGAGCGGCCACCTCGCCCTCGGCCACGGCATCCACTACTGCCTCGGCGCGCCGCTGGCCCGGATGGAGACCGCCGTCGCGCTGACCGCCCTGCTGCGCCGCTTCCCCGCCCTGGCCCTCGACGTGCCCGTCGAGCGGCTGCGCCACCGCCCCACCCTGCGGGCCCGCGGCCTGCTGGAACTGCCCGTCCGGTTCTGACTCCGGGCCGGTCGGGCAGTGGTGCGCGAGCGGTCCCGCCCTGACGCGATCTTCACGGCCGGGGCGGGAACCGGCGCGAGCTCTACAGCGTTGTCGTGGTCGAACAGCGGTACTCGTACGGTCGTGGAGGAAGTCCCATGAGTGTGGCCCTGACGAAGGGCGGCAACGTCTCCCTGGGCAAGCAGGCCCCCGGGCTGGGGGTGATCCGGGTCGGTCTCGGCTGGACGGCCGCGGCCGGGTACGACCTGGACGCCAGCGCACTGCTGTGCGGGGCGGACGGCAAGGTCGGCTCGGACCAGAACTTCGTCTTCTTCAACAACCTGCGGAGCCCGGACGGCTCGGTCCGCCACCAGGGCGGCTCCGGCGGCGGTGCCGACCGCGAGCAGATCGAGGTCCGGCTCGCGGAGGTCTCCGCCGACGTGGAGAAGATCGTCTTCGCGGTGGCGATCTACGACGCGGCGCAGCGGCGCCAGACCTTCGGGCAGGTCCGCGGCGCGTACGTCCGGATCACCGACCCGGACGGCGGGGCCGAGGTGGCCCGCTACGACGTCGCGCCCGAGGCCGGCAGCGAGACGGCGATGGTGTTCGGCGAGCTCTACCGGCACGGCGCCGACTGGAAGTTCCGGGCCGTCGGGCAGGGGTACGCGGCGGGGCTCGCGGGCATCGCGGCGGACTTCGGCGTGGACGTCCTGCAACCCGCTCCGGCCGCCCCGCCGGCGTCGGCTCCGGCTCCGGCCGCCGTGAAGCCCGCCCTGTCGTCGACGCCGCCCGCGCCGCCCGTGGCGGCCGCACCCGTGGTGCCCGCCACCGCGCCCGCCGTACCGCAGATCCAGCCAGCAGCAGGGAGTAACCCCGTGACGTGTTTCTTCGACCCCTCGCACGGCGCCGGCACGACGGCGGTGCTGTGGTCGCCGCAGTGGGGCGTGCCGCGCCAGATCGAGACCTGCGCGGCCTGCGCGCAGCGGGTGCAGACCACCGTCCCGCCCTTCTACACCCCGCAGCAGGGCTACCCGCAGCCGGTCCAGCAGGGCTACCCGCAGGGGCCCGGTCAGCAGGCCCAGGGCGGCGGCCGGCGCTTCGGCACCGGCGCCCTGATCGGCGCGGGCGCGGCGGGCCTGGTCGGCGGCGCACTGCTCAACGAGGCGTTCGACGACGACGGGCCCGAGGTGGTCGTCAACAACTACTACGAGGACGACGGCATCTTCTAGACCGTCGAGCCGTCAGGGCGCTGCTGCGGAGGGGCCGTCGGGGCAACCCCGGCGGCCCTCGCCGTCGGTGCGGTGCGTTTGAATGGCGTCAGCACACCGCTCTGACCGGGGGAGATGTACCGATGACCACGCCCACGCCCGTGTCCACGACCGAGGCCGAAGCCGAACTGCTCGCCGCCGCCCGCACGCCCACGGCGGCCTGGCTGGAGTCCTGCTTCGGCCCCGGCACGCTGTGGCGGCCCGAATCGCTGCCCGAGCAGCTGACGTCGCGCGAGACCCGGGCGTTCCTGAGCGAGGTCGGCGTACCGGCCGTCGGGCTCGACTTCATCGGTTACGACGCCACGGACCTGCCCGAGCGCGGGATGTGGGAGGCGGACCTGGACGACCTGTTCGGCGAGCGCAGGCCCGACGACGAGACCCCGCCGAGCAACTGGGGATACTGCGTCGGAACGTTCGACCAGTGGCACCTGATGGTGTCCGCCGACACCGGCAGCGTCCGGATCTACAACGCGGACGGCTGGGACCACGGCCGTGGTTACGGCGGCTGGGCGGCCGACTCGCTGCCCGAGCTGATCGGCGTGCTGGCCCTGCTCACCCGCTTCGAGGACCGGATCTGCGGGGGCGACGCGACGGCCGCGCTGGACGAGTTCGAGGCGCTGGTGGACCGGTTGGGTCAGGGCTCCGACCAGACGGACCTCTGGTGCAGTCTGGTGGAGAACCTGCGGGACGAGTACGAGGAGCCGGACGAGGACTGACCCCTGGTCCGTCCAGCCACCCGTCCCCCATCCGTTCAGTCGTTCAGTCGTCGTCGACGGCCGCACAACGCGCTTGCGTGGTGCGGCCGTTCGCGTTCCCGGCGGCTGCCGTCCCGCCCGGCCGTCCTCCTCAGCCGTCCGTGCGCCGGAACGCACCGGCGCGGGCGGCGGCCTCGGCGGCGGCCGCGGCGCGGTCGGCGGCGTCCTCGTCCAGCGGCTCGGCGGTGGTCAGCATCCGGTAGTACAGCGGCGCCGAGACGGCCCGGACGACCTCCGGGGCGTCCGTGTCCGCCGGGAGTTCGCCGCGCTCCACCGCCTCGGTGACGCACGGCGCCCACTCCTCGACCCGGCGCCGGTAGAAGTGCCGCAGCGCCTCCGCCGCGTCCGCGTCGCAGTTCGCCGCGACGATGACCGCGCGGAACAGCGCGCCCTGCCGGGGGTCGGCCAGGGTGCGCTGAACGAGTCGGGCGTTGGCCCGCAGGTCCTCGGCCAGCGAACCGCTGCGGGTGCGGGGCAGGGACTGCTCCGCCATGTCCGCGAGCAGGTCGGCGACCAGGGCGCTGGTGCTGCCCCAGCGGCGGTAGACGGTGGTGCGGCCCACCTCGGCGCGCTGGGCGATGTCGCCGAGGTCGAGCCCGCTGAAGCCGTGCTCGACCAGGGCGTCCTCGGCGGCCCGCAGGACGGCGGCGCGGACCCGGGCGGTCCGGCCGCCGGGGCGGACGGTGCCGGGCGTGGACGCCTCGGCGGGATCGGCGGGATCAGCGGGGTCGGCGGACCGGACGGCCATTAACGGGATTCCTGTTCCATTAGGCGGGAGGAGTCTGCTAGCTTCGAGGCATCCTAACGGAACGGGAGTCCCATTAGGGGCTTCGAGGGGAGAACAGCACATGGGCATCGCCGGCACCGACATGGAATACCGCCGCCTCGGCGCGTCCGGACTCAAGGTCCCCGCGCTCAGTCTCGGCACCGGCACCTTCGGCGGGCGCGGCCCGCTGTTCGGCGCCTGGGGCACCACCGACGTCCAGGAGGCCCGCCGCCTGCTCGACATCGCCATCGACGCCGGAGTCACCCTCTTCGACACCGCCGACGTCTACTCCGACGGCGCCTCCGAAGAGGTGCTCGGCCAGGCGATCCGCGGCCGCCGCGACCAGGTCCTCGTCTCCACCAAGGCCGGCCTGCCCACCGGCGACGGCCCGCAGGACGCCGGTACCTCCCGCGCCCGCCTCACCCGGGCCGTCGACGACTCGCTCCGCCGCCTCGACACCGACTACCTCGACCTCTTCCAGCTCCACGCCTACGACGCGGGCACCCCGATCGAGGAGGTGCTCGCCACCCTGGAGGACCTGGTCCGGGCCGGCAAGATCCGCTACACCGGCGTCTCCAACTTCTCCGGCTGGCAGCTGATGAAGTCCCTCGCCCTCGCCGACCGCCACGGCCGCCCCCGCTACGCCGCCCACCAGGTCTACTACTCCCTCGTCGGCCGCGACTACGAGTGGGAACTGATGCCGCTGGCGGCGGAGGAGGGCGTCGGCGCCCTGGTCTGGAGCCCGCTCGGCTGGGGCCGCCTCACCGGCCGGATCCGGCGCGGCCGGCCCCTCCCGTCCGACAGCCGCCTCCACGCCACCGCCGACTACGGCCCGCCGGTCGAGGGCGAGCTGCTCCACCGCGTGGTCGACGCCCTGGACGGGATCGCCGCCGAGACCGGCCGCACCGTCCCCCAGGTGGCCATCAACTGGCTGCTGCGCCGCCCGACCGTCTCCTCCGTCATCATCGGCGCCCGCAACGAGGACCAGCTGCGCCAGAACCTCGGCGCCGTCGGCTGGTCCCTGACCGACGACCAGATCGCCCGCCTCGACACCGCCAGCACCCGCACGGCGCCCTACCCGTACTTCCCCTACCGCCGCCAGGAGGCCTTCGCCCGCCTCAACCCGCCCCTCGCGGGCTGACCGGCGGCCCCGGCGCCGGGCGGGCGGTGGCTGGTCCGTGGTGGACGACCGGAACGCTCGTCGCGGCGCCGCCGACACGCGCACGGCGCGGTGCTCGGGCTTCCCGTACGGCGGCCGGTCGGCCCTCGCCCGCCCCGCCCCGCCCCGCCCTCGCGGTCGCCGCGGCGGTCGGGTGGTGCGGGCGGGGTGGGGCGGAAGGCGGAGGCGGGGTTGGTGGGTTGGTGTGCGGGGTGTGAAGTTCCGGCCAGGACCTGTGTTCGAGAGTCGACAGGTGCATGCGGATTTCCCGCGTCCGCTGACGATCACCGGACGGCCCGTCAGCCCTGCTCAGCCGTGGTATGCCGGGCGCGGCGGCCGGACGGTTCGACGGCTTCGCAACGTCTGATGCACCGTCAAGGTTCCTTGTTTTCCTGCGAACTTGTCTGAAGTCGCTTTAAGCTCCCGTTAATAATGGCGGCTTTCCGCCACTCGCGGACTTCCTCACGAGCTCGGGCGGCAGGCTCCGCTGTTCAGTGCCCAACCTGACGATGAGAGCAGGGATGACGACGACAAGTGAACGAAAAGCCGGTGCCGCGCGCGGCCCGGACCGGCGGCGACCGGATGGGCTCGGCCGCCGCACCGCAGGCGGCGCGGTGGCGCTCGCCGTCGCGATCGGCGCCTGCTCGTTGGCCGCGGCCCCCTCGGCGTTCCCGCAGACCGGCGACGGCACGGTGACGGTCCGGGTGATCCGGGCCGTGGACGCCACCGGCGTGTGGACGCCCGCGCTGGAGCCCGGGATGGCGGGCGTGAAGGTGACGCTCACGGACGACGCGGGCGTCGGCATCGAGGGCACCACCGCGGCCGACGGCACGGTGACCCTGGCGCCGGCCGCGAGCAAGGCGACCGGCGGCAAGTACCGTGTGCAGGTGGTGAATCCGAAGCCGGGGGTGCTGTTCCCGGCCTTCGCCTCGCGCCAGGGACTCACCGGCGCGCCCAACCAGCTCAGCAGCAACGAGGAGTTCGTCGACCTCTCCGGCGGCAAGAAGGCGGAGTTCACCACGGGCCTGTGGAGCCCCGGTGACTACTGCCAGAAGAACGCGCCGCTGGTGTCGACCTGCCAACCCGCGCCCAGGGAGGGCGGATCGGCGCACACCCTGGTCTCCTTCCCGTACAGCGCCCGGGGCGTGGCCGGCACCGACGCGACCGTGACCGACCTGGCCACGGCCGACCAGACCGGCAACCTCTACGGCATCGCCTGGAACAGGGCGGACCGGCGGCTGTTCTCCTCGGCCCAGGCCAAGCGGACCACCGCCTACGGCCCAGGCGGCCCCGGCGGGATCTACGTGACCGACGTGGCGCAGAAGAAGACCACGCTGTTCACCACCGTCCCGGACGCCGGCACCACCCCGCACGGCCCGGGCAACGACGACGCCTTCCTCGCCGCGGTGGGCAAGGAGAGCCTCGGCGGCATCAAGATCACCGATGACGGCAAGGACCTCTTCGTCGTCAACCTGCACGACCGCAAGCTCTACCGCTACGACGCCACCGGCCCGACGGCGGCCGAGCCCGAGGCCGCGTACCCGATCCCCGACCCGGGCTGCCCGGCCGCCGGGGACTGGCGGCCGTACGGCCTCGGCCTGCAGGACGGCACCGGCTACCTCGGCGGCGTCTGCTCGGGCGAGTCCACCGGCAAGGCCTCGGACCTGCGGGCCGTGGTGCTGCCCTTCGACCCGGCCACCGGCGCCTTCAAGGCGGCGGTGCTGGACCAGCCGCTCGACTACCCGCGCGGCTCCACGGTCGGCGGGCCGTGCCCCGGCACCGGCTGGTTCCCGTGGCAGGACACCTTCCCGGCCACCCAGAACGGGCAGACCTGCACCGGCTACATGGCCAACCCCGAGCCGGCCCTCGCCGAGATCGCCTTCGAGACCGACGGCTCGATGCTGATCGCCTTCCGGGACCGCTTCGGCGACCAGTCGGCGGCCGGACCGACCGCCGGCACCATGGCCAACGTCCTTCCCGGCGGTGACCTCGACAAGGCCTGCCCGGTGAACGGCACCTACGTGCTGGACACCAACAAGGGCTGCGGGGCCGCCACCCGGGGCACCCGGTTCTTCGACAACAACCGCATCGGCCACAACAACGCGCTGAACGCCGGAATGGCGTTCTCGAAGGTCGAGGACTCCATCGCGACCTCGGGCTACGACACCAACGGCATGGCCTTCGGCTACGGCGCCGGCTTCGACAAGCGCGACGGCAAGGCCGACGGCGGCCTGCGCCTCAACCCCGTCGGACCGCTCCCGCCGTTCGGCAAGGGCGCCGCGATGGGCGACCTCGAGGTGCTGTGCGACCAGGCGCCGCTGCAGATCGGCAACCGGGTCTGGTACGACCCGGAGCGCAGCGGACTCCAACTGCCGGGCCAGCGCCCGGTGCCCGGCGTCACCGTCCACCTGTACGACGAGTCGGGGAAGCCGGTCGGCACGACGAAGACGACGGCGCGCGGCGAGTACTACTTCGACGACGGCAACGTCGCGGGCGGCCTCAAGCCGAGGACCAGGTACACCATCAAGCTGGACAACCCGGCCGACTACGCCAAGGACGGCCCGCTGTTCCACTGGGTGGCGACCGAACACGACGTCGGTGACAACCACTTCATCGACTCCAAGGGCGTCGTCCCGCCCGGTGGCAGGTACCCGGAACGCGCGCTGACCACCGGCGGACCGGGCCAGAACGACCACACCTACGACTTCGGCTTCCGCCAACAGGAGGGCGCGCTGCGCCTGGTCAAGCACGACCAGGACGGCAAGCCGCTGGCGGGCGCCAAGTTCCAGCTGTGGCACGAGACGAACGGCACCGACGGGCTGCAGCCGACCGGCGACAAGCCCGACACCAAGGTGGGCGAGCCCTGCACGACCGGGGCCGACGGGCTCTGCGAGGGCAAGGGCGTGGTGGGCACCTACTACTGGCAGGAGCTGAGCCCGCCGGAGGGCTACTCGGCTCCGGAGGTCACGGTGTTCGGGCCGCTGGTGCTGAACCCCGGCAACCTCGACGACGGGGTCTCGGTGACGGCGGTCAACAAGCTGATCCCGACCCCCACCCCGACGCCGACGCCCACCCCGACGCCGACCGGGACGCCGACACCGCCGCCGACCACGTCGACGCCGGTCCCGGTACCCCCGGCACCCCCGGCACCCCCGGCACCCCCGGGCCCGGCGGGCCCGGCACCCGGGCACCTGCCCGACACCGGCGCGGGCAGCGGGATGCCGCTGGCCATGGCCGGCGCGGCGACGCTGATCGCCCTCGGCGCGGGCATGGTGCTGCTGGCCCGCCGGCGCAGGACCGCGCGGCACGGGTAGCAACCCGGCACGGGAAGCCCGTCCACACCGGTGAGCCCGTGTCCGGATCGGGCGGGTCCGCGGACCGATGGTCCCCGGACCCGCCCGACTGCTGTGACCGGCAGCGGACCGGCGACCGACCGGCCCAGGACCGACGACCGACGACCGACCGATGAGAGAAGGCACCCGCATGGCCCGGAAGACCGAGTCCGCCCCGCGCAGGCCGCGTCGGATCCCCTGGCTCCGGACCCTGGTCGCGATCGCGGTGTGCGGCGCCGCGGCGGGCGGCCTGGTCGTCTACCGGACGGTCTCGGACGAGGCCGGCGAACGCCCGGTGACCACCGACGAGGCCGCCCGGCTGGCCCTGTCGCGCCTGAACCTGTACCAGGCCAGCCCGGTGCCGGTGACGCTCACCGCCGCCGAGGGCGGGGGCGTCGGCATCCGGGTCGAGGGCGTCGTGGACTACCGCACCCACCGGGGCGTGGGCCGCTACCGGACCACCGGCGCGAGCGGCCCGCTGGACCACGGGCTGGTCGTCTGGGACACCGGCGGCCTCGGCCTGGCCCCCGAGCCCGCCGGCGTCGACGGCCCGGCGTGGCAGCAGGCCGAGCACGTGCCGCGCCAGGGCTGGTCGCCGCGCTCCTACACCGCGGACCCGCTGGACGCCGGGCTCAGCCTGGTCGTCCAGCTCGGCGCGGACCGCCCCGACAACCCGCTGCTGCTCGCCCAGTCCGGCGCCCGCTGGCTGGGCCGGGACCGGATCGACGGCCGGAGCCACGACCGCTTCGCCGGCCCGCGCGCCCAGGGCGCCGCCCCCGACGGCGGGAAGTCCCCGCTGACGTACTGGGTCGACGGCGACGGCACCCTGCGCCGGGTGACGATGCGGATGCCCGGCCTCGGCACCCCGACCACGGCGGACTTCTCCGCCCACGACACCACCGCCAAGGTCCCCGAAGCCCCCTGGCTGACCGGCTGACACCGAGGGCGCAGCACCTCGGGCGCCGCCGCGACCGCCCCGACGACTCCGCGAATCCGATCGATCCGATGGCGAACGGAAAGCCGGGAGGGCCGGTCACGTGATGCCTTCGAACGGTCGGGATCCGTCAGCTCGGTCTGGCGTGGCCGCGCGGTCGGGTGGCCCGGGGGAGAATGCCACCTGGGAAGGAGACACGTTGTGAGTACGGCCCCCCATACACCCGGCGACTACAGCACCGTCAGTGACCCCGAGCGGGCACTGAAGTACGCGATCCGGCACATCGCGGGTGACCGCAGCGAGATCATCGAGGGAGTCATCACCCCCATGTCGCCGTCGTGGGCGCACGAGTCTGCCGCGGAGGTCGTCCGTCGTCAGATCACCCCCCGCATGGAAGAGCTCGATCTCGTCTCGGGATCCGGCAACCTCGACCTGCCCGGCAGCCAGAACTGGTACATCCCCGATCTCGCGGTGGTGCCCGCCGAACTCGCGGAGAAGACCGAGGGTGCGCTGCTGCCGGACCAGACCCTCCTCATCGTCGAGGTCAGCTCCCCGTCGAACGCCGAAACGGACCGGGTCGTCAAGCGGCGCCGCTACGGGCAGTACGGCGCGCCGCTCTACCTGCTCGTCGACCGGCAGGACCGCAGCTGCACCCTGTACAGCCAGCCGACGCGCCTCGGGTACGCCCGGGAGAGCGGTCCGCACGCCTTCGGTACTCCCGTCCACCTGCCGGAGCCCTTCGACCTCGACCTCGACACCACCCGTCTCTAGCGCGCGGCGGAGGCCGTCTACACCCGGGCGCCCTCCGTCGAACGGGCGCTGGCCGGGAGGCCGTTGGCGAGGTCCTCGGTGAGCAGCCGCCAGGCGATGGCGTCGGCGGCGGTGCGCAGCTGCGGGCTTCGGGGGCGGCCGGCGTCGGCGTCGAGGCGGGCGTTGAGCCAGTCGGACCAGGCGCGGGCGAGGGCCCGGACCTCGCGGGTGCCGGCTTCGGTGTGGACGAGGCGGTCGCCGTCGCGGACGAGGTAGCCCTCGGTGGCCATCCGGTCGAAGACCGGTTCCAGGACCTCGGGCGGCACCCGTTTGCGGGCGGCGATGAGGTCGAGGTCGGCGTGGCCGATGGTCTTGGCGTGCTGGGCGACCTCCATGAGGGCCCAGGCGCCGGCCAGGTCCACCCGGGTGTCGGCGTCGGAGACGATCGTGCGGACGGTGGAGAGGTCCACGCCGCGCACGATCCGGCAGACCGCGTACTCCAGGTGCGGGTCGGAGTCGGCGGTGGTCGGCTGCGCGAAGCCCTCGCCCATGTCGGTGGAGCCGGCCCGGACGGTGTCGCGCAGCGGCACCTCCTTGAGGAAGAGCGCGACCACGAAGCCGACCGCGGCCACCGGGATCGTCCACAGGTACACGGTGTGCAGGGCGTCGGAGTAGGCCTGGACGATCGGCGCGGCCTGGGCGGCGGGCAGGCCGTGCAGGCCCTGGGGGCTCTCGGCGGCGCGGGCGAGCACGGCCGGGTCGGCGCCGGTGAGCCGGGCGGCGGTGGCGACGCCCTCGCCGAGTTCGGTCGTGAGGCTGTTGGCGTAGATGGTGCCGAACACGGCGGTGCCGAAGGAGCTGCCGATGGTGCGGAAGAAGGTCACCCCGGAGGTGGCGGTGCCGAGGTCCGCGTAGTCGACGGTGTTCTGGACGGCGATGGTGAGCACCTGCATGCTCAGCCCGATGCCGACGCCGAGCACGAACATGTAGAGCGAGGCGAGCGCGGTGCCGGTGCCGGGTTCGAGGCGGGAGAGCAGGTAGAGGCCGAGGGCCATCACCGCGGTGCCGGCGATCGGGAACAGCCGGTACTTCCCGGTCTTGCTGACCACGTTGCCGCTGGCGATCGAGGCGATCAGCAGGCCGATCACCATCGGCAGCATCCGGACGCCGGAGACCGTCGCCGAGTCGCCGTCCACGTACTGCAGGAAGGTGGGCAGGAAGGTCAGGGCGCCGAGCATCGCGAAGCCGACGATGAAGCTGAGCACGGAGCAGACCGTGAACACCGGGTTGCGGAACAGCCGCATCGGCAGCATGGGTTCGACCGCGCGGGTCTCGGCCCAGCAGAACAGCGCGAGCGCGGCCGCGCCGCCGACGAACAGGCCGATGATCACCCCGGAGTTCCAGGCGTACTGGTTGCCGCCCCAGCTGGTCGCCAGGATCAGGGCGCCGGCGCCGACCGTGACCAGGCCGATGCCCAGGTAGTCGATCACCGGCCGGGTCGCCGAGCGCACCGAGGGGATGGTCCGGGCGGCGGCGATCACCACGACGACCGCGATCGGCACGTTGACGTAGAACGCCCAGCGCCAGGACAGGTGGTCGGTGAACAGCCCGCCCAGCAGCGGCCCGATCACCGTGGCCACGCCGAACACCGCGCCGATCGCGCCCTGGTACTTGCCGCGTTCGCGCAGCGGGATGACGTCCGCGATGAGCGCCATGGCGGTGACCATCAGACCGCCCGCGCCGAGGCCCTGCACCGCCCGCCAGGCGATCAGCAGCGTCATGTCGGTCGAGAGCCCGCACAGGAAGGAGCCGCCGACGAAGACGATCGCCGAGACCTGGAACAGCAGCTTGCGCCCGTACAGGTCGCCGAACTTGCCGGCCAGCACGGTGGCCACGGTCTCGGCCAGCAGGTAGGAGGTGACCACCCAGGACATGTGCGCGGCCCCGCCGAGGTCGGCGACGATGGTGGGCAGCGCGGTGCCGACGATGGTCTGGTCGAGGGCGGCCAGCAGCATGCCGAGCACGATCGTGCCGAAGACGACGTTCCGCTGCCGGACGTCCAGCACCGGCGGGGCGGACGGTGGGTTCTCGGTGGCGACGGTCATGCCGTCAGCCTCTGGGGTCGGGGCGCCGACCGCGATCCGGTTCGGCCGTCCGGGTGGAGCGGCGGTTCGATTCGGCCCGGGTGGCGGTGCCCGGTGCGCGGGGCGACGATGGGCCGAACGGCGACGATGGGCCGAGCGAGAGCCGGCCGCCGACCGGCCGGACCGCAGGACGCCACCCCGGACCAGGCCACCCCGGACCGGGCCGTCCGCACCACGCCGCCCCCGACCCGGCCACCCCGCACCACGCCGCCCCGCACCACGCCGCCCCGCACCACGCCGCCCCGGAGACCGGGAAGAGGCCCCGATGACCACCCGACCCCCGTGCCGCACCGCGCACCCCGATCCCCCCGGCGCCACCTGCGTCGGGCGGCGGGCCGCCGCGCGGCGCTGGCGGGCGCTCGCGGTCTGCCTGGTCGCCGGGTTCATGACCCTGCTGGACGTCAGCATCGTCAACGTCGCCCTGCCGACCGTCCGGGCCGGACTGCACATGTCGGAGAGCGGCCTGCAGTGGGTGCTCAGCGGCTACGCGCTGGCCTTCGGCCTGGTGCTGGTCCCGGCCGGGCGGCTCGGCGACGCGCGCAGCCGCCGGGCCGTGTTCCTGACCGGGCTGGCCCTGTTCACCGCGGCCAGCGCGCTGGCCGGCGCGGCGCAGAACCAGGAGTGGCTGGTGCTGGCCCGGCTGTTCCAGGGGGCGGCGGGCGGCGTGCTGGTGCCGCAGGTCTCCGGCTTCATCCAGACCCTGTTCCAGGGCGCCGACCGCGGCCGGGCCTTCGGCGCGCTCGGCGCCACCATCGGGCTGTCCACCGCCGTGGGACCGCTGCTCGGCGGGCTGCTGATCCACGTGTTCGGGCCGCAGGACGGCTGGCGCTGGGTGTTCCTGGTCAACCTGCCGATCGGCGTCGCCGCCCTGCCGATCGCCCGCCGGCTGCTCCCGCCGCCTCCGCCCGCCGCCGAACGGGCCGGGCACCGCGACTTCGACCCGGTCGGCGTGGTGCTGCTCGGCACCGGCACGGTCGCGCTGCTGCTGCCCTTCGTCCAGGAACAGCAGTGGCACAGCGCGGCCCGCTGGCTGCTGCTGCCGGTCGCTGCGGTGCTGCTCGCCGCGTTCGTCGGCTGGGAGGTGCACTACGGGCGGCGGCACGAACCGCTGGTGAGCATGGCGCTGTTCGCGGTCCGCCCGTACGCGGCGGGGGTGCTTCTGTCGCTGGTGTACTTCGCCGGGTTCACCGCGATCTTCTTCATCTTCACGCTGTACCTGCAGGCCGGGCTGCACTACTCGGCGCTGACGGCGGGCCTGGCGATCACCCCGTTCGCGGTCGGCTCGGGCGTGGCCGCGGCGGTGGGCGGGCGGCTGGTGAGCCGGCTCGGGCGGCGGCTGGTGGCGGCCGGGCTGCTGCTGGTGCTGGGCGGGCTGCTGGCCGCGGCGCTCGCGGTGCAGCTGTGGTCCGGGCCCCGGGTGGGCTGGACGACGGCGCTGCCGCTACTGGTCGCCGGGGTGGGCAGCGGGCTGGTGATCGCCCCGAACCAGACGCTGACCCTGCAGCAGGTACCGGTCGCCCGGGCGGGCAGCGCGGGCGGGGTGCTGCAGACCGCGCAGCGGGTCGGTTCGGCGGTGGGCATCGCCGTCGTCGGATCGGTGTTCTTCGCCCACGCCCGCGGCGGCCACCCGGACTGGGCGCGGGCCTTCCAGCTGGGCGTGGCGGTCGCGGCGGGCCTGGTGCTGATGGCGCTGCTGGTGGCGGTGGCGGACACGGCGGCGGGGCGGTTTCCGGACCGGCCCGATGCGGTAGGAGGCGGGTCGTGACGGATGCCCGAGCGGACTTCCTGGCCGCGGCCGGTACGGCCGAACAGCTGCTGCGCCGCCCCGAGGTGGCGCGGGCCTGGCGGGCGCCGAGTGCGCTGGCGCAGTGGAGCGTCGGCGGGCTGGCCGGGCACCTGGCCTATCAAGTGCTCTGCGTGGAGGAGGCCTTGGCGGCCGCGGCGCCCGCCGAGGAGACGGTCGGCCTGCTGGACCACTACGCCCGGGTGGCGTGGGTCGGCGCGGCGCTCGACGCGGAGATCAACGTGCGGATCCGGCAGGGCAGCGAGGCGTTCGCCGCCGACGGACCGGCGGCGCTGCACCGCCGGGTCGCGGGCGCGCTCGCCGGCCTCACCACCGCGCTGGCGACGGCGGACGGCACCCGGCCGGCCCGACTGCCGTTCTGGGGCCCGTGGTCGCTCGCCCTGGACGACCTGCTGGCGACCCGGACCATGGAGCTGGCCGTGCACGGCGACGACCTGGCGGTCAGTGTGGGCCTCCCGACGCCCGGGCTCCCGCCGGAGACCGCCGACTCGGTGATCGGCCTGCTCGCCCGTCTGGCCGTCCGGCGGCACGGCCAGACGGACGTGCTGCGGGCGCTCAGCCGGGCGGAGCGGGCACCGGGGAGCATCGCCGCGTTCTGACCGCGCTGACCGCACCGGTCCGGTCGCCGTCCGGTGCGTCGCGGGCGGTGCTCGCGGCGCCGGTCCCGTCAGTGGTCGCGGCGGTGGATCACCACGGCCGCGATCGCTCAGCGCTTGACCGCGACGCCCGCGTACATCGCGATGTCCCGGTCGCGGACGGGCACGGCGTCGGCGTCCGGGTGCCAGTGGTGGACCAGCGCCACGCCCGGGTCGAGCAGCTCGTAGCCGTCGAAGAAGGCCTCCGTCTCGGCCTTGTCGCGGATCTGCAGCGGGATTCCGCGCGCGTTGTACTCCCGGCCGACGCCGCCCACGCCCACCGGGTCGGTGTCGCCGGTGAACACCGTCAGGGCGAGGAAGCTACCGGGCGCCAGGGCGTCCATGAAGCGGCGCACGATGCCCTGCGGGTCGTCCTCGTCCAGCACGAAGTGGACGATGGCGATCAGCGACAGCGCCACCGGCTGCGCGAGGTCGAGCACCTCGCGCAGCCGGGGGTCGCCGATGATCGACTCCGGGTCGCGGAAGTCGGCGTCCACGTAACAGGTGCGGCCCTCGGGCGTGCTGGACATCAGCGCCCGCGCGTGGGTCAGTACGATCGGGTCGTTGTCCACGTACGCGACCCGGGCCTCGGGCGCGATCGCCTGGGCGATCTCGTGCACGTTCGGCGAGGTGGGGATGCCGGTGCCGATGTCCAGGAACTGCCGCACGCCGTACCGCTCGGTGAGGTGGCGCACCGAGCGCTGCATGAAGTCGCGGGTGGTGCGCATCGAGATCGGCAGGGCCGGCCAGGCCTTCACCGAGGCGTGCGCGGCGACCCGGTCCGCCGCGAAGTTGGTCTTGCCGCCGATGAGGTAGTCGTAGACCCGGGCGGAGTGCGGGACGTCCATCCGCAGGTCCACCGAGGGCAAGTCCTCCTGCGGGCCGCGCTCCGCCCGGACCTCGTGCGCCATTGCTCTCGCCCTCCCAGGGGGGATCCGTCACCGGCCGCCTCGGCGGCGGTCCTTGGTGCGCATCGTAGCGGTCGCCGGTACGACGAGATGACGAACTCTCAGGCCTGAGCCTCCCGTTCCCTGGCGTCCACCTCCGCGGCGTCCGGCTGCCGGGGCACGAGGTCCTGGACGACGCCCTGATCCACGCCCTGATCGACGCCCTGGCCGACGCCGTGCCGCCGGTGCGCGGCGAGTTCGAGCGCGGCGCCGATCCAGGCCGCACCGAAGGACCACGTCGCCAGCCACTCGCACAGGTACAGCGGCTGCACCGACCAGTCGTCCCCGACGCCCGTGGCCCCGGCCAGCACGGAGAGCAGCAGGGCCACCAGGATCAGCACCCCCGCCACCAGGTAGGCCGCGCTCACCCGGGCCGGCTGCGTGGAGCGCGGATTGCGGAAGGAGTAGAGGCAGAACAGCGCCAGCATGACGAACAGCAGGGCGGCGAAGGCCAGGTGGAACCAGCCGACGGTGCGCTGGACGTCCGTCGCCCCCTGCGGCGACGTCGGGCACAACGCCACCCCGACCGCGAAGAGCCCGGCCAGGGTGCTCCACCGGTCGTCCCGGCGGTCGAAGCGGTAGCAGATCAGGAACACCCCGAGCGCGCACAGGGCGCCCACGAAGACGTTCCGGGTGTCGGAGTAGTACGCGGCGCTCATCGAGCCCGGCCAGTAGCCGTCCGTGCTGCGCCCCATCACCTCGGCGGCCAGCCAGTTGCCGAACGGCAGGGCCGGTGGCAGCAGGATGCCGATCAGCCCCACGCCGAAGCGCAGGAACATGACCGTCCGTCCGTCCTGGACGCCCCGCCGGGCGTCCGGGGAGTTCTGCGCGCGTGAGTCGTGAGCCACGGACGCCTCCTTGCTGGGATGCGGGCGCGCTCGCGCCCACGGACTTCTCGGGCCGCGAGGACGGAACGGGGGCGGCGTCGACGGGTGTCGCCGCACCTGAGCGGCCATCAACTGGTGTACCCGTAACCACGTTCGAAGCACCACTGGATTGAGTGGTTTACGTCCCCGGGACGCCCTAGCATTCCTCGGTGACCAGCATCGATGCCCTGATCCCGTTCGAGCGGCCGCACGACCCGGCCGCCCTGCGCGCCCGCGACGCCGACGAACTCGCCCGCTACGCCGCCGATCCGGAGCACCACTGGTTCCGCCGCCGCGCCTGCGCCGAGGCCCTGACCGGCCGGGTGCCCGAGGAGCGCGTCCCCGGGCTGCTCGCCGTGGTCCGGGACGGCGAGGAGACCGCCGAACTCCGCGTCGCCCTGCTCGACCTGCTCGCCCCGCTCGGCGACCGCGCCGGACTCCTGTCCTGGCTGCGCCACCCGGACCGCGGGCAGGACGGGCCGTACGGGCTGCGCCAGGCCTTCCTGAAGGCCCGCGGCGTCCTCGGCGACCGCACGGCGACGGCCGGGCTCGCGGACCTCGCCGCGAACCCCTGGCGGCACCTGCGCGAGCTCGGCGAGGCCGGACTGGACGCGCTGGCCGACCGCCACGGCCTCGCCACCGTCCTGGCCGACCTCGGCGCGGCCCGCCCCGAGGACCGGCTGGCCCGCGACCGGTTGCGCCACCGCGCCGGACCGGACGCCACCCGCCACGGGCCGGCCCGCTCCCTCGCCGATCCCTCCGCCGGCTCCCTCGGCGGCTTCCTCGCTGACTCCCTCGCCGATTCCCTCGCCGACCCGGACCGCCTGGTCGCCCACCAGGCCCACACCCTGGTCACCGACCCGGACCTGCTGCGCACCCTGCTCGGCTCGAACCCGCCGGAGGAGGCGGCCCTGTGGGCCGTCTGCGCCCTGCACCGCCTCACCGGCGACGACGCGGAGGCCCGGGCGTGGTACGAGCGCCTCGGCCGCCCCCGGGTGGAGGTCCCCGGTCTGCCCGAGGACGTGCGCCGCGCGATCGTGCACGAGTACGCCGGGTGGTGCGAGCCCGGCACCGACCCGCGCTGGCGCGTCGAGGCGCTCTGCACCGAGCCGCCGGCGGCCGTCGACGTCGACGTCCAACTCCGCCGCGTCACCGAGGCGTTGAGCGCCGTCGGGATCGCCTTCGAGCCGCCGGTCTCGGCCCACCAGGACAACGGCGCGGGCGAGGGCAGCTACCACCTGGTCCGGCTCGGCGGGGACGAGGACGCGCTCTTCGCCAGCACCCTCGGCCCCTTCGTCGGCGGCGCCGACGACTCACCGGCCCGCCCGGCGCTCGAACGGGCCGGGCTCCGCTGGGTGGACGAGGCCACCGCGGGCACCACCGTCACCGGCCTGTGCGTCTACCACTTCGGCGAACGCGGGCCGCTGACGGTCGACACCCTGCTGTTCTACTGGCAGGACTAGGACGGCGCCGGGCGGGGCCGCCGGGTGGGCCCGGGTGGGGTCCCGCCGGTTCAGGCCGTGGGCTCTTCGGTGCGGGCGGTGCGGGCGATCAGCGCGTTGAGGAGGGCGGCGCCGCGCTCGGCGTCGTCGACGCTGACGGCGAAGTCGCTGCCCCGGCGGGTGCGCACCACCAGGCAGACGCCCCGGCGCAGCATCACCGTGGTGCCGAGCCGGTTGATCCGGTAGCCCCAGCCGCCCGCCTGGGCGGGGGTGCGCTGCTCCGCGCGGGCCGAGACCAGGTCGCCGGGGGCCCAGTGCCGGGCGGGCCGGCCGAACGGGCCGAAGCCCACGGTCAGGCCGCGGGCGGTCACCCGGACCTGCACCGAGGAGCAGGCCAGGGTGGCGAGTGCCGGGACGGCGAAGGACAGCGCCAGCGACCACTGCGCGCGGGCCAGTCCGCTGCCGGCCGCCAGCATCCCCGCGACCGCGACCAGCCCGAACACCACGGCGAGCAGCTGCAGCGCCGGGTTCACGGCCCGCGAGAGCCAGACGAAACGTTCCCCCTCGGGTGCGTCCAGGGTCGGCGCACCGGGCGTCGGACGTTCCTCGGTCCGCCCGCCGGACCGACGGCCCGCCAGCCAGGTCAGTGTCCCGGCCGCGGCCGTGGCCAGCATGACCAGGACCACCTCGATGCCCATCGGTGCGGCGTCCTGCCAACGGGCCCGGTCCAGGTTGGCGTGCACGATGGAGGTCTGCGCCCCCGTCAGCAGCACCCCGCCGGCCGCCAGCGCCGCCGCCCCGACACCGGGCGAGCGTTCCCCGCCGTACCGCTGCAGCAGCGCGGCGACCAGCACCAGGACCAGCCAGACCAGCGCCGGGAACAGCACCGCCCAGGTCAGCGACATCGACCCGTCCGGGTCCCGCCCGCCCCAGTGGGTGGCCAGCGGATCCGGCAGCCGGTGGCGCGCCGCCAGCGGCAGCGCGATCAGCAGCGCCAGCACGCCCAGCGACCAGGCCGCCGCACCCCACAGCGCACCCCGGCGCCTCCCGCCCCCTCCGCCGTGCTCCGTCACACCGTCGGCCGTCACACCGTCGGCCGTCACGCCGTCGTCCGTCACGCCGTCGTCCGTCACGCCGTCGTCCGTCACGCCAACCCCCTGATGATGTCCACGAGATCGTTCCTGCTGTAGCCGGCCCTGGCCGCGTCCTCGACCAACTGCCTGACCCGCTCCACCAGTTCGGAGCGGGTGTCGGCGCCGGCCGCGATCGTGATGCCGCGGCCCCGGCGGAACTCCAGCACCCCCTCCTCGCGCAGCGTGCGCAGCCCGCGCAGCACGGTGTTGGTGTTCACCCCCAGTGCCCGGGAGAGCTCCCGGGCCGGTGGCAGCTTGTCCCCCGGGGCGCACTCGCCCTCGGCGACGGCCCGTCTGATCGCCCCCGCGACCTGCTCGTGCAGCGGTCGGGTGTCCCCGACGTCCAGCTTCAGCAACATGGTGCTACTGACGATAGCACCATGTTGCTCATGGCCGCCGGGTGTTCGTCCGCGGCTCCCAGGCCATCCGAGCGGGCGAGGGCCGTATGGAGTGCGTTGGGATCGCCGCCCGGAGCGTCAGGGAGGCGTCAAGGAGTGCTGGTGGACGGGTCGGCGGGGGTTGGGTGGAGGCAACGGGGCCACCACGACACGAGGACGGACGGACCATGCACGGCAGCGAGCGCCACGAGGACGGCAGGACACCCAGGGTGGTGGTCGGGGTCAGCGGGTCGCTGGGGAGTCTGGCGGCGCTGCACCGAGCGGCGGCCGAGGCGAAGGAGCGCGGCGCGGAGCTGCTGCCGGTGCTGGCCTGGGAGCCGCCCGGCGGCGAGTTCGGCTACCGCCGCTCGCCCTGCCCGCCGCTGCTCGCGGCCGTCCGGGACGCCGCCGAACAGCGCCTGCACGCCGCCCTCGACGCGGCCTTCGGCGGCGCCGTCCCCGGAGTGCCGCTGCGCCCGGTGGTGATCCGCGGCGAGACCGGCCCGGCCCTGGTCCAGGTCGCCGACCGCCCCGGCGACCTGCTGGTCCTCGGGCAGAGCGGCAGCCCGCTGCGGCGCCGGCTGCGGCGCTCGGTGTCCGCGTACTGCGCGCGGAAGGCGGGCTGCCCGGTGCTGACCGTACCCGTGCCCGCACTGCTCACCGAACTGCACGAGCTGGAGGCGGTCCACCGCCGCGCCCGCTGGCACCTGACGGCCCGCCCGGCACCCGAACTCCTCCTGGTGAAGGGGTAGTCCGCGGTGCGGATGTACTCGGCCCGCCCGGGTACCACCCGCTACCGCCCGGTACGGGAGCTGCTGTCGACCGGCGCCTCCGGCACCGTCACCCTGCTCGCGGGCGGTGCGCTGGCGCTCGGCCTCGGCGGGCTCGGCGAACTGCACTCCGGCCGGCTCGCCTTCGTCGCGTATGTGGCGCTGTGCGGCCTGGCCGGCGCCTACTCCCGGCCGCGGGCCTCGCCGGTGATCGGCCTGGCCGCCTGGCTCTGCTGCAACGCCTTCGCCGAGCACCGGCACGCCGAACTCGGCTGGTCCGGCCCCTGGCCGGAGGGGCGGCACTACGCGGTGTTCACCGCCACCGCCCTGCTCCTCGCCCTGCCCGCGGCCGTGCCGCGCCGCACCGTGCGGGTGGCACTGCTGCGCCTCGACCGCCCGGTCTGAGGCGGGCCCCCAGGACGTCCGCCGCCGGCCACCCAGCACGGCCGGCGGCGGACCACGCCGAAGGACCGCGGGCTCCGGCCGGTACTCCGGGGCCCACGGCGAACCGGTGGAGACAGGGAACGGGGCGCGCGGAGCGTCGTCGCACGTTCGGACGCGACCCGCTCCGCGCGCCTCACCGGCCGAGCCCGGCGATCCAGGACGCGAAGTCCGCGGACTCCACCTCGAAGTCCTCGGGGCCCAGATCGCCCAGGTCCGAGGAGAACACGGCGGAGGCCGGGTCGTCGGCGCGCAGCAGGAAGCCGCGGCCGCCGCTGTCGTCGCCGACGAGGACGAACCCGGGTGCGTACCGGGCGACTTCGTAGGTGGCGTTGCGTTCGCCGATGCACCCGGAGGAGTAGACCGTCACCCCGGCCTCGGTCATCAGGCCGTCCGTCACCTGCCAGAGCGCCACCAGCGGAGTCGGCGGGCCGGACGCCGACTCGGCCCGGGCGCACGCCACTTCGGACGGCGTGGCCGTCGCCCACCCCTCTGCGGGCCCGGCTGTGGACCCGGTCTCGGGCCTGGACTCGGACACGGATCCGGACACGGCCTCCGACCCGGACTCGGACACGGATTCCGGCACCTCCACCCCCTGACCCGAAAGCGTCTGCTGCCGCAGCCTAGTCGTCCCCGGGGAGTTCCGCCGGGACGGCGATGACGTCGACCAGGGCCTCGCCGCGCAGGACGGTGAGGGCCAGGGGGCGGCCGATCGCGTCGGCGAGCATCAGGCGCTGCAGGGCCTGGGCGCTGCCGATCGGTTCGCCGGCGGCGGTGAGCAGGAGGTCCCCCTCGTGGAGGCCGGCGCGGTCGGCGGGGGCGCCGGGCACCACCTCGACGATCCGCAGGCCGGTCCGCTGTCCGGTGCGGTCGCGCAGGGTGGGCGGCAGGGGGGCGGGCACACCCGCCAGTCCCAGGTAGGCGCGGCGGATCCGGCCGTCGGTGAGCAGGGCGGCGATGATCTGCCGGCTGGTGGCGTCGATCGGGACGGCCAGGCCGAGCCCGTTGCCGGCCACCGCCGTGGTGATGCCGACGACCTCGCCGTTCGCGGTGGTGAGCGCGCCGCCGGAGTTGCCCGGGTTGAGGGCGGCGTCGGTCTGGATCACGTTGTCGATGACCCGCACGGCGCTGCCCGAGCGGGCGGGCAGCGAGCGGCCGAGCGCGCTGACCACGCCCGCCGTGACCGTACCGGCCAGCCCGAGCGGGTTGCCCACGGCGACCACCAGTTGCCCGACCCGCAGGGCGGTGGCCTCGCCGAGTCGCACCGGGGTGGGGGTGGGGCCGTCGGCGCGCAGGACGGCCAGGTCGGAGAGCGGGTCGGAGCCGATGGTGTGGAAGGGCGAGGTGGTGCCGTCGGCGAAGGCCAGCGTCCCGGCGTCGGCGTTGCCGACGACGTGGGCGTTGGTCAACAGGAAGCCGTCCTCGGTGAAGACCACCGCCGAACCGAGCGCGGTGCTGAACCAGCCGCCCCGGCCGCGCCGCGGGACCTGGAGCGCGGCGACCCGAGGGGTCACGGCGGCGGCCACGGTGGTGACGATCCGCGAGTAGGCGTCCAGCGCCTCGGCGGTGCCGTCGTCGGAGGGGTGTTCGGGCCCGGGGAGTGTGTCGGACACGCTGCTCACCCCTTCCGTCGACGAGGGTCCTCCCGGCCCAACAACGGCGCGGTGCCGAAGCTTCCACCGCCGGCTCCTGACGCCCCCTGGGCGAGCGCCGGACTATAAAGACAAGGCAAAGCAGGCGTATGGTGCCAGCAAAAGCCACCGTGCGGGGAGGGCCTGATGGAGACCACGCTGGAAGCGGACTGGCGCACGCCCGACACTCCGGGCGGCGGCCGGCTCGGGACGGAGCACCTGCTGGCCGCGGTGATGGGGTCGGGCGGCCCGGCCGGAGCGGCCCTCGCCGCCGCCGGGGCCACCGAGAGCGAGCTGCGCGCCCTCCTGCGCGCACGCGAACGGGAGCACGAACGGGAACGCGAGCACGAACGGGAAGGCGAGCGCGGTACGGGCCGTGGTGCGGCCGGGGGTACGGCCTGGGGCACGGACGACGAGGCCGGTGCCGGGGTGCCCGCCCGGGAGGTGCTCGGCTCGGCCGGCGCACCGGACCTGGTGCTGACCGGCGCCGCCGCCCGCGCGCTCGCCGCCGCGGTGGCGGCCGTCCGGCGCGGCGGCGGGCAACGGCTCACCGCCGAGCACGTCCTGCGCGCCCTGCTGGCCGACGACCGCACCCGCGCCGCCGAACTGCTGCGCGCGGCGGGCGTGGCACCGCAGGCGGTGCGGGAGCAGCTGGACGGTCCGCGCGCAGCGCCGGCCGCAGCGCCGCCGTCCGCGCTGGACCCGCTGCTGCTGCCCACCCGGGACGCCCTGCTCGGCCGCCCGGCGCGCCGCCTCCCGCTCTGGCGGCGGGTGGTCGGGCGCGGTGCGGCCGGTCCGGCGTCCGCGTCCGCGTCCCCGGACTGGATCCGCTCGGAGGCGGACGAGCAGGCCCGGCGACTCGGCCGCCGGACGCCCGGCACCGAGCACGTGCTGCTCGCCGTCCTCGCCGTCCACGAGGTGCTGCGCCACCATCCGAGGCCGGACGTCGACGACACCGGCGGGGAGCTGCTCGCCTGGCTCGGCCTCGACTACGCGCGGGTCCACGCCGCCGTCGCCGCCGGTGCGGTCCCGCTCCCGGCCGACCCGCGCTCCGTCGAGGCCTACCTGGCGGGCGCGGCCCCCGGCCCGCTGGTCCGGGTACTGCTCGACGAGGACACCAGGGCCCGGCGCCTCGCCGAAGCCCTGCGGGCGGACGGGCCCGGCGGCGACGACGACCGGGCCCGTCCGGCCGGGTGGCACGACGGGCCCGGTCGACGGCCGGAGGCTCAGCGGGTGGTGTAGCCGCCGTTGGCGAAGAGGGTCTGGCCGGTGATCCACCCGCCCTCGGTGGCGAGGAAGGTGACGATCGGCGCGATGTCCTCGATCGCGGTCAGCCGGCCGCCCATCGCCTGGGACTTGTGGAAGGCGACCCGCTCCGGGGTCTCCTGACCGTAGAAGAACGGGGTGTCCATCGGGCCCGGCGCGATGGTGTTGACCGAGATGCCGCGGGCGGCGAACTCCTTGGCCGCGGCCCGGGTGTAGTGCTCCACCGGGGCCTTGGCACCGGCGTAGGTGGAGTAGCCGTCGGTGAAGGCGGCGAGCAGGGAGGTCACGATGGTGATGACCTTGCCGCCGTCGTTCAGCCGCTTGCCGGCCTCGCGGATGAAGAAGTACGCGGCCTTGGCGTTCACCGCGTGCATCACGTCGTACTCGGCCTCGGTGGTGTCCACGATCGGCTTGCGCAGCACCATGCCGGCGGTGTTCACCGCGACGTCGAGACCGCCGAAGGTCTCCTGCGCGGTGGCGAAGACGCGCTCCACGTCGGCGACCTCGGTCAGATCGCCCTGGACGGCCACCGCCTCGCCGCCGGCCGCCTTGATCGCCGCGACCGTCGCCTCGGCGTCCGGCGCGGTGCCGTCCGCGTGGTAGTGCACGACGACCTTGGCGCCGTCCGCGCCCGCGTTGCGGCTGATCAGCCCGCCGAGGTTCTTGGCACCGGCGCCGACCAGGACGACCTTGCCCGCCAGGGAAACGTTGCTGCTCATGATCTACGGCTCCTCGCCGGTTGAGGGGAGTGCCCCCGGGTGAGGGGGACGTTCGCCCGACCACTGTCCGGCGCGGGGGCCGCCCGGGGCTTGAACAATCCGACGGGCCCTGGAACGAACCGCTCACGACCTCGGCCGGTCCCGGGCGTCGAGGCTCGGCGCGTTCGTCGTCCGGCACCCCGACGGACCAGAATCGGCAGTATGGCAATCCCCGCACGGCCCTCCGGCTCCGCTCGCGACGTACGGCCCGCCGCCGCTCGCGGCTCCGCGATCAAGCCCCACCTGGTCCGCCTCTCGGGCAGCGGCACCGACCTCGACGAGGCCGTGGTCGAGCGCGGCCTGGAGCGGGCCGGCGACACCGCCGAGCGCGCCGACGGCCCGACCCGGCACGTGGTGGTCGTGCACACCGGCAACTCGGCCGACCTCAGCTGGCACGCCGACGGCCGGCCCCGGCGCGAGCGCTTCCACCGCGGCCAGGCGCTGGTCAACCCGGCCGGCTGGGCCTCCCGGCCGTGCTGGGAACAGGACGCCGAGCTGATGCTGGTCGCCCTCGAACCGGCCTGGCTGGAGAAGCTCGCCACCGAGAGCGACCTGCCGGGCCCGCTGGAACTGACCCCTCGCTACCACCTCACCGACCCGTTCCTCGGCATGCTGGTCGAGCGCCTGGTCGGCGAGTACGAGGGCCCGCAGCCCGCCGACCCGCTCTACGCCCAGTCGATGCTGCAGGCGCTCGCCGCCCACCTGATCCGCACCGCCGCGACCCGTGGCCCGCAGCTGCCCGAGCGCGAGGGCGGGCTCACGCCCAAGCGGCTGAACCGGGTCGTCGACCACATGAACGGCTACCTGGACGGACGCCTCCCGCTCACCGAACTCGCCGCCGTCGCGGGCGTCAGCCCCTCGCACTTCACCCGGGCCTTCCGCGCCTCCACCGGCCAGTCCCCGCACCAGTACCTGGTCCGGCTGCGCCTGGAACGCGCCCGCCGCGCCCTGCTCACCACCGACACCCCGATCGCGGCGATCGCGCAGCTGTGCGGCTTCGCCGACCAGAGCCACCTCACCCGCACCATGCGCCTGCACACCGGCCTCACCCCGGCGGGACTCCGCGCGGGCCGGGACCGGTAGCGGGCCGGCCGTCGGAGGGCCGGCAGTCGGGGGGCCGCAGTCGGGGGGCCGCAGCCGCCCGCCCGGTGTCACCGCGGGAGGCGAGCGGGCGCATCACAGCGCGGCGGCGGCACGGACGCCTTCACAGCGCGGTGGCGGCGAGGGTGATCGAGCCCAGCACCACCAGCACCCCGAGCGCGAGGAAGCCGTACTCCAGCCCGACCCGCTCCCGGCCGTCCACCAGCACCTGCCGGGGGTCGGCCGGGTCGTAGCGGACCGGCACGTAGCCGCCGTCCGGCAGGGGGTGGCGGGCGGTGGACGGGACGGGGGAGAAGACCTCGACCACCCGGCCGTCCGCGGTCTCGAACTGCAGCAGCGGGCGCGGCGGCAGCGCGCGGTCCTCAGGGCCCGGGGCGCGGGCCCGCACCAGCGCCGAGGCCGGCACGCCGACCCGGCGCAGCCGCCGCAGCTCGCGCAGCCCCACCACCCCGGCGAGGTAGGCGACCACGCCGCCCAACGCGCCGAACACCACCACGGCGAACCCGGCCGTCCCGCCCACCGCGCGCCTCCCTGTCCGAGAGTTCCCCCGCGGCTCAGTATCGCCCACGGGCGCCCCGCCCGACCTCCGGGCGGTCGCGCCCACGGGGACGCCGGGACGGTCCTCCACGGGGTCGCTGCGTGCGACCCGCGACCCGCGCTGACCACGCCGTGACCCGTTCGTGCCGCGGCGTGTCCGTCAGACCGGTCACGCTCCTCGGGCGCTCAACTGGAGGCCAGCCGCGGGGCGAAGGCCGAGAACCACAGGGCCGCGAACGTGGCGACGGTCATCAAGGGGACGAGGAACCGGGACTCCAGCTTCCCTCCGGTCCGCCGGATCAGCACGAGTTCGAAGCGCCTGCGGTAGGGCCAGAGCAGCGGCGCGCCCCGGCGGGTCAGGCAGTCGCCGAGCAGGTGGCTCAGCGTGCCCAGGCAGACGATGTAGGGCAGCCAGAAGGAGATGCCGGTGAACCAGGCGGCCACCGTCGCCGTCCCGACGCCGGCCAGACCGACGGAGGTGATCCACGCGGTCGGCCCGTGCCCCGGTGGGTGGAGGTGCAGGGCCCGCGCCGCGAGGGCGAAGAGGACGAAGGTGAGACCGAGGGTGAAGCCGCCACCGAGGCGGGTGACGCCCATCCAGGTGCCCCACCCGGTGAGCGCGACGAACAGCAGCGAGTGCGTCGCGTGGCGGTGGCCCCCGCACAGCCGGCCCACCAGCCGGCACAGGCCCCTCGACAGCGGGCCCAGCAGGTGCGCGGGCGTGGCGTCGTGGTGGTCGAGGTCCGGCAGCAGCGCGGCCCCGGCGCAGAGCAGGGTGCCGACCAGCACCTCGCTCGGCCGCGGCTGCGCGCCCGACACCGCCTCCGGCAGGAAGGGCGCGGTGGCCGCGTAGAGCAGTGCCCCGCCGATCGCATGTGACTGACCCAGCACGTCGCCCCCCTGCCTTTCCGCTGCCTCGCGCGCCGCCCGCTCCGGCCGCAGCCGGGGCCGGCGGAGATCCGACTGCTACCCGCCCAGTCCCCTCCCACTCCCCGCGACCATGCGGCCCGGGCCACGGGGCGTCGGTGGTCGCGCGGCGGGCGTCCCCGTGAAGCCGCGGTCCGGCGGGTCCGCGGGTACCCGAGTCCCGTGCACCAGAAGGGCCGTCGCCTCCGGGCGGCGTCCGGGCCGGACGACGGCGCCCGTCCGCCGTGAGGATCCCCGGCGCCCGGAGCGGATCCGACAGCGTGTCACGGGTGCCGGCCCGGGGACCGGGGATCCTCCGGGCATTCGTGGGCAGCCAATGGGCAGCCCCGGCCCGGGGTTCTTCCCCCGGCCCGCGGCGCGCCCGCTACGGCCCTGCCGGGCGACAGGCGTCGTGGCCATTCCCAGGACCCGGGCGCCGGCTTCCACCGCCGGCTCACCGGGCCGCCGCTCACCGCGGGGGCGGGCAGGGCTTCGAGCCCGGCGGGTGGAAGTGGGCGGTGACGGTCTTGCCGTCCTTCTGCAGACGGGTGTACCAGTGGTCGGCGAGTGCGTCGACCAGCGCCAGGCCGCGCCCCCCGGTGGCTTCCGGGCTCGCCGCCCGGGGCTGGGGGAGCCGACCGCTGTGGTCGTGGACGCTCAGGTGCAGGCAGCGTCCGTCCCAGGTCAGCACCAGTTCCGCGTCGCTGCCGGCGTGGACGTGCGCGTTGGTGGTCAGTTCGGACACGGCCAGGACGACCGCGTCCGCGACGGCCGGCGCGTCCCGGTTCCAGCCGAGGGTCTCCAGGTGTCTCCTCGCCCACGCCCGGCCGGCCCGTACGCCGGCGCCGAGCGGAAGCCGCCGGGCCCATCCCACTCCGCCGATCCTGGACATGCGGGCCTCCCCTCAGATGGAGTGCAACCCTCGTGTGCCCGCATCCGGCGACGGCATGCGACCTGGGCTCGACGTTGCGCCCGCTGCCGACCGGTCAGGTCCGCCGGGACCGTTCCCGTCCGGGAGCGGCCACCGGGTGGGGACTCAGCTGTCCGGTCGGCGCACCGCCACGCCGACCAGGCAGGTGTCGTCGTCGGTGTCGGCGTTGCTGTACTGCAGCAGGTGGTCCAGGTGCCCTTCGAGGCCGTTGGCGTTGACGCCCGCGTCGCGGTGGGCGCGTTCGGTGAGCGCCGTCAGGTTGGTCAGCGACGCCTGGAGGGATTCGTCACGGCGTTCGATCAGCCCGTCGGTGTACATCACCAGGGTGTCGCCAGTCTCCAGGACGAACTCGTCCTCCTCGTAGTCCGCTTGGTCCAGGGCGCCCAGCAGGATTCCGCCCACCTGCGGAAGGGTCCTCGCCCGGCCGTCGCGCAGCAGCACCGGCGGTGGGTGGCCGGCCCGGGCCCAGCGCAGCCGGCGGGTCGACGGCTCGTACAGCCCGCAGACCGCGGTGGCCGTGACGTTGTCGGTCAGGTGGTGGGTGACGCTGTTCAGCCAGCTGAGCAGCTGGCCCGGCCCGGCGCCGGTGGCGGCCAGGCCGCGCAGGGCGTTGCGCAGGGCGACCATGCCGGTGGCGGCCTCGATGCCGTGCCCGGCGACGTCGCCGACGCACAGCAGGACGTCGCCGGTCGGCAGCGCGAGCGCGTCGTACCAGTCGCCGCCGACGAGGTGGTCCTTCTCGGCCGGGCGGTAGCGGACGGCCACGTGCAGGTCGTGCAGGTCGAGCGGGCCCCGGGCGGGCGGCATGATGGCGTGCTGGAGCTGGAGGGCGAGGCGGCTGCGTTCGGCGGCCTGCTGCTCGCTCTGGGCCAGCTGGTCGCGGGTGGCGGCGAGTGCGACCTCCGTCCAGTGCTGGGCGGAGATGTCCTGGTAGGCGCCGCGCACCAGGCGCAGCCGGCTCTGCGGATCGCGCACCGGCTCCGCCACGACCCGGATGTGCCGGGTGACGCCGTCGGGGCGCTGGAGCCGGAAGGCGGTGGAGGCCGGCCGGCGGTGGTGCAGCAGGGTTCGCAGGAACCGGCCGATGGTGTGGCGGTCGTCCGGGTGGGCGTGTTCGGCCAGTTGGTCGATGGAGATCGGCTGCGCGGTGGGGGGCAGCCCGTGCAGCTCGTACAGGCTGTCGTTCCAGACGATCTGACGCGTGCGCAGGTTCTCCTCGAAGCCGCCGATCCGGCCCAGGCGCTGCGCGTGCTGGAGCAGCCGGGCGACCCGTGGCGTACCGTCGTCCAGCCGCCAGACGACCACCAGGTGGGGGCCGTGCCGGCTGATGCTCACCTGTGCCCGGGTGGTCAGCGGCACCCCGTCGACCAGGGCGGCCAGCCGCATGTCCGGGGTCCGGAACGGCTCTCCGGTGGCGAAGACGTGCTCGACCTTCTCGGCGAGGCCCCCCGGTTCCGCTGCGAGCGGGTACGCCTCCAGCAGCCGGGCGCCCACGATCGCGCTCGTGGACCGGCCGGCGAAGTCCACGAAGGACGGGTTGACGTGCCGCACCACGAACCGCGGCGGCACCTCGCCGTCCTCCGGTACCACCCGGAGGACCAGGCAGGGGTCGAAGAGGCCGTCCGTGAGCTGCCGCAGCTCGTCGAACCGGGCGTCGGCCACGTCGGCCGCGGGGAACTCCCGGGGCTCCCAGGACTCCAGGGTGGCGGCCGCCACCTCGGCGAGGGCCTCGAACTGCCTTTGCAGCGGCTGGGACTGCTCGGGCAACGCCTCGCGCCAGCAGATCTCCAGGACGCCGATCAGTCGGCCGCCGACGCCGGCCGGCACGGCCAGCCGCCCGCCGCGGACGTCGTGCTGGCCGATGGAGGGCACCGAGGCGTCGGCGAGCACGTGGTAGCCGATGGCCGTGCGCTCGTCCAGGGCCCGGCGGGCCGGCGTCGGGACGCCGGGCGGGACGTGGCGCCAGCGGCGGGCCTCCTCCGGCTGGAAGCCGGCGCTGCCCGCGAGGGACAGCGAGAGGTCGGGGTGGGCGGCCCAGATCGCCACCGCGGCCACGCCCAGCGGGCGAAGGGCGTGCTCCAGCATGGAGCGGGCCGCCGTCGCGGCGTCGCCGCCCGCGATCGTGTCCGCCTCGGTGCTGCGCAGCCGCAACGCGACGGGATCCGCGCACCTGGCCGCCGCACCGGCGCGCACCCCGGCCCGGGCGGGCCGGACCGCCCCGCCGGTCCCGGCCGCCCCGTCCGTTCGGGCCGCCTCGTCGGAGCGGGTCACGGCGCCGGCCACGAACTCGCGGGCGAGCGCCGAGATCTGGTCCGCCGCGGCCTGGTTGAGCAGGTCGGCGGCGAGCGCCAGCTTCGTCACCCCCGCCTGCTCGGCGAGGCCCTCCAACTGCCGGGCGGCTTCGGTGGGGCCGCAGCGCAGGCGCTCCACCAGCACGCCGACCGCCATCTCCAGGACGGCTCGCCCCGCCGAGTCGGCCTGCGCCTGGTCCAGCTCCCGGCGCAGGCGATCCACCGTGCCGGCGAGCCGGCCCACCGCCGTGGCCGTACGGTCGGGCTCCGGCTCCCGGGCGGCGGGCGCCTCCGGGCCGGTCGAACCGCGCTGGGCCCCGACCCTGAGGGCGTCGACGGCCGGTTCCATCACGGGGCGGCCCTTCGCGAGCTGTTCGTCGGGGTGCTGCACGGTGGTGGCTCCTGGGGTCTGGACTGCTGCTCCGGTCGGCGGCCGGGGCCGGTCCGGCACGATCCGCCGGACGGGCCTCACCGCGTGAGGTGGTGCGTGATCCGGCTGATCACCTCGTCGGCGTCGACCGGCTTGGTGATGTAGTCGCTCGCGCCGGCGGCCAGGCTCTTCTCCCGGTCGCCGATCATCGCCTTGGCGGTCACGGCGATGATCGGCAGGCCCTCGTGCTCGGGCATGGCGCGGATCGCCGCCGTGGCCGTGTACCCGTCCATCTCCGGCATCATCACGTCCATCAGGATCACGTCGATGCCGGGGTGGGCGGTGAGCGACTCCAGCGCGGCGCGCCCGTTCTCGGCCTGGAGGACGTGCATGCCGTGCAGTTCCAGGATGCTGGTGATCGCGTAGAGGTTGCGGTCGTCGTCGTCGACCACCAGGGCCGTGCGGCCGGCCAGCGCTGGCTCGGCGCCGGGGCTCCAGGAGGGCATCCGGTCCGTGCCGCGTCCGGGCGGGAGCGCGCCGCCGGGGCGGTCGGCACTCATGTGGAGGGCGATCCGCTCGCGCAACTCGTCGAGGCTGGCTATCAGTTCGAGCGGCTGTCCGCTCGGCCGGGAGACGGAGTCCGCGCGCTCGCCGGTGACGCCGCGGTTGTTGTGCGCCAGCACCGGCACGGTGTGCAGGGCCGGGTCGCCCTCCATGTCGGCGAGGAGCGCGGCAGCCGCGCCGTCCGGCAGGTCGAGTTCCAGGACGACGCAGTGGCACGGCGCGGTGGCCAGCGCGGTGGCGGCCTCCTGGGCGCCGACGGCGGTGACGACCTCGACCTCCCGGTGCCCGGCCGAGTAGCGCGCGAGGTCGGCCACGGCGTTCTCCGCGACGAGGGTCAGCAGGCCGTTGGGCCGGCCCTCCACGACGAGGAGCCGCCGCGGCCGTTCGGAGGAGGCGTCGTCGGCGGGATCGACCGGCTGGTCCGGCGAGGGCCCCGCGGCGGTGCCGGCCGGCGTTCCGGGGGTCGGCGCCGGTTCGCCGGCGGTGACCTCGGAGTGCCGGGCGGGGAGGTAGAGGGTGAAGGTGCTGCCCCGCCCCGGGGTGCTCTCGACGGTGATGGCGCCGCCGAGCAGGAAGGCGATCTCCCGACTGATGGACAGTCCGAGGCCGGTGCCGCCGTACTTGCGGCTGGTGGTGCCGTCGGCCTGTTGGAAGGCGCCGAAGACGGTCTCCAGGTGCTGGGGCGCGATCCCGATGCCGGTGTCGGTCACCCGGAAGGCGAGCACCGGGCCGCCACGCCGGACGCCGTCCGGGAGTTCGGCCTCGGGGGCGGGTTCGATGCGCAGCTCGACGGTGCCGTGCTCGGTGAACTTGACGGCGTTGGACAGCAGGTTGCGCAGCACCTGGCGCAGCCGGTAGTCGTCGGTGAGGAGCTCGCCGGGGACGCCGGGCGCCGTGTGGACGGCGAAGGCGAGGTTCTTCTGCCCGGTGAGCGGGCGGAAGGTGGCCTCGACGTAGTCCAGCAGGGCGCGCAGCGGCACCGCGTCGACGTTCAGGTCCATCTTGCCGGCCTCGACCTTGGACAGGTCGAGGATGTCGTTGATGAGCTGGAGCAGGTCGGAGCCGGCGGAGTGGATGATGCCGGCGTACTCGACCTGCTTGGCGGTCAGGTTCCTGGTGGGGTTCTGGGCGAGCAACTGGGCCAGGATGAGCAGGCTGTTGAGCGGCGTGCGCAGTTCGTGGCTCATGTTGGCCAGGAACTCCGACTTGTACTTGGAGGCGAGGGAGAGCTGGTGCGCGCGGTCCTCCAGCTCCTGGCGGGCCTGCTCGATCTCCAGGTTCTTGGTCTCGATGTCGCGGTTCTGGGCGGCGAGGAGTTCCGCCTTGTCCTCCAGTTCGGCGTTGGAGGCCTGGAGTTCCTCCTGCCGGGCCTGGAGTTCCTCGGAACGGGCCTGGAGTTCGGCGGTGAGCCGCTGGGATTCGCCGAGCAGCTCGTCGGTACGGGCGTTGGCGATGATGGTGTTGACGTTGACGCCGATGGTCTCCATCAGCTGTTCCAGGAAGTTCCGGTGGACCTGGGTGAACGGCTTGACGGAGGCCAGCTCGATGACGCCGAGGACCTGGTCCTCGACCACGATCGGCAGCACCATCAGGGACAGCGAGTCGGTGCGGCCGAGGCCGGAGGAGGCGGGGAGGTAACCCGGCGGGATCGCGTCGACGCTGATGGTGCGCCGGCTGCGGGCGGCCTGGCCGACGAAGGACTCGCCGAGGCGGAAGCGGGTGGGGCGCTCGCCGTCGGGGAACGCGTAGGAGCCGACCAGCTGGAGGATCGTCCCGTCCGGACTGTCCTCGGCGAGGTAGAAGGCACCGCACTGCGCGCCCACCAGCGGGGCGAGTTCGTCCATCACGGACTCGGCGACGACGCCGAGGTCGCGCCGGCCCTGCATCAGGGCGGAGAAGCGGGCGAGGTTGGTCTTCAGCCAGTCCTGTTCCTCGTTGGCGCGGGTGGTCTCGCGCAGGGACTCCACCATGAAGTTGACGTTGTCCTTGAGGTCGGCGACCTCCCCGGAGGCGTCCACGGTGATCGAGCGGGTGAGGTCGCCGGCCGCGACGGCGCTGGTGACCTCGGCGATCGCCCGGACCTGCCGGGTCAGGTTCCCGGCCAGCTCGTTGACGTTCTCGGTGAGCCGCTTCCAGGTGCCGGAGACGCCCTCGACCTTGGCCTGGCCGCCGAGCCGCCCCTCGGTGCCGACCTCGCGGGCGACCCGGGTGACCTCGTCGGCGAACGCGGAGAGCTGGTCGACCATCGTGTTGATGGTCGTCTTCAGCTCCAGGATCTCGCCCCGGGCGGTGACGGTGATCTTCTGCGACAGGTCGCCTTCGGCGACCGCGGTGGCCACCTGGGCGATCGCGCGGACCTGGCCCGTGAGGTTTCCCGCCATGGAGTTCACCGAGTCGGTCAGGTCGTGCCAGGTCCCCGAGACGCCGACGACCCGGGCCTGGCCGCCGAGCCGCCCCTCGGTGCCGACCTCGCGGGCGACCCGGGTGACCTCCCCGGCGAACGCGGAGAGCTGGTCGACCATCGTGTTGACGGTGTTCTTGAGCTCCAGGATCTCGCCCCGGGCGTCGACCTCGATCTTCTGGGTGAGGTCGCCGCGCGCCACCGCCGTGGTGACCTGGGCGATTCCGCGCACCTGCCAGGTGAGGTTGCCGGCCATCGCGTTGACCGAGTCGGTGAGGTCCGCCCAGGTGCCGGAGACCCCGGGAACCTGCGCCTGGCCGCCGAGGCGGCCCTCGGTGCCGACCTCCCGCGCGACGCGCGTCACCTCGGAGGTGAAGTGCGACAGCTGGTCGACCATGCCGTTGAACACCGAGGCGATCTCGCCCAGCAGCCCGTGCGCGTCGTCGGGGAGCTTGGTGCTGAAGTCGCCGTCCCGGACGGCCGTCAGGCCGGCCAGCAGTTGCCGCAGTTCGGACTCGTTGCCCAGCGCGGCCTCCGGCCCGTGCGCCGGGCGGTGCTGCGAGCCGTTGATCGTGGTCGGGCCAGCCATCGAAGGTCGCCTCCGTAGAACGCCGGGCCGGGGGCCCGCATCCGGTCGTGGGCATCGCCGAACCCGGGCGGATGGATCCGGTCGTGGGTCGGGTGCGGTGCGTACCGTCACGGAGGCTACCCCAGCGTCCGTGCCGCCGGGAAACGGCTGCGACCAGGGAGGAGGTGCTCCGGACGGCGGATCCGGTGCGACGTGGTCTTCACGAAACCTTCACGAGGCGCGGCTGCATCGATCTCGCGCTCCGGGGTATCCGGGCCCCGTCGTGCCGTCGCGGGAAAGGACTCGGATGCCCACGCCCACCGGTGAACTGCTCGCCCCCACAACCGTCCCGGCCGGGAGGATGCGGGAGCTGCTCCCGGCCGACCTGCCCAGGGGGGAGGACCTGCGCGAGATGGCGCCGGCCGACGCGCGGGAACTCACCCGCGTCCTGCTGCGCCGCCTCGCCACGCTGGAGGAGGGGACGAGGGAGTACTCGTACGTCCGCAACACCCTGGTGGAGATGAACCTCTCCCTGGTGAAGTTCGCGATCCGCCGCTTCACCTCGCACCGCGAGCCCAGGGAGGACCTCCTCCAGGTGGGCGCGGTCGGCCTGGTGAAGGCCATCGACCGGTTCGACCCGGACCTCGGTGTGGAGTTCACCACGTTCGCCATGCCGACCGTCCTCGGTGAGCTGCGGCGCCACTTCCGCGACACCACCTGGGCCGTGCACGTGCCCCGGCGGCTCCAGGAACTGCGCATCGTCCTCGCCAGGGCCCAGGAGAAGCTGTCGCAGGAACTCGACCGCGCTCCCACGCCCGCCGAACTCGCCGAGCACCTCTCGCTCCCGGTCGAGGAGGTCGTCGAGGGGCTGACCGCGGCCAACGGCCACACCGCGGGCTCGCTGGACCTCGGCGGCGACGAGGACGAGGACGGCCCCGGCGCGCTGGCCGAACGCCTCGGCGAGGAGGACCGGCGCCTGTCCCGGGTCGAGGACCTGGTGGCGCTCAAGCCGCTGGTGGCCGCACTGCCGGAGCGGGAGCGGCTCATCCTCTCCATGCGCTTCTGCGAGGACCTGACGCAGACCCAGATCGGGGCCCGCCTCGGGCTCTCCCAGATGCACGTCTCCCGGCTGCTGAGCCGCACCCTGCGGAAGCTGCGGGAAGGGCTGGTCGGCGACTGACGGTCGCCGAGGGCCGTGTTTGGCGCAGCGGCCCGGCCTACGTAGGGTCGGAAGGCACGGACATGGAGGGGACGACGATGATGCCATCCGACGACGGCCAGGGCGAGGCGGCCCTGGCGACCGCACCCAGGCCCGGCCTGGTCATGCGCAGCCGCACCACGGAGACCGGGGCGGCGGTGTGCGCGCTCGTCGGCGACCTCGACATCGAGACGCTGGCCTCGGCCGCCGAGGAGCTCACCGAGCTGGTCACGCGGCGCCCGTCGGCACTGGTCATCGACCTGGGGGAGGTTGCCTTCTGCGACTCCTCGGGGCTGAACCTGCTGCTCCGGACGCGCATCGCGGCCGAGAAGGAGGGGCTGCACCTGCGGCTCGCGGCGGTGGCGCCGACGGTGCTGCGGGTGCTGGAACTGACCGGTGCACGTACGGTGTTCACGATCCACGAGACGGTCGAGGAGGCCCTGGGCGCCTGGGCGCCTGAGCGCCTGACCGCCTGAGCGCCTGACCGCCTGAGCGCCTGACCGCCCGAGCGCGTGACCGCCCGAGCGCCGGGCTGTCCGAGCGGCGGGCTGTGCGAGCGGCGGGCGGCCCGCCCGGCTACCGGGCGGCGCGTGGGGAGAGGCATAATCCCGGAGCTGCCGGGAAACCGAGCTGCGAGAGTCGTCGATGCGGAAGGGTGCCCGTAGATGTCGATGAGCCGGGGAACCCTGGACGGTGACCCGCTCCCGGGTGGGCTCGTGCTGCCCGTCGGCGGTCAGCGCAGACGGCTGCCCCTCGTCGGGCTCCCCAAGCCGGTCGCCCGCGCCAGGGCCCACACCGTCCGTGTGCTGGGCGACTGGTGCGCGTCCGTTCCCGGGCCCGGGGCCGGAGGGGGGATCACCGAGGACGTCGTCCTGGTGGTCGCCGAACTCGTCGGGAACGCCATGCTGCACGGCGACGGCCCGCTGGAACTGGTCCTCGACCTCACCCCGGACCGGCTGCGGATCGAGATCAGCGACCGCAGCTCCGACATGCCCGCCCCCCGGGAACCGCACCACCCCGCACTGCCCGGTGGACACGGCCTGTTCATCGTGCAGCGGATCGCCGACCGCTGGGGCGCCCAGCCGCACCCCCAGGGCAAGACCATCTGGGCCGAGTTCGAGGCGTCCCGCCTCCTGGGCGCGTGACCGGGGGCCCTGCGGCATCCCGAATCCGAGCAGTACGTCCGGACGGCGGTGGGCCCGGACGACGTGCGGCCGACGACGGACGGCAAGCGGCGGGGCCGCCCTGATCGGGCGGCCCCGCCGCTTGCCGTGGGCCGGCAGACCCGGCACTTCCCGAGCGGTTACCAGCGGTACCACCGGCTCCGCCCGCGGGTGGTTTCCGTGCCCCCAGCGGGGGAAGCCGCTGGAACAGCCGCTGCCCGGCCGGTCGTCGGCGCCCGTCCCGGACGCCTCGGGGGGCTTCCCCTCCGCGTGCGGGCACGGTGGCTTCCACCGAGACCGGAGCACGGGGCGGCGAACCGCCCTCACCGTACGGAGGCCGGACGACGGCTCCCCGACCCTGGAAGGAATTCTGCGATGGGCATCGTCATCAGCAGCCCTCTGCCGGACAACGAACGCAAGACGACCGGGGAAGCGCTGCAGGGCGCCCTGGTCGACCTGCTGGACCTTTCCCTGGTGGCCAAGCAGGCGCACTGGAACCTCCACGGGCCCCGGTTCCGCTCCGTCCACCTGCAACTGGACGAAGTGGTCACCACCGCCCGCGACTTCGCCGACGAGGTGGCCGAGCGCGCCGCGGCGATCGGGGTCAGCCCCGACGGACGGGCCGCGACGATCGCCGCTTCCAGCGGCCTGCCCGGGTTCCCCGAGGGCTGGATCGCCGACGAGGCGGTGATCGAGCACCTGGTGAAGGCGTTCGGGGTCGCGATCGAGCGGATGCGGACGCGGATCGAGGAGACGGAGAAGGCGGACCCCGTCACCCAGGACCTCCTGATCGGACTCACGGCCGCGCTGGAGAAGCACAGTTGGATGTTCCAGGCGGAGAGCCGGGGCTGACGCGTGCGGCCCCGGCGCGGCTGAGCGCCGGGCCGGGGACCGCGACGGCGTGTGCCTGCCGCGCGCCGGGGCCACGGCCGGGCCACACGTGCCCCGGCTGCGCGAATGTCATGCCGGGTGATTCGTCGTCAGACGGGTTACAACCGTGGAATGGTCCGATTCCCCGCCCCCGCTCCCGCCCCCTCCCGCGTGGCCCCGCCGCCCGCG
>NZ_JBIWJF010000034.1:0-88523 GCF_044764985.1 Kitasatospora sp. NPDC093550
GCGGAGGCCGAGGTCATGACGGCTTCGGTGCGCAGGGGGTTGATCTCGGAGACGGCGCCGACGAGCGTGGTCTTGCCGACACCGAAGCCGCCCGCCACGACGATCTTGGCCGACGTCGTGGCACGGGCGGGTCCGTTAGAGCTTGCGAAGTCCACTGAGGACCCTTTCGAGCAGCGTGACATCGGGCGTTCCGCCCGACTCGCCCGCGGCGGCGGGCTGGTGGATGGCGACGAGACCGGCTTCGGCGAGGTCGGCGACGAGGATGCGGGCGACCCCGAGCGGCACACCGGCCAGCGCGGAGATCTCCGCGATGGACTTGACCTCACGGCAGAGGTTGACGATCCGGGCGTGCTCGGGCAGCAGCCCGCCGGTGCGCTCGGCGGAGCCGGTGGTGGAGATCAGGGCCTCGATGGCGAGCTGGTAGCGGGGACGGGTCCGGCCACCGGTCATCGCGTACGGGCGGACCAGCGGCTGCTGCTCGTAGCCGTCGGACTGCTGCCCGCCGTAGCCGCTGCCGTACCCGTTGCCGTACGGGCCGGCGGGTGTCGAGGGCGGGGTCATGGGTCCTCCTTGTGCTGCAGCCTTGAGCAGCCGGTTCCAGCTGGGGCGGTGCCAGCTGAGGCGGGATCAGCTGCCTGAGGGTAGCTGAGGGTGAGACGCCGGGACCGGTCGGGTCGGACCCGGCGGGGAGGTGGGACGGGTGGGTGGATCCGTGCGGACCCAGGTCAGTGCAGGAGACTGCCCTGGAGTTCCGCGCGAAGTGCGGGGGTGAGGACGGCGCCGGCGCGGTCGACGAGCAGGGCCATCTCGTAGCCGACCAGGCCGATGTCGGAGTCGGGGGCGGCCAGGACGGCGAGGGCGGAGCCGTCGCTGATGGCCATGAGGAACAGGAAGCCCCGCTCCATCTCGACGACGGTCTGGTTGACCTCGCCGCCCTCGAAGATCCGGCTGGCGCCGGAGGTGAGGGAGGTGAGGCCGGAGGCGACGGCGGCGAGCTGGTCGGCGCGGTCGCGCGGGAAGCCCTCGGACATGCACAGGAGGAGGCCGTCCGCGGAGACCACCACGGTGTGGGACACCCCGGGGGTGTTGTCCACGAAGTTGGTGATCAGCCAGTTCAGGTTCTGTGCGGCCTGGCTCATCTGGTTCAACTCAACGCTCCTGGTGTTCTGCGCCGTTGCCGTCGCTCCGGCCACCGAAACTATCGAATCCGGGCTGCTGGGCACCATGCTGGAAGCCCGGCTGGTTGGTGGCCTGCTCGGCCCCGGCCCGGCGGCCCTGCTGGATGCCGCGGCGCAGGTTGGTCAGCCGGCCGCGGACCTCCTCGGGAGCCCGGGAGACCTGGGGACCGGTCAGCGGGGAGGCCTCGGCGGTGCCGGAGACCAGGTTCGCCTGCGGGGTCCGCCGGGGCAGGCCCGACATGGTGACACCGCTGGTCGAGGGCTCGCGCACCTGCTCGGCGCGGCGCCAGCGCTCGTCGTTCGCGGAGGGGCGCCAGGGCGCCTCGCCGCCCGGCTGCGGCTGCTGCTGGTACTGCTGCGGGGCCTGCGGCTGCTGCTGGTGCTGCTGCGGGGCCTGCTGGTGCGGGGCCTGCGGGGCCTGGCCCTGCTGGAACTCCGGCGCGGAGGTGCCCGGTCGGCGCGGCTGGTACGACTGCGGCTGCGCCTGCTGCCGCCCGTCGGCCTGCGGGTGCCAGGCCTGCTGGTCGGCGGCCGCGGACGGGCCGATCGGCAGCGCCATCGGCTCCTGGTGCGGCAGCGGCTGCGGCTGCTGCGGGGCCTGCTCCTGGCGCACCGGCTCCGGACGCGCCGGGTTCGGCACGTTCGGCAGCACCGGCTCGACCAGGCCGAGGCCCAGCGGGTCGCGCGGGTCGATCTGGCTGGCCTCGAAGCGCGGGCGGGCGAACTGCTGGGTGCTCTCCACCGGCGCCGGCTCGGCCGACGGCAGCGGCTGCGGCTGGGGCTGGGGCTGGGCGTGCTGCTGGGCCTGCTGCGGCGGCAGCTGCGGCTGGCGGTCGCGCTGCGGCGCGTCCGGGCCGGGACGCTGCGGACGGCGCTGGCCCTGGCCGGCCGGGCGGCCGGGAGCACCCGGGCCACCCGGGGCGCCGGGGCCCTGGCGGCCGGGGGCGCGCTGCGGCAGGCCGTCCTGCGGACGGTTGCCCGGACGGGCACCCTGCTGCGGGGCGCCCGGACCACCGGGACGGCCGTGCTGGGGCTGCTCGCCGGTCCGGGGGCCCGGACCGCCGTCGAACTCGCCACCGGGGCGCGGCCGCTCCTGGCCGGGCTGACCGGGCTGCTGCTGACCGGGCCGGGGCTGGCCGGGCTGCTGCTGCGGGCCCTGCTGGCGGCCGCGGCGGGGCAGGCCGTTCGGGCCGCCCTGCGGCGGTCCGGCCTGCGGCGGGCCCTGGCGGCCGGGCGTGCGCTGCGGCAGGCCGCCCTGCGGGGCCTGCTGCGGAGCCTGCTGCTGGGGGGTCTGCTGCTGCGGAGCCTGCGGCTGGCGCTGCTGGGCCTGCTGCGGCTGAGCGGGCTGCCGGCCCTGGCCCTGGCCCTGCGGGGCCGGGTTCTCCTGGAGCGACCTGCCGACCTGGCGGGTCGGCAGACCGCCGGCGCGGCCGCCGGGAGCCCCCGGACCGGCCTGCGCGCCCGGGCCGCCCTGGCCCAGCTGCGGGCGGCCGCCCTGCGGGGCGCCGCCGGCCGGGCCCTGGCCGAGCGCGGCCGGACCGGCCTGGCGGCCGGGCGCCACCTGGCGCTGCTGACGCGGCGTCGGGGCGGCCCCGCGCTGCTGCTTGGCCTGGGCCGGGCCGGGGCGGCCGGCGCCGCGGCGGTCGCCGGAGTTGGTGACGTCCACCGGGAGCATGACCAGCGCGGTGGTGCCGCCGGAGTCGCTGGGGCGCAGCTGGATGCGGATGCCGTGGCGCAGCGACAGACGACCGACCACGAAGAGGCCCATGCGGCGGGAGACCGAGACGTCCACCGTCGGCGGGTTCGCGAGGCGCTCGTTGATCTCGGAAAGGTCGTCGGGGCTCAGGCCGATGCCGGTGTCGTGGATCTCGACCAGCACGCGGCCGTCCGGCAGCGCGTGGCCGGTGACCCGGACGCGGGTCTGCGGGCTGGAGAACGAGGTCGCGTTCTCCAGCAGCTCGGCGAGCAGGTGGACGAGGTCGTTGACGACGCGGCCGGCGACCTCGGCCGACGGCACGGCGGCGAGCTCGATGCGCTCGTACTGCTCCACCTCGGAGGCGGCGGCGCGGAGCACGTCGACCAGCGGGACGGGCCTGGTCCAGCGGCGGCCCGGGTCCTCACCGGCGAGGACGAGGAGGTTTTCGCCGTTGCGGCGCATGCGGGTCGCGAGGTGGTCCAGCTTGAAGAGGTTGGCCAGCTGGTCCGGGTCCGCCTCGCGGCTCTCCAGCTCGGAGATGAGCGACAGCTGGCGCTGGATGAGGCCCTGGCTGCGGCGCGAGAGGTTGGTGAACATCGCGTTGATGTTGCCTCGCAGGAGGGCCTGCTCGGCGGCGAGGCGGACGGCCTCGCTGTGCACCATGTCGAAGGCGTGCGCCACGTGGCCGATCTCGTCGGCGGAGTCGACGGCGACCGGCTCGACCGTGGTGTCGACGTCGTGCGGGTCGCTCTCGGAGAGGGTCTTGACCAGCTCGGGCAGACGGCGCTCGGCGACGTCCTCGGCCGCGGCCTGCAGACGGGTCAGCGAGCGCACCATCGAGCGGGCGATCAGACCGGCGCCACCGAGGGCGACGAGCAGCACCAGGGCGACCGCGACACCGATGATCAGGGCGTCCGTGTCGGCCTGGGACTGCAGGTCCTGGGCCTTGCCGTCGAGGTTCTCGATCAGCTTGGACTCGATGCGCTTCTCGGCGCTGATCTTGGCGCTGGCCTTCTCGTACCAGTCCTTGTAGCTGACCGGCTCGGTCTGGTGGATGCCGCCCTGGGTGAGGATCGTCTGCGCGTAGCGGTCGGCGTCGGCGACCACGCCGTTGTAGCTCAGCTGGCTGCGCAGGTTGTCCAGGTCGTGCGCGGTGTAGATGTTGTTGAAGCTGGCGATCGCGTTGTCGTACGACAGGCGCAGGCGGATACCGAAGGACTCGTCGCTCAGGCTGAGGTCGGGGGCCTTGGGGTTGGCGAGCGCGGCGCTGATCAGGGCCCGCTGCTGCGAGGTCGCGTTCTTGGCGAGCGAGAACTGCTGCAGCGCGCGGGTGGAGACGACCAGGTCCTTGTTGTTCGAGGCGAGCGCGATGTCCTGGGTGATGGACAGCAGGTCGCGGATGATCACGTCGTAGGCGGTGATCGTCGACTGGATGTTCTGGTTGTTCTGGTACGGCGCGCCGCGGGTGTCCGCGACCGAGTTCAGGTCGCGGCGGATCTGCAGCAGCAGCGCCTTCCCGCCGGACAGTTCGAGGTTCTCGAACTTGTCGGAGGACGCGGTGAAGGTGCGGCTGAGGTCGTCCGTGGCCTTGCGGGCGGCGACGATGTCGTCGTCCAGCTGGGCGTTCGGCTCGTGGGTGATCGGGCCGGCGCTGATGTCGCGCTCGGTCTGCAGCGCGTCGGCGAGGTTGGTCGCCTTCTTGGCCAGGTCGGACAGGTTGGCCATCTGCGCGAGTTGCTGCGAGTTCTCCATCGAGGTCTGGATGCGCAGGCCACCGAGGACCAGCGAGACCAGGACGGGGAGGGCGAGCAGGGCGATCAGACGGGTGCGGATGCGCCAGTTGCGCATCGCGAGCCGGTTCAGACCGGTGGCCCGGCGCCGGGTCAGGGAGGTCCGGAGCTTGTCCCGGGCGGACTTCCGCTCCTGGCCGTCCTCCTCCGGTCGGCCGACGGCCTCGGGCGTCACCGGCTCGGCCGGGCCGCCGGGCGTCGCCGCCTGCTGGGGGGCTGCCACAGGCTCGCGCGACTCCGGGTTACCCGCGGCGCCGCTACCCCTTTTGAAACGTCCCTGCACTGGCGTCGCAACCTCTGGACCGGGCGTCCCGCCGCGTCGCCACGGCCTGGACGGTGTCGAGTTTCCATCCGCTCCCCGGCCGGTCCGGGAGAGCGGGTCACCGGGGTGGACCACTCCCTACCCACGGTCCGTCGCATTCCAGCACAGCGGGGGAATCCCAACAAGGGCCGCAGGATGCGGGCGCCCGGCGCTACCGACCGCTTGCGGGATATCACTGACTGTGCGGTAACCGGACCGGAATACCGCCTTTTTCGGACACTCGCCGGATACATGCCAACCGGACCGTAGATCGAAAAGAGTCACAGACCTTCCGGAATGCCCGATACCGGCTGAATGTCGGAAAATTCCGATGCGGCGATATGTCGGATATCTGAGTTTTGCTCCGGATTTTGTGAGCAAACTCACAGACTAATGTGTAGCTTTGGTCACGGTCTCTGTGGAAAGAGATCTCGTAATCTGGCTGTCTCCGGAGCACGGCCGCGATCAGCCTGCCCAGAACCCCTCCGAATCAATCGGAACCACTCAGGCCGGTGCCGATCCGCCGCGGATCCGCCCGGCCACGACCACGAGGTGCTCTCGATGTCCCAGGCGAAGAAGGCCGACAAGTCCACGCTGTCCTGCCGCCCGACGGCGAACCCGCGCCGGACGACGCTGGCCTCGGTCGAGGACTTCAGCAAGATCCCCGGCGCCCGCAAGCCCGAGGACGTCGTGACCTACGGCACCGAGCTGCCGGCCGTCACGGCCAACCCGCGCCGCACCCAGCTGATGGTCGCCCCGGTCGTCGTGGTGCAGGACTGACCCCAGCGCGTTCCCGTCGAGGGCGCCGTCGTCACCCGGTGGCGGCGGCGCCCTCGCGTTTCCGTCCCGACCGCGCTGAACAGGGGCAAAGCGGTCAGCCGGGGCCCCACGCGATAGCCTGGAGGCCGATTGACGGGGCCGCGCCCACCGGTGGCGGGGGCCCACCAGCGCCCGGGCGCGCCCCGGGCGGCCGACGAAGCGAGGGGTAGCCCAGCCGTGCGCATTGCCAGGTTTTCCGTCCGGGAAGGGAGCCCTGCCGCCGGCAGCGTCTCCTTCGGCGTGGTGGAGGGCGACCCTTCCCAGCCCGACTCGCTGGTCGTCCACGCGCTGGCCGGCCACCCGTTCGGCCAGCCCCAGCCCACCGGCGAGAGCTACCGGTTCCAGGACGTCCGGCTGCTCAGCCCGATGCTCCCGAACAAGATCGTGGCGGTCGGCCGCAACTACGCGGCGCACGCGCAGGAGCTGGGCAACGAGGTCCCGGACGTCCCGCTGACCTTCTTCAAGCCGTCCACCGCGGTGATCGGCCCGACCGAGAACATCGCGTACCCCCCGTTCTCCTCGGACGTCCAGCACGAGGCCGAACTGGCCGTGGTGATCGGCCGGATGTGCCGCGAGGTGCCGCTGGACCGGGTGCCCGAGGTGATCCTCGGCTACACCTGCGCCAACGACGTCACCGCGCGGGACGTCCAGCAGCGCGAGGGCCAGTGGGCCCGGGCCAAGGGTTTCGACACCTCCTGCCCGATCGGCCCGTGGATCGAGACCGACCTCGACCCGAGCGACCTCGCCGTCACCTGCACGGTCAACGGCGAGCTCCGCCAGACCGGCCGCACCTCCCTGATGGTCCGCTCGGTCGCCGAGCTGATCGTCCACATCTCCGAGGCCATGACGCTGCTGCCCGGCGACGTCATCCTCACCGGCACGCCCGCAGGGGTGGGCCCCCTCAACGTCGGCGACGAGGTCGCCGTCTCCATCGAAGGCATCGGCACTCTCACCAACAAGGTGATCAAGCGTGGCTAACACTGACCCGGCCGTCCGGGTTCGCTTCTGTCCGTCCCCGACCGGCAACCCCCACGTGGGCCTGGTCCGCACCGCCCTCTTCAACTGGGCCTTCGCCCGCCACAACGGCGGCACGCTGGTCTTCCGGATCGAGGACACCGACTCCGCCCGCGACTCCGAGGAGTCGTACGGCCAGCTGCTCGACGCCATGCGCTGGCTCGGCTTCGACTGGGACGAGGGCCCGGAGGTCGGCGGCCCGCACGCGCCGTACCGCCAGTCGCAGCGGATGGACATCTACGCCGACGTCGCCCGCCGCCTGCACGAGGCCGGCCACGCCTACCACTGCTACTGCAGCACCGAGGAGCTGGACGCCCGCCGCGAGGCCGCCCGCGCGGCCGGCAAGCCCTCCGGCTACGACGGCCACTGCCGCGAGCTGACCGAGGACCAGGTCGCCGTCTACAAGCTGGAGAGGCGCGAGCCGATCCTGCGCTTCCGGATGCCCGACAAGACGATCTCCTTCGACGACCTGGTGCGCGGCACGCTCACCTTCGAGCCGGAGAACGTGCCGGACTACGGCATCGTCCGGGCCAACGGCGCCCCGCTGTACACCCTGGTCAACCCGGTGGACGACGCCCTGATGGGCATCACCCACGTGCTGCGCGGCGAGGACCTGCTGTCCTCCACCCCGCGGCAGATCGCGCTGTACGCCGCGCTCGCCGAGATCGGCGTCGGCGACGGCACCACCCCGCGCTTCGGCCACCTGCCGTACGTGATGGGCGAGGGCAACAAGAAGCTCTCCAAGCGCGACCCGCAGTCCTCGCTCAACCTGTACCGCGAGCGCGGCTTCATCCCCGAGGGCCTGCTCAACTACCTGTCCCTGCTGGGCTGGTCGCTGGCCGAGGACCGCGACATCTTCGGCATCGACGAGATGGTCGCCGCCTTCGACATCGCCAAGGTGAACGCCAACCCGGCCCGCTTCGACCTGAAGAAGTGCGAGGCGATCAACGCCGAGCACGTCCGCAAGCTGGCCCCGGAGGACTTCGCCCGCCGCCTGGTGCCGTTCCTGCAGGCCGCCGAGCTGCTGCCGGCCGAGCCGACCGCCGAGCAGCTGGACGTGCTCGCCAAGGTCGCGCCGCTCACCCAGGAGCGGATGGTCGTGCTGAGCGAGATCGTCAACATGGCCGGCTTCCTGTTCGTGGCGCCGGAGAAGTTCGCCGTCGACCCGGACGACGCCGCCAAGGTGCTGACCGCAGACGCCCGTCCGGTGCTGGAGGCCAGCATCAAGGCGCTGGAGGAGCTCGCGGACTTCACCCCGGAGCCGATCCAGGCCGCGCTGCGCGAGGCGCTGGTGGACGGTCTGGGCATCAAGCCCAAGTTCGCCTTCACGCCGCTGCGGGTGGCCGTCACCGGCCGCCGGGTCTCGCCGCCGCTGTTCGAGTCCATGGAGCTGCTGGGCCGCCCGGAGACGCTGCGTCGCCTGCGGGCCGCCCTGGACGCGCTGCCGGCCGCCTGAGCGGGTCGTCGAGCAGGCCGCGGGCCCGGCTCCGTGCCGGGCCCGCGGCGTACCCGGAGGTCATCCGCCGGCCCCCCGGGCGCTGCCTGGGGTTATCGATTTTGGAGCCGGGGCCGACGTCGGGTAATGTTCTTTCTGCGCCGCCCGGGAGGGAACGGACGAGGGAGCGAAAGCCCCCCGAACCGGGACCGACCGAGAGGCGCAACGCCTGAGAAGGCCCCGCAGGGGTTCAACTCTGGTGGGGTATGGTGTAATTGGCAGCACGACTGATTCTGGTTCAGTTAGTCTAGGTTCGAGTCCTGGTACCCCAGCGCAGTACGCGAGTACGGCACACAAAAGAAGATCAAGCCCCCGTTGTGTAGCGGCCTAGCACGCTGCCCTCTCACGGCAGTAGCGCCGGTTCGAATCCGGTCGGGGGTACTGATCCCGCAAGGGATCACCTGGAAAGCCCCCGTTGTGTAGCGGCCTAGCACGCTGCCCTCTCACGGCAGTAGCGCCGGTTCGAATCCGGTCGGGGGTACTGATCCCGCAAGGGATTGCCAGGAAGCCCCCGTTGTGTAGCGGCCTAGCACGCTGCCCTCTCACGGCAGTAGCGCCGGTTCGAATCCGGTCGGGGGTACTTCAGAGCAGGAAGCCGATGGGCTCGCCCATCGGCCCTTGCTTTGTGTTGGGGTATGGTGTAATTGGCAGCACGAGTGATTCTGGTTCATTTAGTCTAGGTTCGAGTCCTGGTACCCCAGCCAGAAAAGGAAGGCCCCGGTTCCCGGGGTCTTTTTCGTTTTCCCGGCCGGTATCCGCTCACCGGAACCCCGAAGGGCCCCGCTCGATTCCGAGCGGGGCCCTTCCGGTTCGTCGGTGGGGGAGGGGTGGGTGGGGGATTTCGCCGGGGCGGTGGGGGTTCAGCTCCGGCGGAGGGCCTCGGTGAGCCGGTTCGCGGCCTCGATGATGGCCTGGGCGTGCAGGCGGCCGGGGTGGCGGGTCAGGCGCTCGATCGGGCCGGACACCGACACGGCGGCCACCACGCGGTTGGAGGGGCCGCGGACGGGCGCGGAGACGGACGCGACGCCCGGCTCGCGCTCGCCGATCGACTGGGCCCAGCCGCGCCGCCGGACGCCGCTCAGCGCGGTGGCGGTGAAGCGGGCGCCCTGCAGGCCGCGGTGGAGCCGCTCGGGCTCCTCCCAGGCCAGCAGGACCTGGGCGGCCGAGCCGGCCTTCATCGGCAGGGTGCTGCCGACCGGGACGGTGTCCCGCAGGCCGGAGAGCCGCTCGGCGGCGGCTACGCAGATCCGCATCTCGCCCTGGCGGCGGTAGAGCTGTGCGCTCTCGCCGGTGACGTCGCGCAGGTGGGTCAGGACCGGGCCCGCGGTGGCGAGCAGCCGGTCCTCGCCCGCCGCGGCGGAGAGTTCGGACAGGCGGGGGCCGAGGATGAAGCGTCCCTGCATGTCTCTGGTGACCAGACGGTGGTGTTCGAGTGCGACGGCGAGTCTGTGGGCCGTGGGGCGCGCCAGACCGGTGGCGGCGACCAGCCCCGCCAACGTGGCGGGGCCCGACTCCAGTGCGCTGAGCACCAGAGCGGCCTTGTCGAGAACGCCGACGCCGCTAGTGTTGTCCATGCCCTAAGACTGCAGTCTCATTCCGCGAGACGCAAGTTCAATCTTCCGGGAAAAGCGCCACTCTGGATGCAGCAGCCCGGGAGACATCCAGGATGTGACCTCGTCCGAGTGTCCGCATCGTGGACAGCGATCCGGTGTGCAGGTCGCGCGGACGCGCCCCGCCCGCAGGGGCGGCGCACGTTTTTGACCTCGACGACACGAGAAGGCCGGCAACGCGGCCGGCTGGAGGGAATCCGATGGGACGGACACTCGCAGAGAAGGTCTGGGACGACCACGTCGTGCGGCGCGCGGAGGGCGAGCCCGACCTCCTGTTCATCGACCTGCACCTGCTCCACGAGGTCACCAGCCCGCAGGCCTTCGACGGGCTGCGACTGGCCGGCCGCCCGGTCCGCCGCACCGATCTGACGATCGCCACCGAGGACCACAACACCCCCACCCTGGACATCGACAAGCCGATCGCCGACCCGGTCTCCAAGGTGCAGCTGGAGACCCTGCGCAAGAACGCCGCCGAGTTCGGCGTCCGGATCCACTCGCTCGGTGACGTCGAGCAGGGCGTCGTGCACGTCGTCGGCCCGCAGCTCGGGCTGACCCAGCCCGGCATGACCGTGGTCTGCGGCGACTCCCACACCTCCACCCACGGCGCCTTCGGCGCGCTGGCGTTCGGCATCGGCACCAGCCAGGTCGAGCACGTGCTGGCCACCCAGACCCTGCCGCTGGCCCCGTTCCGGACCATGGCGGTCACCGTCGAGGGCGAACTGCCCGAGGGCGTCACCGCCAAGGACCTGATCCTGGCCGTCATCGCCAGGATCGGCACCGGCGGCGGCCAGGGCTACGTCCTGGAGTACCGCGGTTCGGCGATCCGGAGCCTGTCCATGGAGGCCCGGATGACCATCTGCAACATGTCGATCGAGGCCGGTGCCCGGGCCGGCATGATCGCCCCGGACGAGACCACCTTCGAGTACCTCAAGGGCCGCCCGCACGCCCCGCAGGGCGAGGACTGGGACGCCGCCGTCGCGTACTGGAGCACCCTGGGCACCGACGAGGACGCGGTCTTCGACCACGAGATCTTCATCGACGCGAGCGAGCTGAGCCCGTTCGTCACCTGGGGCACCAACCCCGGCCAGGGCGCCCCGCTGGGCTCGAACGTGCCGGACCCGGCCTCCTTCGCCGACCCGCAGGAGCGCCTGGCCGCCGAGAACGCCCTGGCGTACATGGGCCTGGAGGCCGGCACCCCGCTGCGCGAGGTGAAGGTCGACGCCGTCTTCGTCGGCTCCTGCACCAACGGCCGGATCGAGGACCTGCGGGCCGCCGCCGCCCTGCTGGAGGGCCGCCGGATCGCCGACGGCGTACGGATGCTGGTGGTGCCCGGCTCCGTCCGGGTCGCCCTGCAGGCCGTCGAGGAGGGCCTGGACAAGGTGTTCACCGCGGCCGGCGCCGAGTGGCGCCACGCGGGCTGCTCGATGTGCCTGGGCATGAACCCCGACCAGCTGGCCCCCGGCGAGCGCTGCGCCTCCACCTCGAACCGCAACTTCGAGGGGCGGCAGGGCAAGGGCGGCCGCACCCACCTGGTCTCGCCGCAGGTGGCCGCCGCGACCGCCGTGCTGGGCCGCCTCGCCGCCCCGGCCGACCTGAACCCCGCCGACCTGGCGGACACCGACGTTGCCGTGGAGGCCTGAGCCATGGAGAAGTTCACCACCCACACCGGCCGGGCCGTCCCGCTGCGCCGCAGCAACGTGGACACCGACCAGATCATCCCGGCCCACTGGCTCAAGAAGGTCACCCGATCCGGTTTCGAGGACGGTCTGTTCGAGGCCTGGCGCAAGGACGAGTCGTTCATCCTCAACCGGCCCGAGCGGCAGGGCGCCACCGTCCTGGTGGCCGGCCCCGAGTTCGGCACCGGCTCCTCCCGTGAGCACGCCGTCTGGGCGCTGCAGAACTACGGCTTCCACGCGGTCATCTCGTCCCGCTTCGCCGACATCTTCCGGGGCAACTCGCTGAAGAACGGACTGCTGACGGTCGTCCTGCCGCAGGAGACCGTGGAGCGGCTCTGGGCGCTCACCGAGAGTGACCCCACGGCCGAGATCACCGTTGACCTGGAGGCGCGCGAAGTGCGGGCCGAAGGGGTCACGGCGGCCTTCGAACTGGACGACAACGTGCGGTGGCGCCTGCTCAACGGCCTGGACGACATCAGCATCACGCTGCAGAACGAGGCGGACATCGCCGCCTTCGAGGCGACCCGCCCGGCGTTCAAGCCCCGCACTCTGCCGGTCGCCTGAGTTCCCCTCAGAACAAGCATTCTGACGATCCGCCGGATGGCCCGCGCCCCCCTCGGGGGGGCCGGGCCATCCGTCGTTCCGGAGCACGAGTTAGCGCCGCGGCCCGCCCCGGATTGCCCATTTGGCTTTGCGGAAGAGGGCCCCGCGCAAGTACAACTGCGGGTAGATGGCACAATCAGTACATGCACCGGCACCATGAACCTCCGTACGCGGGCGGCGAACCCGCGGCTGAGGACTCCGTGGGCCGGCCATCCGAACGCCGAATTGACGATCGGCCGGACGTCACCTCCGCGCCAGCTGAGGGGCCGGACGACCAGGAAGTCGCAGCGCTCTACGCGCTCGTGGCCGAGCGGTTGAAGCAAGCTCACGCCCGCGTGCATGCGCTGAACGTGTCTGCCGATGCAAAGACCGCTCTCACCCGTCAACTCCTCATCGTCACCGAGACCGCCAAGCGCGATCTTCCGGAGGCGGCAAGGCGGTTGAGTCGCTTTGTACATGACCTCGACGAGGGGCCCCCGCCGCTCGACTGAGGTCGCCGACGCGCAAATCCATTGCGACACTAGGGTGATTCGCGCGTTTGGTAATTGAAAGTCCGCAGATACATACCTAACGTGCGAAAAGAACGGATGGAATCATCCGGCGCCCGTTTCCGAAGGGGAAGACGTGAACAAGGCTCAGCTTGTCGAAGCGGTGGCCGAGCAGCTGGGCGGTCGCAAGGCTGCCGCAGAGGCCGTCGACGCAGTGCTCGACACCATGGTCCGTGCCGTCGTGGCCGGTGACCGGGTTTCGGTCACCGGTTTCGGCACCTTCGAGAAGGTGGAGCGCTCCGCGCGCTTCGCCCGCAACCCGCAGACCGGCGAGCGGGTCAAGGTCAAGAAGACCTCGGTGCCCCGCTTCCGCCCGGGCCAGGGCTTCAAGGACCTGGTCAGCGGCAGCAAGAAGCTGCCGAAGGAAGGCCCCTCGGTGAAGAAGGCCCCCAAGGGCTCCCTCACCCCGGGCAAGAGCGGCGTGGCCGCCACCCCGGCCGCCAAGCGCGCCGCCACCAAGCGTGCCGCCACCGCCGCTGCCGCCGCCGCTCCGGCCACCAAGAAGGCCGCCGCCAAGAAGACGGCCACCACGGCTGCCGCCAAGAAGACCACGGCCACCCCCGCCAAGAAGGCCACGGCCACCGCGAAGAAGTCCGCGGCGAAGACCACCGCCGCGAAGACCACCGCCGCCAAGAAGACCACGGCGGCCGCGACCAAGAAGACGGCCGCCGCGAAGAAGGCGACCACCACGGCTGCCGCCAAGAAGACCACGGCGACCGCCAAGAAGGCGACCGCCACGGCCAAGAAGACGGCGCCGGCGAAGAAGACCGCCACCCGCAAGACCACCGCGCGCAAGACCACTGCCAAGTAGGTCCCGCGCGACCGTCCCCGGACGGCCTTCGGCGAAGAGCCGCGGCACCCCTCCCGCGAATTGCGGAGACCGGTCGCCGCGGCTCTTCCGATTTCCGGGCGCTTAGTCAGGATTCGGAGGCAGTAACTCGCCCGCTCGCCTCCGGGGCGCTCTGGCCCGGTGCCGACGGTCGGCGCTCCAAGGCCCCTCGTACCTCAGGGCCTCCTCGCTTCTCCCTTTCGGCACCGGCGCGCCCCTTCGGCTCGGGGCGGGGTCGCCCGCTCGGCGATCCGAGACTGCTCGGGGCGGGGTCGCCCGCTCGCCGATCCGAGACTGTTCGGGGCGGGTCGCCCGCTCGGCTGGGGGCGGTGGGGCGGTCGGTCCGTGGGCGGAGGAGCTCTGCGGGGTCAGCCCTCGGCGGGGTCGGGGAAGGTCTGCAGCGTCACGAAGACCACCCGGCGGGCCTCGCCGGTGCCCTCGGTGCGGATCCGTACCCGCTGGCCGGGCCGCAGCAGCCGCAGGCCGCCGGCGTCGAAGGCGGCCGCGTCGAACGGCACCGGGGTCCCGTCGTCGAGCAGCACGGAGCCGGCCCGGGTGGCGGGGTCGAAGGTGAACGCGGTGGCCTGCATGTCAGCAGCATAGCGAGCGGGCCGGTGCGGGCCCGGGCCGCGGTCGGCCCGTGGACCGGTCCGCCACCGGACCGCCACCCGGCCGCGGCCGGACCGCCGTCAGGACGGGCTCAGGACGGGCTCAGGCGGGCGAACAGCGTGCTGGTGTGCGGGCCGAGGCCGAGCGCCGCGGCCGCGCCGAGGTCCGTACCGGTGTCGACGTCCCGGCGCACCGACTCGACGTCCGCGAGGCGCAGTTCGAGCGCCCCGCCGGCGGCGTGCCGGGCCCGGGAGCCGTCCCCGAAGGCGGGGGAGAGCGGACGGCCGGGGGTGCAGGCGAGCAGGGTGGTGCCGAGGCCGGGGGAGTCCGGCAGGAAGGCCCGGCCGTTCGGCGGCACCGCGCCCAGCACCCGGGCGAGTTCGGCCGGACGCAGGGCGGGGAGGTCCGCCGAGAGGACGGCCAGGGGAGCCCGCGGGGCCAGCGTCCGGGCGGTCGAGGCGCCGTGCGCCAACGCCGGGTTGAGGCCGCCGCCGGGTTCGTCGGCGACCACCAGCGCGCCCAGCGCCGCCAGTCGGGCACCGGCCTCGGCGTCCCGGGTGACCACCAGGACGCGGGCGACGCCCGGGGTGGCCAGCGCGGCGGTGACGGTGTCGAGGGCGAAGGCCAGTGCCAGGCCGGCCCGGTGCGGCCCGGCGTAGGGGGCGAGTCTGCTCTTGGCCAGCGCGAGCGGCTTGAGCGGGAGCACCAGCGACCAGCCGGCGGTGGGTGCGGCGGGCGCGACGGGCCCGCTGGGGCGTACGGTGTCCTGGGTCATCGGCGTCATTGTGTCGCCGGTCCCGGAGCCCTCGCCAGGCCGTCCGAGCTGTGCGGACGTGCGTTTGATCACGCCCGCCCGGCGGGTTGGCGCGGCCGCTCGACAGCCGGTGAGCGGGCGGGCGACACTGTTCCGCGCCCCGTGGCCCGGGCACCGGTGGCACCGGTGCCCGGCACCGGGAGGCCATGACCGCGGCACTCCGAGTGCCGCATCGGATGAGAAGGAGCTGGGGTGGCCCGCCGCTCGTACGCCAAGTTCGGCAACGCCGACTACGGCATCTGGTACCGCTTCGCGGCCGTCCTGGTGAAGCCGGTGACGACCGCCCTGGTGAAGCCCGACTGGCGGGGCTGGGAGCACATTCCCAAGGAAGGCGGCTTCATCGCCGCGGTGAACCACAATTCGATCATCGACCCGGTGATCTACGCGCACTGGCAGTACAACAGCGGCCGCCCGCCGCGCATTCTCGGCAAGTCCTCGCTGTTCTCGATTCCCTTCATCGGATTCATGCTGCGCAAGACCGGGCAGATTCCGGTGTTCCGCGAGTCGACCGACGCGGCGCAGGCGTTCCGGGCCGCGATCGACGCCGTCAACAGCGGCCAGTGCGTGCAGTTCTACCCGGAGGGCACGCTCACCCGGGACCCGGACCTGTGGCCGATGACCGGCAAGAGCGGCGTCGCCCGGGTCGCGCTGATGACCGGCGCGCCGGTCATCCCGGTCGCCCACTGGGGCGCCCACGAGATCATCCCGCCGTACGGCCGGTCCGGTTACGGGAAGGGCAAGTTCAACCTCTTCCCCCGGCACCGGGTGACCGTCGCGGCCGGCCCCGCGGTGGACCTGAGCAAGTACCAGGGCCAGGAGCTCACCGCGCAGGTGCTCGCCGACGCGACCGAGGACATCATGGCGGCGATCACCGCCGTGCTGGCCGAGGTCCGCGGCGAGGAGCCGCCGGCCGAGCGCTACGACATGCGCAAGGCGGCCCGGGAGCGCGCCGCGGCGGCGCTGGCCGAGCGTCGGCGCGCCAAGGGCGAGCAGCGGGGCACCAGCGCCGGGGAGGCGGGCAAGTGACGCGCTGCGCCGTGATGGGGACCGGTTCCTGGGGCACCGCGTTCGCGATGGTGCTCGCCGACGCGGGCTGCGAGGTCGTGCTGTGGGCCCGCCGCCAGGAGCTGGTGGACGCCGTCAACTCCACGCACGAGAACCCGGACTACCTGCCGGGCGTGCGGCTGCCCGACACCGTGCGGGCCACCACCGACGCCGCCGAGGCGCTGGCCGGCGCCGACTTCGCGGTCCTGGTGGTGCCCTCGCAGACGCTGCGCGACAACCTGGCCGCCTGGACGCCGCTGATCGAGCCGCAGACCGTGCTGGTGAGCCTGATGAAGGGCATCGAACTCGGCACCGCCAAGCGGATGAGCGAGGTGATCGACGAGGTCACCAAGGTCGGTCCGGAGCGCGTCGCGGTGGTCAGCGGACCCAACCTGGCCAAGGAGATCGCCAACCGGCAGCCCGCGGCCAGCGTGGTGGCCTGCACCGACGAGACGGTCGCCAAGCGGCTCCAGGCGGCCTGCCACACGCCGTACTTCCGGCCGTACACCAACACCGACGTGGTGGGCTGCGAACTCGGCGGCGCGGTCAAGAACGTGATCGGCCTGGCGGTCGGCATGGCGGCCGGCATGGGGCTCGGCGACAACACCAAGGCCACGCTGATCACCCGCGGGCTGGCCGAGACCACCCGGCTCGGCGAGGTGCTGGGCGCCGACCCGCACACCTTCGCGGGGCTCGCCGGGATGGGCGACCTGGTCGCCACCTGCTCCTCGCCGCTGTCCCGCAACAACACCTTCGGGATGAACCTGGGCCGGGGCATGTCGCTCGCGGAGACCATCGCGGCCACCCGGCAGACCGCGGAGGGCGTCAAGTCCTGCGAGTCGGTGCTGGACCTGGCCCGGCGCAACGGGGTCGACATGCCGATCGTCGAGGCCGTGGTGGACGTCGTGCACAACGGGCGGCCGACCCAGGAGGCCCTGCAGACGCTGATGTCGCGCTCGGCGAAGGCGGAGCGGCGGCGCTGAGCGGCGGTGCCGACGGCTCCGGGAGGGCGCGGCCGCCGGGGCGGTTGACGTCCCGGAAACACGTCGCACGGTAGTCTCAAACCCGATATGAGCATCGAACAGTCCTCCCCGAACCCGTCCGCCCCGAAGCCGCGCGTCGCGCTGGTCTTCGGCGGGCGCAGCTCCGAGCACGCCATCTCGGTCTCCACCGCGGGCAGTGTGCTCAGGGCGATCGACCGCGACAAGTACGACGTGCTGCCGATCGGCATCACGCACGAGGGCCGCTGGGCGCTGACCAGCGACGAGCCGGCCCGGATGGCCATCACCGACGGCAAGCTGCCGGACGTGGCGCAGGTCGCCGAGTCCGTGGACGCGCAGGTCTCGCTGCCCGTCGCCCCGGGCAGCCGTGAGGTGCTGCTGAGCGAGCCGGGGAGCACCCCCAAGGCCCTCGGCGAGGTCGACGTGGTGTTCCCGCTGCTGCACGGCCCCTGGGGCGAGGACGGCACCCTGCAGGGCCTGCTGGAGCTCTCCGGCGTCCCGTACGTCGGCAACGGCGTGCTGGCCAGCGCGGCCGGCATGGACAAGGAGTTCGCCAAGCGGATCCTGGCCTCGCACGGCCTGGGCGTCGGCCGCTACACCATCGTGCGGCCGCGCGACTGGGAGACCGAGGCGGGCCGCGCCGCGGTGCGCGAGCGGGCCGCCGAGCTCGGCCTGCCGCTGTTCGTGAAGCCCTGCCGGGCCGGCTCCAGCATCGGCATCACCAAGGTGAAGGACCTGGCCGACCTCGACGCCGCGATCGAGGAGGCCCGTCGGCACGACCCCAAGCTGATCATCGAGGCGGGCGTGACCGGCCGCGAGATCGAGTGCGGCGTGCTGGAGTTCGAGGACGGCCCGCGGGCCAGCGTGGCCGGTGAGGTGCTGGTCGGCGAGGGTTACGACTTCTACGACTTCGAGGCCAAGTACATCGACTCCTCGGACGTGCAGATCCCGGCGCGGCTCACCCCCGAGGAGCTCGCCGAGATCCAGCGCCAGGCGATCGAGGCCTTCGAGGCGCTCGGCTGCGAGGGCCTGGCCCGGGTGGACTTCTTCCTGCTGGAGGACGGCACCTGGATGATCAACGAGATCAACACCATGCCCGGTTTCACCCCCATCTCGGCCTACCCGAAGATGTGGGAGGCCAGCGGGGTCCCGTACCCGGAGCTGATCGACCGGCTGCTGCAGGCGGCGCTGCGGCGCTCGACCGGGCTGCGCTAGCGGTTCGTACGGCGAGGGCGGGCCGGGACGCTCCCGGCCCGCCCTCGGTGCGTCGGTGCGTCGGTGCGTCGGTGCCGGCCGGTTCCGCCGGGGACGTCGTCAGCCGGGGATGTGGGCCTTGACCAGCGGGGTCAGTGCGGCGGCCGGGTCCAGCGGGCTGCCGTAGACGCCGGGCGGGGAGATCACCTCGACGTAGGCCGCGCGCATCGTCGCGACCAGGCGGTAGCTGCCGTCGTCCCGCTTCGTCGACCACCAGGTGAGGTCGTCGACGGTCGGGGACACGTCCTTGGCGTGCGGCCCGTCCAGCTCCTCGGGCCGGTCGATGCCGCACCGCATGACCGTCCTGGGCGAGCTGCCCCAGACGGCCACGTACGGCGAGGCGGGCGACGGGTCCTTGCGGGGGTGGCCCAGCAGCTCCTGCGGCAGCGCGGCGGCCAGGGCCCGGCAGTACTCGGCCGCCTTGCCGCTCGGCTGCGGGACCTCGATGTCCTGGTCGCCCGGCCCCCAGCTGCCGACCAGCACGACGACCGTGCACGTCAGCGCGACGGGCAGGGCCAACCAGCGGATCGGCGCCGGCAGGGCGGACAGCGCCTTGGGGACACGGAGTTCTCGGACCACCCGGCGATGGTAGCCGGGCCTTACGGCGAAGGCCGCGCCGACGGCGGGGCCGGGGCCCGGCCCACCGCGGACCGGGCCTCAGAGGTGGACCACCGGACAGGTCAGGGTGCGGGTGATGCCCTCGACCTTCTGGACCTGCGCGACCACCATGCGGCCCAGCTCGTCCACCGTCCCGGCCTCGGCCTTGACGATCACGTCGTAGGGGCCGGTGACGTCCTCGGCGGTGAGCACGCCGGGGATCTTGGAGATCAGCTCGGCCACCGCGGTGGCCTTTCCTACCTCGGTCTGGATCAGGATGTATGCCTGTACCACAAGGACCTCCCGGCGGCCGGTTACGGGGATCGCCGCCGTGATCGCCCGGAGAAGGCGTCGGGTGGAAACGGGGTCACCGGCAGGCTGATCACCACGCTACCGCGCAGCGGGCCGGGGAGGGGAGACCTCGGCACCCCCGAAGGGCGTACGCTGCGCGCGGGGGAGCGCGACGGGGACCGGATCGGATGGCAGCGCCATCCGGCAGGAAAGGCGAGAGGACGCAGATGCAGGGGACCGTGGGCGAGCTCGGCGAGTTCGGCCTCATCAGGGAGCTGACCGCCCGGGTACCGCTCACCGATGCGGTCGACCTCGGCCCGGGTGACGACGCCGCGGTGGTGCGGGCACCGGACGGCCGGGTGGTCGCGACCACCGACGTCCTGATCGAGAACCGGCACTTCCGCCGGGACTGGTCCACCGCCTACGACGTGGGCCGCAAGGCCGCGGCCCAGAACCTGGCCGACGTGGCCGCGATGGGGGCGGTGCCGACCGCGATACTGCTCGGCCTGGTCGCCCCCGCCGACCTGCCGACCACCTGGGCGACCGAGCTGATGGACGGGCTGCGCGACGAGTGCCAGGTCGCCGGGGCGACGGTGGTCGGCGGCGACGTGGTGCGCGGCGACACCGTCACGCTGGCCATCACGGCGCTCGGGGACCTGCAGGGGCGCGCCGCGGTGACGCGCTCCGGCGCGCAGGTCGGCGACGTCGTCGCGGTGACCGGCTGGCTGGGCTGGTCGGCCGCCGGGCTGACCGTGCTGCAGCGCGGCTTCCGCTCCCCGCGCGCCTTCGTCGAGGCGCACCGCAGGCCCGAGCCGCCGTACCACGCGGGCCCGGCGGCGGCCGAGTTGGGCGCGACCTCGATGATCGACGTGAGCGATGGACTGGTCGCCGACCTCGGCCACGTGGCCCGGGCCAGCGAGGTGGACATCGACCTGAAGGCCGCCGACTTCGACGTCCCGGCGCAGATGGCGGACATCGGCCAGGCGGTCGGGGTGGACCCGCTGGTCTGGGTGCTCTCCGGCGGCGAGGACCACGCGATCGTGGCGACCTTCCCGCGCGGGGTCCAACTCCCGGCCCGCTGGCGGGTGGTGGGCGAGGTGACCGGCCGCCCGACGGGCAGCCGCAGCGGCCGGGTGACGGTCGACGGCGCGCCCTGGGACCGGGTCGGCGGCTGGGACCACTTCGCCGAGTAGCCGCCACTCGCGCGCTCGCCTGGTCGCGCGCTCGGTTGTCCGCGCGCTCGGTTGTCCGCGCGCTCGCCTGTTCGCGCCCTCGACGCGGGGGCGCCTGCCTTGCGGGGTGCGGGACATGACGCCCCGGGCGTGCGGCGGACGGGCTTCGCGGGTGCGTTTTGCGTACGCTTGCGGCATCCGAGCCCGCCCGCCCGTCCGCGGCGCGGGCGGCCCGAACCACTGCGAGCGGGAGCACACCTGACATGCGCATCGGTGTACTGACCAGCGGCGGCGACTGCCCCGGTCTCAACGCGGTGATCCGCTCGGTGGTGCACCGGGGCACGGACGTCCACGGCGACGAGATCGTCGGCATCCTGGACGGCTTCCTCGGCCTGATCGAGGGCCGCACCAGGACGGTCTCGCACGACGACGTCACCGGCCTGCTCACCCTCGGCGGCACCATCCTGGGCTCGGCCCGGGTCCGGCGCGACCGGATCGAGTGGGCGGTGGAGAACGCCAAGGTGCTGGCCCGGGACATCGGCATCGACGCGCTGATCGCCATCGGCGGCGAGGGCACGCTGACCGCCGCCAAGCTGTTCAGCGACGCCGGACTGCCGGTGGTCGGGGTGCCGAAGACCATCGACAACGACATCCACGCCACCGACGTCACCTTCGGCTTCGACACCGCGGTGCACGTCGCGACCGAGGCGATCGACCGGCTGAAGACCACCGCCGAGTCCCACCAGCGGGTCATGGTGGTCGAGTTGATGGGTCGTCACACCGGCTGGATCACCCTCACCGCGGGCATGGCCGGCGGCGCGCACGGCATCCTGATCCCGGAGAAGCCCTTCGACATCGAGGCGGTCGCCCGGATAATCGAGGACCGCTTCGCGCGCGGCAAGAAGTTCGCCATCATCGCCGTCGCCGAGGGTGCCACCCCGGTGCCCGGCACCATGCGCTTCGACCACGGCGAGGTCGACCAGTTCGGCCACCGGACCTTCGGCGGGATCGGCAACCGGCTCGCCCACGAGCTGGAGGACCTGCTCGGCAAGGAGGCCCGTCCGGTCATCCTCGGTCACACCCAGCGCGGCGGCACCCCGACCGCCCGGGACCGGGTGCTCGCCACCCGCTTCGGCTGGCACGCCGTGGAGGCGGTCCACCAGGGCGCGTTCGGGCACTTCACCGCGCTGCGCCGGACCGGGATCGAACTGCTGCCGATCGGCGACGCGGTGACCCGGCTGAAGACGGTGCCGGAGGACCGGTGGGTGGAATCCGAGGCCGTGCTGTGAATCGGCGCAGGTAGGTTGGGGCCCATGGTTTCGACTGCTTCTCCCCGGCCGGCCCCGCCCCGCGTGCTCACGATCGCCGGCTCCGACTCCGGCGGCGGCGCCGGCATCCAGGCCGACCTCAAGGCGATGCTCGCCCTCGGTGTCCACGGCATGAGCGTGATCACCGCCGTCACCGCGCAGAACTCGCTCGGCGTCCAGGGCTACTGGGAACTGCCCGCCGAAGCCGTCCGGGCGCAGTTCCGCAGCGTGGTCGACGACATCGGGGTGCAGGCCGTGAAGACCGGCATGCTCGCCTCGGTGGAACTGGTCGAGACCGTCTCGGACCTGCTGGCCGGGGTGGCCGCCCCGGTGGTCGTCGACCCGGTCGGCGTCTCCAAGCACGGGGACGCGCTGCTGGCCGCCGAGGCCGTCGGCACCGTCCGCGCGAAGCTGCTGCCGGTCGCCACCCTGGCCACCCCCAACCTGCACGAGGTGACGCAGCTCACCGGCCGGACCGTCGAGGACGAGGGGCAGATGCTGGACGCCGCCAAGGCGCTGCTCGACCTCGGTCCGCGCTGGGTGCTGGTCAAGGGCGGCCACTTGGAGGGCGAGGCCGCCGACCTGCTGTACGGCGGGCCGGGGGAGGAGCACTGGTACCGGGCGCCGCGCTACGACAACCGGCACACCCACGGCACCGGCTGCACCCTGGCCAGCTCGATCGCGGCCGGCCTGGCCAAGGGGGAGTCGCTGCCGGAGGCGGTCGGCTCGGCCAAGGAGTACATCACCGGTGCGATCGCCGGAGGCTTCGCACTGGGCGCCGGGATCGGGCCGGTCGACCACGCCTGGCGCTGGCGCTGATCGGACCGTACGGCGCGGCGGCCCGGACAAGACACTGGTGGGCGGGTTCCCGAAGGAGCCCGCCCACCAGTGGTGAGTCCGGAAAAGCGGCGTCGCCGGCCGTGGAAACAGCGAAGCCGGCCCATCCGAGGATGAACCGGCTCACTGGAGGACCGGCATGCCGGTCTGCGCGTCAGCGCGAGACCTTACCGGCCTTGATGCACGAGGTGCAGACGTTGAGCCGCTTCGGCGTCCGCCCAATCACAGCGCGCACCGTCTGGATGTTGGGGTTCCAACGACGGGGGGTACGGCGGTGAGAGTGGGAGATGCTGTTGCCGAAGCCCGGCCCCTTGCCGCAGACGTCGCAGTTGGCAGCCACAGGAGTCACTCCAAGACTTCAGATCAGATACTTTCGAAAACCCCGCTCACCCACCGGAGCACTCACGTGAACCAGACCGGACAAGGGGGTGAGCCTGGACGGTTCCAGGCAACCGGAAGAGCATACAACGCTTGCTTCCGTCCCACGAAACTACCATGACCGGCTGAGTGATCGCTCCGGTCGCCGGTCCGGACGGGCCGGCCCGTCCCCGATAACCTGCCGGTACCACCCCTCGCCGCAGCCATGCAGGCATTGCTGCTCCCACAGGCCATCGCGACGTCCCATCCGGAGGAGACCTGGTGCTGCACACGCTCGACGCCCCGGCCGTGCGCACCTGGTGCCAGCTCGCCCTGCGCGCGCTCGGCCAGGCCCGCGAGGAGATCGACGCGCTCAACGTCTACCCGGTCCCGGACGGCGACACCGGCACCAACCTCTACCTGACCGTCGAGTCCGCCGCCGCCGCGGTGGAGAGCCGCTTCGCCGACCCCGCCGCCGACCCGGCCCCCGGGCTGGCCGAAGCCGTCCGGGCGATGGCCCGCGGCGCGCTGGTCGGCGCCCGCGGCAACTCCGGGGTGATCCTCGCCCAGTGGCTGCGCGGCACCGCCGAGACGCTCGCCGAGGGCGGCGGCGCCGAACAGCTGCGGGCCGCCCTGCAGCGGGCCGCCGACTCCGCCTACCAGGCCGTTGCGGAGCCCGTCGAGGGCACCCTGCTGACCGTCGCCCGGGTCGCCGCCCGGGAAGCCGTCGAGGCCGGGGACGGGCTCGCGCAGGTCGCCGACACCGCCTACCGGGCCGCCCGGGACGCGCTGCGGCACACCCCCGAGCAGCTCGCCGTGCTGGCCGAGAACGGGGTGGTGGACGCGGGCGGGCGCGGTCTGGTGGCCGTCCTCGGTGCGCTCGCCGACGCCGTCGCCGGGCAGCAGCCGATGGGACCGGTCGCGCTGCGCGGGGACGTCCGGGTCGGGGAGAGCTGCGAGGCGCACGTCCGGCCGCCCGGCCCGGGGCACCCCGCCTTCGAGGTCATCTACCTGCTGGACGCGCCGGACGAGGCGCTGCCCGCCCTGCGCGAACGGCTCGGCGGGCTCGGCGACTCGCTGGTGATCGGCGGCGGCGACGGCCTGTGGAACGTGCACGTCCACGTGGACGACGCGGGCGCCGCGGTGGAGGCCGGGGTGGAGGCCGGGCGCCCGCACCAGATCCGGATCACGCACTTCGCCGAGGCCGCCGCCCGGGCCGACCGCGCCGCCGAGCGCGGCGAGCGCGAGGAGCGGGCCCGCGCGGTGCTCTCGGTGGTCTCCGGGGAGGGCCTGGCCGAGCTCTGCGAGCAGGCCGGCGCCCTCGTCCTGCACGCCGACCCGGACCGTCCTCCGGCCAGCGCCGAACTCGCCGCCGCGGTGCGCCGATCGGCCGCCCGGGAGGTCGTCCTGCTGCTCAACGACCCGGAGCTGCGCGCCGCCGCCGGGGCCGCCGCCGACCAGCTGCGCGAGGAGGGCGTCCGGATCGCCGTCCTGCCCACCCGCTCGCCGGTGCAGGGGCTGGCGGCGCTCGCGGTGCACGAGGGCGGCCGCCGCTTCGACGAGGACGTGGTCGCCATGACCTCCGCCGCCGGGGCCACCCGGTACGCCGAACTGGCCGTCGCCGAGGGTGAGTCCTGGACGATGGCCGGGGTCTGCCAGGCCGGGGACGTGCTCGGGCTGATCGACGGCGACGTCGCGGTGATCGGCGCGGGCCTGGCCGAGGTCGGCGAGAGCGTGCTGGACCGGATGCTCGGCGGGGGCGGCGAACTCGTCACCCTGATCCTCGGCGAGGGCGCCGACGAGGCGCTCGCCGAACGGCTGGTCGCGCACGTGCGCCACCGGCGGCCCGAGGTGGACGCGGTGGTCTTCCACGGCGGGCAGGAACCGGCACCGCTGCTCATCGGGGTCGAGTAGCGGGCGCCCCGGCGCGGGCGGGCGTCCCCGCCCCGAGCCGAAGGGCCAGGAGTGCCCCGGAGGCGAGCGGGCGAGTGGCAGTCCGGTTTGTCGGCCCGGTGGTGTAAACAAGGCGCTGATGGGCGCTCTCGATGAACCACTGACCAAGCTCGTCGGCGACCGCACCGCGAAGGTGCTCGCCGACAGCCTCAAGCTGCGCACGGTCGGGGACCTGCTGCACCACTATCCGCGCCGTTACGTCGAGCGCGGCCAGCTCACCAGCCTGGACGAGCTGGAGATCGACGAGCACGTCACCGTGCTGGCCCGGATCGAGAAGGTCACCCTGATCCCGTTCCGCGGCCGCAAGGGCGACCGCCTGGAGGTCGTCGTCACCGACGGCCGCAGCCGGCTCTCGCTGGTCTTCTTCAACCAGGGCTGGCGGCAGAAGGAGCTCAGGGCCGGCGCCCAGGGCCTGTTCGCCGGCAAGGTCGGCGTCTTCAACCGCACCCGCCAGCTGGTCTCGCCCGACTACCAGCTGCTCGACGAGGACGCCGGGTCGGACGCCGCGAAGCAGTTCGCCGGCCGGCTCATCCCGGTGTACGGCGCCAGCGCGCAGATGCCCAGCTGGAAGCTGTCGATCTGCGTCGAGACCGCGCTCACCAAGCACCTCGGGGACGTCGGCGAGCCGCTGCCCGCCGAACTGCGCGAGCGGCACGACCTGATCCCGCTGCCCGAGGCCCTGGAGCTGATCCACCGCCCGCGCAGCCAGGCCGACCGCGAGCGCGCCCAGAGCCGGCTGCGCTGGGACGAGGCCTTCGTGCTCCAGGTCGCCCTGGCCCGCCGGCGGGCCGCCGACTCGGCGCTGCCCGCCAAGCCGCGGGTGGCCCGCGCGGGCGGCCTGCTGGACGCCTTCGACGCCCGGCTGCCGTTCACCCTCACCGAGGGCCAGGAGAAGGTGTCCGCCGAGATCGCCGCCGACCTGGCGACCGAGCACCCGATGCACCGGCTGCTCCAGGGCGAGGTCGGCTCCGGCAAGACCCTGGTGGCGCTGCGGGCCATGCTCGCCGTGGTGGACGCGGGCGGCCAGGCCGTCCTGCTGGCGCCCACCGAGGTGCTCGCCCAGCAGCACCACCGCTCGATCGTCGAGATGATGGGGGACCTCGCCGAGGGCGGCATGCTCGGCGGCTCGGACCTCGGCACCCGGGTGGTGCTTTTGACCGGGTCGATGGGCGTCCCCGCCCGCCGCCAGGCGCTGCTCGACATGGCCTGCGGGGACGCCGGGATCGCCATCGGCACCCACGCGCTGATCGAGGACAAGGTCCAGTTCCAGGACCTCGGCCTGGTCGTGGTCGACGAGCAGCACCGCTTCGGCGTCGAGCAGCGGGACGCGCTGCGCGCCAAGGGCGAGCAGCCGCCGCACCTGCTGGTGATGACCGCCACCCCGATCCCGCGCACCGTCGCGATGACCGTCTTCGGGGACCTGGAGACCTCCGTCCTGGACCAGCTGCCGGCCGGCCGTTCGCCGATCTCCACCCACGTCGTCCCGGCGCTGGAGAAGCCCAACTTCCTCACCCGGGCCTGGGAGCGGGTCCGCGAGGAGGTCGGCAAGGGCCACCAGGCGTACGTGGTCTGCCCCCGGATCGGGGACGAGGAGCCCGCGGCCGACCCGAAGAACGCGAAGAAGAAGCGGAAGCCGGCCGAGGAGGACTTCGAGGACGTCGCCGACCTCGGCGCCGCGAGCGACGACCGGCGGCCCCCGCTCTCGGTGGTGGAGACGGCCGAGATGCTGGTGAAGGGCCCGCTCGCCGGGCTGCGGGTGGAGATCCTGCACGGTCGGCTCGCGCCGGAGGCCAAGGACGACGTGATGCGCCGTTTCGCGGCCGGCGAGGTGGACGTCCTGGTCGCCACCACGGTCATCGAGGTCGGCGTCAACGTCCCCAACTCCACCGCGATGGTCATCATGGACGCCGACCGCTTCGGCGTCTCCCAGCTCCACCAGCTGCGCGGCCGGGTCGGCCGCGGCAGCGCGGCGGGCCTGTGCCTGCTGGTCAGCGACATGCCCGCGGGCAGCGCAGCCCGGGCCCGGCTGGACGCGGTGGCGGGCACCCTGGACGGCTTCGAGCTGTCCCGGATCGACCTCGAACAGCGCCGCGAGGGCGACGTGCTGGGCCAGGCGCAGTCCGGGGTGAAGTCCTCGCTCAAGGTGCTCTCGGTGCTGGAGGACGAGGACGTCATCCTCACCGCCCGGACCGAGGCCACCCGCCTGGTCGCCGAGGACCCGGAGCTGGCCGACCACCCGGAGCTGCGCACCGCGCTGGAGAGCCTGCTCGACGAGGACCGCGCGGCCTACATGGAGAAGGGCTGAGCGGGGCCGCCGGCCCCGGGAATTGTCAGACCCCCGCGAGAGAATGAAGTTGTTCAGGGCGCACCCCCAAGGTGCGTTCCTGGCGCGACACTTGGGGGTCCTGCCATGGCATTCCGTCATCTCAACGAGCTCCCGCTGGGCGACAAGGTCTTCCGGATCGAACTCGCCAGCGACGACGACCGCGAGGTCACCCTCACCCTGACCGGCTGGCGCGAGGGGGCGGCCGCCGCGCCGCTCGCCTCGGGCAAGCTCCGTCTGCCGGTCGAGGACGTCGCCTCGCTGCGGATCGCGCTCAACCGCGCGCTGCGGGCGCTGGCGATCGTCGCCGACGTCTCCGAGCCCATCCCCGACCGCGACGTGCTGCGCGAGCTCTACCCCGGCCACGGCGCCCCCTGGGTGCCGCAGCACGAGGAGGAGCTGGTCCGGCGCTTCCACGACGGCGAGACCGTCGCCCGGATCGCCGCCCGCTTCGGCCGCACGCCCGACTCCGTCCGGACCAAGCTGCGCGAGCTCGGGCACGACCCGCGCCGCCCCGAGTTCTGCCCGCCCGACGGCTGCCTGTCCTGGTCCCGCTACGCCTCGCCGGCCCTGCTCGGCGCGGCCGTCCCGGCCCAGTCCGCGGGGTCCGAGGCCAGTTGAGCACCTGAGCGCGTGAACACCTGCGGCCCGCCGGGCCGCAGGTGTTCGGCGTGAGCGCGCCGGGCGGGCCGTCGGCACCGGCGCGCCCCTTCGGCTCGGGGCTGTGACTCGCCCGCTCGCCTCCGGGGCGCTCTTTGCCCGGTGCCGACGGTCGGCGCTCCGAGGCCCTCGTCCCTCGGGCCTCCTCGCTTCTCCCTTTCGGCACCGGCGCGCCCCTTCGGCTCGGGGCTGTGACTCGCCCGCTCGCCTCCGGGGCGCTCTTTGCCCGGTGCCGACGGTCGGCGCTCCGAGGCCCTCGTCCCTCGGGCCTCCTCGCTTCTCCCTTTCGGCACCGGCGCGCCCCTTCGGCTCGGGGCGGGATAGCGTGGTCGGGCAGCGACGAAAGGACCTCCCACCACCATGACCCGCGTGATCGCCGGGGCGGCCGGCGGCCGCCGACTGGCCGTACCGCCCGGCCGGGGCACCCGACCGACCTCCGACAAGGCCCGCGAGGCGATGTTCTCCACCCTGGAGGCGCTGCGCGGCACCCTGCACGGGGCCCGGATGCTGGACCTGTTCGGCGGATCGGGTGCGGTCGGGCTGGAGGCGCTGTCGCGCGGTGCCGAGCACGTCCTGCTGGTCGAGGCGGACGCCCAGGCGGCCCGGGTGATCCGGGAGAACGTCCGCTCGATCGGCCTGCCGGGTGCCGAGGTCCGCGCCGCGAAGGCGGAGAAGGTGGTCGTCGGCCCGCCGCCGCAGAGCCCGTACGACCTGGTGTTCCTGGACCCGCCGTACGTGGTCACGGACGCGGAACTGCGCGAGATGCTGATCACACTCCTGGCCGGGGGCTGGCTCGCGGAGGACACACTCGTCACCGTGGAGCGCAGCACCCGTGGCGGCGGTTTCGACTGGCCCGAGGGCTTCGAGGGGCTGCGCTCCCGCCGCTACGGCGAGGGCACGCTCTGGTACGGTCGCGCCGCCGCCGCGGCCGACCAGCAGGAGTAGCGGGCCGAGGCCCGCACGAGCCGTCACCCCACGAGGGAGCACACACGCCATGCGCCGAGCCGTCTGTCCCGGGTCCTTCGACCCGATCACCAACGGTCACCTGGACATCATCGAGCGGGCCTCGAAGCTCTACGACGTGGTGCATGTCGCGGTCGCGATCAACCGGAACAAGCAGGGCATGTTCACCATCGAGGAGCGGATCGAGCTCATCGAGGAGACCACGGCCAAGTACGGCAACATCGTGGTCGAGTCGCACCTCGGCCTGCTGGTGGACTTCTGCCGGGAGCGCGGCATCCCGGCGATCGTCAAGGGCCTGCGCGCCGTCAGCGACTTCGACTACGAGCTGCAGATGGCCCAGATGAACCACGGGCTGACCGGCGTCGAGACGCTGTTCCTGCCGACCTCGCCGACCTACAGCTTCCTCTCCTCGACGCTGGTCAAGGAGGTCGCCTCGTACGGCGGCGACGTCTCGCACCTGCTGCCCGAGACGGTGCACCGCCGGCTGGTCGAGCGGATCGCGGAGCGCAAGGCCGAGCAGTAGGCGGCCGGCCGGGCGGCCTACCGATTGGGCTGTCCTTTTCTGCCGGTTCGTCACGACTTGTCCGGAGGCCGGGAGGCCGGTTCGGCTCGGGCGTTGTGACCCTGCCCCGGGGTGGCCGTACAGTCTGTATCCCTGCCCTGCGGTGAGGTCCACCGCGCCGGGCCTGCCTCCGCCGGAGCGTCGGCGGCACACGGAAAGACGAAGCCCCGTGGACGTGCAGAACAAGGTCGACGAGATCGTGGCGGCGATCGAGAACGCCCGCTCGATGCCGATGTCGGCCTCCTGCGTGGTGAACCGGGCCGAGCTGATCGGCCTGCTCACCGACCTCAAGGCGGCCCTGCCCGCCGAACTCGCCCAGGCCCAGTCGGTGATGGCCGACCACGAGCAGGTGGTGGCCGGCGCCCAGGCCGAGGCCGATCGGATCATCCAGGGCGCGCACGCCGAGCGCGGCTCGCTGATCTCGGACACCGAGGTGGTCCGCCAGGCCCAGGCGCAGGCCGACCGGATCCTCGCCGAGGCGCGGGCCGAGGTCGACACCAAGCGGGCCGAGGCCGACGACTACGTGGACAGCAAGCTCGCCAACTTCGAGGTCGTGCTGACCAAGACGCTCGGCGCCGTCGGCCGCGGACGCACCAAGCTGCGCGGCGACTCCAGCGTCTTCGAGACCGAGCACGAGGGCGAGGGCGACGGTGAGGAGTTCCGGCCGCAGCGGACCAGCCCGAGCCCCGAGGTCGACGAGTACGTCGATGTGAAGCTGGCCACGCTGGAGAACGTGCTGAGCGCCACCCTGGAGGCCGTCGGCAAGGGCCGCGACAAGCTGCTCGGCAAGCGCCCCATCGACGAGCTGGGCGCCTACCTGGCGGCCGCCGACGAGGCCCAGCAGGCCAAGGAGCGGGCCGAGGCGGTCGCGGCGGGCTTCGCCGCGGACGCCGACGGCGAGGACATCGCCTGGTACCGCGAGGACGTCCCGCAGCAGCAGACCTGGCCCGAGCAGACCCCGGCGGCGGCCGGCTGGCAGGACCAGGGGACCGACCAGTACGCGGCGGCGGCCCAGCAGCAGAACGGGCCGTACGTCGACGTGTACGGCGGCGGCTTCGACCCGGCCGGCCAGGGCGACCCCTACAACACCCAGTGGGGCCAGCAGGGCGGTTACCAGCAGCAGGGCTACCCGGCCCAGCAGCAGGACGGCTACGGGTACCAGCAGCAGCAACAACAGCAGCAGGGCTACGGCGCGCAGCCGTACGACGGCTACCACTACCCGCAGCCGCCCTCCGCCCCGCCGGCCGTGCCGCACCAGCAGCAGGGGCAGGGACAGGGGCAGGGCCAGGGCCTGGACGAGACCAGCTTCTTCGACACCAGCATGATCGACATGACCAGGCTGCGGGAGCTCGGCGGCCGCTGACCGGATCGTCGCGGAGTCTCCTGACGGGACCGAAGTTGGGCCTGGCGGGAGACTCCGGTAGTCTGACCACTCCGGCATCCCCATGTCCGGCCGTCGGCTTGCCCGCGCAACGCCGGCCGGCCCTGGGAGCCACCGATCACCTCCTCTGGAAGTCAGGACACCGTGAACCGCCTCGACCACCGCGACCCCCTCGTGTTCGACACGCACGAGCTCGGCCGTCGTCCCGGTGCGATGCGCAAGGTGAGCCGGACCCTGGAGGCCCCCGAGGGCTTCGGGATCATCGACGTGATCGGCGTTCCGGAGAAGAGCCCGATCGAGCTGGAGCTCCGTCTGGAGTCCGTGGTCGAGGGCGTGCTGGTCACCGGCACCGCCGACGCCCACGTCGAGGGCGAGTGCGTCCGGTGCCTGGAGCCCGTCGAGTTCGACGTCGACGTGGACTTCCAGGAGCTGTACTACTACCCGGAGTCCGACGAGCGCCACCGCGCCCGGACCACCGGGACCGAGGACCTCGACGAGGACTCGGAAGAAGAGACTTACCGCCTGGAGGGCGACTACTTCGACCTCCAGCCGGTGCTGCGTGACGCGGTGGTGCTCGCACTGCCGCTGCAGCCGGTGTGCCAGGAAGACTGCCTGGGCCTGTGCTCCGAGTGCGGAGCGCGCCTGAGCGACGACCCGGCGCACCACCACGACGCCGTCGACCCCCGGTGGGCGGCTCTGCAGGGACTCTCCGCCGCCCCCGGCGACGAGGGTGACGGGATCAAGACCAGCGACACCCGTGAGGGTCTCGCCGAGAACCAGGAGAAGTAGCCGTGGCTGTTCCGAAGCGGAAGATGTCGCGCAGCAACACGCGCCACCGTCGGTCCAACTGGAAGGCCGTCGTTCCGGCCCTCGTGGCGTGCGACCGCTGCCACGAGCCCAAGCTGGGCCACATCGCGTGCCCGAGCTGCGGCACGTACAACCGTCGCCAGGTCCTCTCGGTCTGATCGGCGGGGTGCACGGATCGATGTCGGACGGTAACTCCACCCGCAAGGCGTCCTCCGCCCCGAAGGGTTCTTCTTCGGGCGGTGGCAAGGCCGGCGGGCCGGCTTCGACCGAATACGACGTCCTGGAAGGGCGCCTCGGGTACACGCTCGAGCGCGCCCTTCTGGTACGCGCCCTGACCCACCGCTCGTACGCGTACGAGAACGGGGGTCTGCCCACCAACGAGCGCCTGGAGTTCCTCGGCGACTCGGTGCTGGGCCTGGTGGTGACCGACACCCTCTACCGCGTCCACCCGGACGTCCCGGAGGGCACGCTCGCCAAGCTGCGCGCCGCGGTGGTCAACTCCCGCGCGCTCGCGGACGTCGGTCGGGGCCTGGACCTCGGCGCGTTCATCCGGCTCGGCAAGGGCGAGGAGGGCACCGGCGGCCGCGACAAGTCGTCGATCCTCGCCGACACGGTCGAGGCCGTGATCGGGGCCGTCTACCTGGACCAGGGACTGGACGCCGCCACCGAGTTCGTCCACCGGCTGTTCGACCCGCTGATCGAGGAGTCCTCTCAGCTGGGCGCCGGCCTGGACTGGAAGACCAGCCTGCAGGAGCTCACTGCCTCGGTGGGCATCGGGGTGCCCGAGTACGTGGTCATGGAGTCCGGCCCGGACCACGAGAAGACCTTCACCGCGGCGGCCCGGGTGGCCGGCGAGGACTTCGGCAGCGGCGTCGGCCGCTCGAAGAAGGAAGCCGAGCAGAAGGCCGCCGAGAGCGCCTGGCGCGCGATCAAGGAGAAGTACGCCGACCGGCTGCCCGCCGGGGCGTGACCGCCGAGTAGCCTTTCTCCTGCCGATCCGTACCGACGCAGGAGGCCCCTTCCCGTGCCCGAACTCCCCGAGGTCGAGGTCGTCCGCCGCGGTCTGGCGAACTGGGTGGCCGGGCGGACCGTCGCCGACGTCCAGGTACTGCACCCGCGCGCGGTCCGCCGCCAGCCGGCCGGCGCGGCCGACTTCACGGCCCGGCTCGCCGGCACCACCCTCGGCACCGCGCAGCGGCGCGGCAAGTACCTGTGGGTGCCGCTGGCCGGCACCGGCGCGGGCTTCTCGCTGATCGGCCACCTCGGGATGAGCGGCCAACTCCTCGTCCAGGACCCGTCGGTACCGGACGAGACGCACCTGCGCGTCCGGCTGCGCTTCACCGACGGCGGACGGGAACTGCGCTTCGTCGACCAGCGGACCTTCGGCGGCCTGGCGGTCGAGGACGCCGAGGAGGGCGACCCGGAGGGCACGCCCGTCTCCATCGCGCACATCGCCCGCGACCCGCTCGACGTGCGCTTCGACGACGCGGCCTTCGTGGCCGCGCTGCGGGCCAGGCGCACCACCGTCAAGCGCGCGCTGCTCGACCAGACCCTGATCAGCGGTGTCGGCAACATCTACGCCGACGAGGCGCTGTGGCGCTCCAAGCTGCACTACGACCGCCCGACCGCGACGCTCACCCGCGCGCAGGCCGCCGTCCTGCTGGCCAACGCCCGGGACGTGATGACCGCGGCGCTCGCCGTCGGCGGCACCAGCTTCGACAGCCTCTACGTCAACGTGAACGGCGAGAGCGGCTACTTCTCCCGGGACCTGGACGCCTACGGCCGCGAGCACGAGCCGTGCCGCCGCTGCGGGACGGCGATCCGGCGGGCGGCCTGGATGAACCGCTCCAGCTACTTCTGCCCCCGCTGCCAGCGCGTGCCGCGGGCCCGCAGCGGGGGCTGAGCCGGGCGGCTACTTCCGGCCGGCGAGCTCGGGCCGCCCGGTGTCCGCGTCGCCGGGCGCGCCGTGGGTGTCCTGGCCGAAGTACGCGACCCCGACCGCGGACACCACCGCGAGCAGGAAGCCGACGACGCCGAGCCAGCCCAGGCCGGGCTTCGAGGAGTCGCCGAGCCAGAGCACGCCGACCGCGCCGGGCAGCACCGTCTCACCGACCACCAGGGCGGCCGTCGCGCCGTTCACCGAACCGATCTGCAGCGCCACGGTGTGGATGTACATGCCGCCGAGGCCGCCGACCAGGATCGCGTACAGCGCGGGGTCGGAGAGCAGCGTGCCGAGTTCGAACGGGTCGACGCCGTTCAGGATGCGCACGCCGACGCCCAGGCCGCCGAAGCCGAGGCCGGACAGCAGACCGGCGACGATCGCGCCGTTCGCACCCATCCGCCGGACCACCAGGCTGCCGCCGACCAGCAGCACGGTGGTGACGATCAGCAGCCACCAGTGGAAGGACATGTCCGCGTGGTGGCCGCCCTCCGGGCCGGCCGAGACGGCCAGCAGCACCAGCGCCGAGCAGAGCACGCCGATCGAGGCCCACTCCAGCTGCTTGAGCCTTATGCCCAGCAGCTTGATGCTGAGCAGCGCGGTGATCACCAGGTTGGCGCTGATGATGGTCTGCGAGAGGAACAGCGGCAGCAGCCGGGCGGCCAGCGCGCCGAGCCCGAAGCCGACCAGGTCGAGCACCGTGCCGAGGATGAACTCCCAGGTGACGGCGGCCTTCGCGGTCGAGGACAGGCTCGGTCCGCCGTGCTCGGTGGTCGCGGTGGTGGCGCCCTTGGCCGCCTCCTCCCGGGCCGAACGGCGGGATCCGACGGCCTGCAGGACCGAGCCGGTGCCGTAGCAGGCGGATGCCGCCACGGCGGTGACGAGGCCGATGATCACCAAGTGCTCCGATCGGGAGTCGGGTCAGGAACGGGCTGGGTCAAGAAAGGGCAATGGGACCGACGGTCCGGGACCACTATGCCCGCCGGCGCGGTACGGTCGGCACGCCCCCCGAGCGCCGAGGAACCGGGCCGGGCCTGCCGGGACGTACGTCCGGGCCGTTTCCGCGGTTCCCGCGCCCCGCCCGGGTCAGGGTCGGCTGGGGGAAACATCATCCCGGAGGACGGCAGCGGCCCCGGCGGACGGCGGGGAACCCTGCCCCCACCAGTATGCGAAGGGTATGGCGTGCTCCGACGCCGCTCGCGGTAGCGTCGGGGACATGAGAACCCTTGCACGACGTTCCCGGGGCGCCGGGCCACTTGCCCTGGTGGCGGCGCTGCTCGGGCTGCTGCTCCTGCTGGCTCCGGCGGCCTCGGCCGACGGCGGGCTGGGCGATGCCTCCGCGGCCCTGAAGAAGGGCCAGGTGTACGTCGATCCGGCGATGACCAGCCGCTTCAGTCAGGCCCAGGCCGACGCCCTGACCAAGAAGATCGAGAAGGCCGACAAGCCGATCTTCATCGCGGTGGTCCCGGACTCGCCGGCGTACGCCAAGGAGACGGTCATCCCGGACCTGCGGGCCCTGGTGGGCATCGACGGCGTGTACGCGGTCTGGCGGGGCGACGGCTTCCTCGCCAAGGCGGACAAGGGCGCGATGGCCGCCGGCGTCGCCCCGCGGATCTCCGGTGCCGTCGCGCGCGCCCACAACGGGGACATCGACGCCACCCTGAACGACTTCGTCGACCAGGCCGCCCCGCAGACCAAGGGCCAGGGCGTCAACCACAGCACCTCGATCGCCTGGGTGGTCGTCCCGGTCGTGCTGATCGCGCTGGCCGGCGCCGGCGTCTTCCTCCTGTTCCGCCGCGCCAAGAAGCGCAAGGAGGAGCAGGCCCGGGCCGAGCTGGAGCAGCTGCGCCGCGTGGTGGACGAGGACATCACCGCCTTCGGCGAGGAGCTGGACCGGCTCGACTTCAACCCGGCCGCGGCCGACGCCGACGACGCCCAGCGCACCGACTACACCCACGCCCTGGACTCGTACGAGAAGTCCAAGCGCCTGATGGAGGAGGCCAAGCGGCCGGACGACGTCAAGCAGGTCACCGAGGCGATCGAGGACGGCCGGTTCGCGCTGGCCACCCTGGCGGCCCGGCGCGACAAGCGCCCGCTGCCCGAGCGCCGTCCCCCGTGCTTCATGGACCCGCGCCACGGCCCGTCCGTCAAGGACGTCGACTGGGCCCCGGCCGGCGGCTCCGCCCGGAGCGTCCCGGTCTGCCAGGCCGACGCGGACCGGGTGGCGGCCGGCCTCGACCCGGCCGTCCGCACGGTGGAGACCGACCACGGCCCGCAGCCGTACTGGAACGCCGGCCCGGCGTACGCGCCCTACGCGGGCGGCTACTACAGCAGCTTCGGCGGCGGCCTGCTGCCCGGCCTGCTGGTCGGCACCATGCTCGGCTCGATGATGAGCACTCCGGCCTACGCGTCGCCGATGGCGGACGGCGGCCACGGCTACCAGGACCAGTACGAGGGCGGCGACTACACCGGGGCCGACTTCAACGCGGGCGACTTCAGTGGTGGCGACTTCACCAGTGGCGGTGACTTCGGCGGCGGTGGTGACTTCGGCGGCGGCGGGGACTGGTAGGCCCGACCCGAGCGCCCGACCCGCGCGGCCCCGCCGGTTCCTCCGGCGGGGCCGTCGGCGTTCCGGGAGCACGGGCCCGAGCGGTGACCGGGCGCGCGGGCGGCTAGGGTCGGGGCATGCACGGTCGCGACGCCCACAGTGAGGAACCGGTCCGGGTCACCGCCTGGGTCCGGGGGAAGGTCCAGCAGGTGGGGTTCCGCTGGTGGACCAGGGCACGGGCGCTGGAGATCGGCTTGACCGGCTACGCGAGCAACCTCGGCGACGGCCGGGTCCAGGTGGTCGCGGAGGGCCTCGCGCCGGACTGCGAGCAGCTGTTGCACCTGCTGCGCGGCCCCGGAACCCCGGGCAGCGTCAGTGGCGTGACCGAGATCTGGACGGCCGTCGGCCCTGGTTACGAGGGTTTCGAGATCCGCTGAGCCCCGGCCCGCGGCCGCCGTTCCGGGCCCACCGGGAAAAGATCCGGAACTGTCGGTGTCACGAGGTTGCCATCCGGGCAGACTCGTGGTTGACTCCGCATCGAACGATGATCCACGAGCACGTGGTGGACCCGTCCCGATGGACCCCCAGGCGTGACCACACCGCCGGGCAGGTGACAGGGGCGCGGTAGCGTGCGGTGATCGTGTTGACCCTTTCCGTCTTTGGTGAGACGCTGGAAGCCCGCGCACACGAACGCGTTTTCCCGGCAGGCGCATGCCCTCGTGAGCCCAGCTCACGGTGGTTGTGCCGTAGTGCCCAGCCAGCACTTCCGGGAGCGCGCCGCGCGTGCGTCCCCCTTCCCCCTAGACCTGTACCGTTCCGGTTCGGTCACTCAGCGTGGAGGACCATTCATCATGGCAAAGGCGCTTCTCGGGTACGTCGGCGGCCCCGACCCGCGAATGCTCTCCGAGATGCGACGGCTTCAGCAGCGCGTCCAGGACCTTGAAGCCGAGCTCCTTCGGATGCAGGCTGAGAACGACGCTCTCACCGCTGTCGCTGACGAGCACTCGCTGCTCAACAGCATCGATCTGGATCAGCGGGAGCCGGCTCTCACCTGAGTCCCGCCCGGTCCTCGCAGATCGACGCCGCTGTGCACTGAGCCGCCCCGAAAGGGACGCAGCTTGCAAGGGACGCCCTGATGTGGCGTCCCTTCGTCGTGTCGGACTCCGGATACAGTCGCACGCTGGGGCCCTGGCGAGCGACGAGGAGACCGGCCGCGTGCACCTGAAGAGTCTGACGCTGCGCGGGTTCAAGTCCTTCGCCTCCAGCACCACCCTGCGCTTCGAGCCCGGCATCACCTGCGTCGTCGGCCCGAACGGCTCCGGCAAGTCGAACGTGGTCGACGCGCTGTCCTGGGTGATGGGCGAGCAGGGCGCCAAGTCGCTGCGCGGCGGCAAGATGGAGGACGTCATCTTCGCCGGGACCAGCGGGCGCGCCCCGCTCGGCCGCGCCGAGGTCAGCCTCACCATCGACAACGCCGACGGCGCCCTGCCGATCGACTACGCCGAGGTGACCATCACCCGGACGATGTTCCGCAACGGCGGCAGCGAGTACGCCCTCAACGGCGAGACCTGCCGCCTGCTGGACATCCAGGAGCTGCTCTACGACTCCGGCATCGGCCGCGAGATGCACGTCATCGTCGGACAGGGGCAGCTCGACTCCGTCCTGCACGCCGACCCGATGGGCCGGCGCGCCTTCATCGAGGAGGCGGCCGGCGTCCTGAAGCACCGCAAGCGCAAGGAGAAGGCGCTGCGGAAGCTGGACGCGATGCAGGCCAACCTCAACCGGCTCCAGGACCTGGTGGCCGAGCTGCGCCGCCAGCTCGGCCCGCTCGGCCGGCAGGCCAGGATCGCCCGCCGGGCCGCAGGCATCCAGGCCGAGCTGCGCGACGCCCGGCTGCGGCTGCTCGCCGACGACCTGTGCACGCTCCGCCGGGCCGTCGAGGCCGAGGTCGCCGACGAGCTGGCGCTGCGGTTGCGCCGGACCACCGTCGAGCAGGAACTGGCCCGCGCGGTGCAGCGCGAACGCGTCCTGGAGGCGCAGGTCCAGCAGCTCGGGCCGAGCCTGGAAGCCGCCCGGCAGACCTGGTACCGGCTCTCCGCGCTCGCCGAACGCACCCGCGGCACGATCGGACTCGCCGAGGCCCGTGCCCGGCACGCCGCCGCCGGGGAGCGGGTGGAGGAACGGCGCGGACGCGACCCGGAGGACCTGGAGCGCGAGGCCGAGCGGATCCGCGAGGAGGAGGCCGCGCTGGCCGAAGCGCTGGAGGAGGCGCAGTACGCGCTGGCCGAGGCGGTCGAGCGCAAGACCGACCTGGAACGCGAGCTGGCCGCCGAGGAGCGCCGGCTGCGCGACGCCGCGCGGGCCATCGCCGACCGCAGGGAGGGGCTGGCCAGACTGCAGGGACAGGCCGCCGCCGCCCGCTCCAAGGCCGCCGCCGCCCAGGCCGAGACCGGCCGGCTCGCCGAGGCCAGGGACGAGGCGCTGCTGCGGGCCGAGGCCGCGCAGGCCGAACTGGAGGAGCTCCGGCAGCAGGTCGACGGCCGGGCAGGGGACGACGAGCGGGCCGAAGCCGGGCGCCGGGAGGCGCGCGAGCGACTGGCCACCGTCGAACGGGAACTCGCCGACGCCCGCGAGGCGGTCGGCGCGGCCGAGCGCGAGCGGGCCGGGCTCATCGCGCGGCACGAGGCGCTCTCGCTCGGGCTGCGCCGCAAGGACGGCACCGGCGCGCTGCTGGCGGCGGAGGACCGGCTGGACGGACTGCTCGGCCCGGCGGCCGCGCTGCTGCGGATCGAGGCCGGGTACGAGGTGCCGGTGGCGGCGGCGCTCGGGGCCGCGGCCGACGCGGTGGCCGTCGCCTCGCCGGCCGCCGCCGCCCGGGCGCTGCGGCTGCTGCGGGCGGACGACGCCGGGCGGGCCGCGCTGCTGATCGCGGAGGCGACGGCAGGGCCCGGTCCGGCCGAAGTGACGGATATGACGGATGTGACGGGGGAGTTGCCCGAAGGCGCCCGGTGGGTCGCCGAACTGGTCGACGGCCCGGCCGAGTTGCTCGCCGCCGTACGCCAACTCCTGGACGGGGTCGCGGTGGTGGCGGACCTGGACGCGGCGCTGCGGCTGGTCACGGAGCGCCCCGCGCTGTCCGCCGTCACCACTGACGGGGACCGGCTCGGCACCGGATTCGCGCACGGCGGCTCCGGCGGGGCGCCGAGCCTGCTGGAGACCCGGGCGGCGGTGGACGAGGCGGCCCGGGCGATCGAGGAACTCGCCGTCCGCTGCGCCGAGTCGGCCGGGCGGCTGGCCGAACTCACCGAGCGGCGAAGGGAGTCGGCCGTCGAGCTGGAGCGGCTCGACGAGCTGCGCCGGCAGGCGGAGAAGGAGCGGGCCGAGGTCGCGGGCGCGCTCGGCCGCCTCGGCGGACAGGCGCGCGCCGCCGCGGGGGAGGCCGAGCGGCTCTCCGCCGCCGCCGCGCGGGCGGACCAGGGCCTCGCCGACGTGCTGGCCGCGGCCGAGGAGTCCGCGCGTCGCCTGGCCGCGGCCGAGGAGTCGGCGGACGCGGGGGAGGACGAGCCCGACCCGGCCGAGCAGCAGCGGCTGGCGGAGGCCGCGAGCACCGCCCGGCAGGCCGAGCTGGAGGCCCGGCTCGCGGTGCGCACCCACGAGGAGCGGGTCCGCGCGCTGGCCGGGCGGGCGGACCAGCTGGACCGGGCCGCCCGAGCCGAGCGCGAGGCACGGGCCCGGGCCGCCGAGCGCCGTCGGCGGGCCGAGCGCGACGCCGGGGTGGCGAACGCCGTCGCGGCGGGCGCCCGACAGCTGCTGGCCTGCCTGGAGGTGTCGCTGGCCCGCGCGGACGCCCGGCGGGCGGCCGTCGAGCTCGCGCGCGCCGAGCGGGAGGAGGAGCTGCGGGAGCACCGCGAGCACGGCCGCGGCCTCAAGGAGGAGCTGGACAAGCTGGTCGACGCCGGGCACCGGGACGAGGTGCTGCGGGCGGAGAAGCGGCTGCGGATCGAGCAGCTGGAGTCCCGTGCGCTGGAGGAGTTCGGCATCGACGGCGGCGAGCTGCTCGCCGGGTACGGACCGGACCAGCCCGTCCCGCCCGCCACGCCGGAGGAGGACCAGGAGCCGGGGGAGCCCTACCCGTACGTCCGGGCCGAGCAGGAGAAGCGGCTGAAGGCCGCCGAGAGGGCGTACCAGCAGCTCGGCAAGGTCAACCCGCTGGCCCTGGAGGAGTTCGCCGCACTGGAGGAACGGCACAAGTTCCTCGGCGAGCAGCTGGACGACCTCAAGCGCAGCCGGCGCGACCTGCTGGACATCGTCCGGGACGTGGACCAGCGGGTCGAGCAGCTGTTCACCTCGGCGTACCACGACACCGCCGCCCAGTTCGAGGGCGTCTTCGGCCGGCTCTTCCCGGGCGGGGAGGGCCGGCTGGTGCTGACCGATCCGGACAACATGCTCACCACCGGGGTCGAGGTGGAGGCCCGCCCGCCGGGCAAGAAGGTCAAGCGGCTGTCGTTGCTGTCCGGCGGCGAGCGCTCGCTGACCGCGGTGGCGCTGCTGGTGGCGATCTTCAAGGCCCGGCCCAGCCCGTTCTACGTGATGGACGAGGTGGAGGCGGCCCTGGACGAGACCAACCTGCGCCGGCTGATCGGGATCATGGAGGAGCTGCGGGAGAGCTCCCAGCTGATCGTGATCACCCACCAGAAGCTGACCATGGAGTCCGCCGACGCGCTGTACGGCGTGACGATGAAGGGCGACGGCATCTCGCAGGTGATCAGCCAGCGGCTGCGGGAGACCCGGCGGGAGCGCCCCGGGCCGGCCGGGACGAGCCGGGCGGCCATCGGTACCGCAACGGTCTAGGGCGGCTGCGGTCCATCCGGGCTCCGGTCGCGGATACTGGAGCGGATATGGAATACGTGATCCTTGCCGTAGTCATCGCCGTGGTCGCCGTCGGTGCGATCGCGGGCCTCGTCGTTTCCGGCAGACGACGCCAGCAGCTGCCCCCGAAGTCGCAGGCGCCGGTCATCACGGCGCCGAAGCCCACCCCGGCGGAACCCCAGATCGGCGACGAGGCCGCGCCGCCGCGCGAGGAGCCCCGCCGCACCGTCGAGGAGGTGGAACTCCCGGCCGAGCCCGAGGCACCCGAGGCCGTCGAGATCGAGCCGGCCGAGGCCGAGGCGGCTCCCGCCGTCGAGGTGCCCGAGCCCACGGCCGGCCGGCTGGTCCGGTTGCGCTCCCGGCTCTCCCGCTCGCAGAACTCGATCGGCAAGGGCCTGCTCTCGCTGCTCTCCCGCGAGCACCTGGACGAGGACACCTGGGAGGAGATCGAGGACACCCTGCTCACCGCGGACGTGGGCGTCGCCCCCACCCAGGAGCTGGTCGAGCGGCTGCGCACCCGGGTGAAGGTGCTCGGCACCCGGACGCCCGAGGAGCTGCGCGCGCTGCTGCGCGAGGAGCTGATCGAGCTGATCGGCAAGGACGCCGACCGCACCGTGCGCTCCACCAAGCACGAGGAGGGCCCGGCCGTGGTCCTGGTCGTCGGCGTCAACGGCGTCGGCAAGACCACCACCACCGGCAAGCTGGCCCGCGTCCTGGTCGCCGACGGCCGTACGGTGGTGCTCGGCGCCGCCGACACCTTCCGCGCCGCCGCCGCGGACCAGCTGCAGACCTGGGGCGAGCGGGTCGGTGCGCGCACCGTGCGCGGCCCGGAGGGCGGGGACCCGGCCTCGATCGCGTTCGACGCGGTCAAGGAGGGCATCGCCGAGGGCGTCGACACCGTGCTGATCGACACCGCCGGCCGACTGCACACCAAGACCGGCCTGATGGACGAGCTGGGCAAGGTCAAGCGGGTCGTCGAGAAGCACGGCCCGGTGGACGAGGTGCTGCTGGTGCTGGACGCCACCACCGGCCAGAACGGCCTGATCCAGGCCCGGGTCTTCGCCGAGGTGGTCGACATCACCGGCATCGTGCTGACCAAGCTGGACGGCACCGCCAAGGGCGGCATCGTGGTCGCGGTCCAGCGCGAGCTGGGCGTGCCGGTCAAGCTGATCGGTCTGGGCGAGGGCGCGGACGACCTGGCGCCGTTCGAGCCGGGTGCGTTCGTGGACGCGCTGATCGGGGACTGAGGCTCCCCCCCCGGCGGCTTCCCGCCGGTCCGCCGTCGAAGGGTCCGCTCCGCTCGGGGCGGGCCCTTTCGCGTGCCCGGAAAGGGTCCGGCTGCCGCCTTGTCCCGCCCCGAGCCGAAGGGGCGCGCCGGTGCCGGATGGGAGGAGCGAGGAGGCCCCGAGGTACGAGGGGCATGGGAGCGACGACCGTCGGCACCGGGTCGGGTGCGCCCCGGAGGCGAGCGGGCGGGTGTTACGAGGCGATCCAGGCCGGTTCGGCGGTGCGCTCGCGGCCGCGGTGGCAGGCGTAGGCGAGGGTGCCGAGCAGCAGCCGGGCCTCGGGCGGGCAGCCGGCGTTGTCGCGGGTGGGGCGGCGCAGCCAGCGGACCGGGCCGAGGCCGTCGAGGACGGTGGGCGGGGCGGCGACGTAGCTGCCCTCGCCGTGGCAGGTGAGGTCGAGCGCGGCGTCGTCCCAGCCCATCCGGTACAGCAGGTCGGGCAGGCGGCGGGCGGTGCCGGCGGCGACCAGGAACTGCAGTCGGCCGGTGGGGGCGGCGAGCACCGGGCCGACCTGCGTGCCCATCCGCTCCAGCCGGACCAGTGCCTGCAGGCCGGCCTGCTCGGGGACGTCCAGGACGTCGAAGGCGCGGCCGGTGGGGAACAGCACCGAGCCCTCGGCGCGGGTGGCGCGGGCCCGGACCTCGGTGCCCGGCACGGGGTGCAGGCCGGGCGCGCCGCAGCGGGCGGCGCCGCAGGGACAGCGGGTCGGGGCGGTGGCGCCGGTGACCGGGGTGCCGGTGGCCGGGTCGCCGGTGGCGACCGCCCAGCCCCAGCGGCCGGTGTACTCCGCGGCGGCCTGGGACGCGGTGACCTTGGTGCGGCGGCGCGCGCCCAGCGGTGCCAGCCGCAGGTGCCCCAGTCGAAGTTCGCCGAACAGGTTGTCCATGCCTCCCCCAACAGGTTCTCGTTGCCGATGGTTACGGGACGGTGACTGTGTGTCGATTGTCAGGTGTGTGGTGCGTAGTGCGGTGGCGGCGCGCAGCGCGTGGTGTGCGCCTGTTCCGGTGGTGCGCCTCGGGCGCCGCCTTGTGGGGGCGGCGCGGATGCCGGATCGTCGTGTGCGCGAGACTGTTGCCGCCCCGAGTGGGTGGTGAACTCGCTTGTGGCTGAGGTGGATTGCGGGTTCTACCGGGTCTTCCGGGATGAGCCCGGGGACTTGGCGGCCCGCATATGCCGGACCGTCGGGACTACCTAGTGAAGCGTGTGCCCCCTGTCTTCGGTTCACTCCTGGGGGTGGCGAAAGGTGGCGTTTCGCCAGGGTCGCTCCCGCGGGCACCTCGCGGGGCATTACGTTCAGCACGCGGATGTCGTCGGTGATCCCGCTCCGGGCCGTCGGAGAAAGGGAGTTGGGGATCTGACGGCTGGTCCGTGACGATGGCACACCAGTGCGAGGGCGCGGTACGGCACGACCTCAGGCACGGCACGTCTGGCAAGAGCCCGCAACCGTCGGGCGGTCACGATCGGGGGCCCCGCGAGGGGCCGGGCGGGATGGGACGTTCCCCATGGCAGAGAAGCAACCCAACGAGAAGCTGACCACGTGGTTCGCCCGTAGTGGCTGGTCCAAGGGCGAGTTGGCCCGCCAGGTCAACCGGAGGGCCCGGCAGATCGGCGCCCACCACGTGTCCACCGACACCTCCCGGGTGCGTCGCTGGCTCGACGGCGAGCAGCCCCGCGAGCCGATCCCCAAGATCATGTCGGAGCTCTTCTCGGAGCGCTTCGGCTCGGTGGTCTCGATCGAGGACCTCGGCCTGCGCGCCGCGATCCCGGTCTCCACCGTGGGCGGCGGCGTCGACCTGCCGTGGAGCGGCCCGCAGACCGTCCAGCTGATCAGTGACTACTCCCGCAGCGACCTGATGCTCAACCGCCGGGGCTTCCTCGGCACCTCGCTGGCGCTGACCGCCGGCGCCGCCCTGATCGAGCCCATGCAGCGCTGGCTGACCCCCGGCCCGACCGGTGTGCCCACCCCGATCCTCACCGCGGCCAACGGCGGCGAGGCGTTCACCGGACGGCTCTCCGAGCCCGAGCTGGAACTGCTGGAGCAGACCACGGTCATGTTCCGCCAGTGGGACGCGCAGAACGGCGGCGGGCTGCGCCGCAAGGCGGTCGTCGGCCAGCTGCACGAGGTCACCGACCTGCTCCAGGAGACGTACAGCGAGGACACCACCCGGCGGCTGTTCCGGCTCACCGCCGAACTCGCCCACCTGGCCGGGTGGATGTCGTACGACGTCGGGATGCACCCGAGCGCGCAGAAGTACTACGTCCTGGCCCTGCACGCGGCCAAGGAGGCCGGCGACCGCCCGTTCGGCGCGCTGATCCTCACCGACATGAGCCGCCAGATGATCCACCTCAACCGGGGCGAGGACGCCCTGGAGCTGATCCACCTGGCGCAGTACGGCAGCCGCGACACCGCCTCCCCGCGCCAGCAGTCCCTGCTGTACGCGATGGAGGCGCGGGCCTACGCCACCATCGGGGAGATCAACCGCTGCGCCCGGGCGATCCGGCTGGCGGAGGACACCTTCACCGACATCCGCGAGGGGGACGACGAGCCGGACTGGCTGAAGTTCTTCTCGCCGGCCGAGCTGAACGCCGAGAACGCGCACTCCTTCCGCGACCTCGCGTACCACTCCGACAACGCCCAGCTGTACGCCTCGCTGTCGGCGCCGGTGATGGAGCGCGCCGTCGACCTGTTCCGCCAGGACGGCGACCACGTGCGCTCGTACGCCTTCAACCTGATCGGCATGGCCAGCGTGCACCTGCTGCAGAAGGAGGCCGAGCAGGCGGTGGTGATGGCCGAGCAGGCGGTGGACATCGCGACCAAGGTGCGCTCGGAGCGGCTGAACTCCCGGGTGCGCAAGACCACGGAGGCCGCGGCGGCCCGGTTCAAGGGCGTGGACGCGGTGAGCCGGCTGAAGGAGCGCGTGGTTCAGGACATCCCGGAGTACGTCTCGGTGGTCTGAGCGCCGCTCCTCCCCGACTCCACCGACCGTGGCGGCCGCCGCCGTCACGGTCGGTGGCTCCCATGTGTGCGGAGCCGGACCGCGCGGCGGAACGGTAACCCGTCCGGGCGGGCGCGGGGCGGCGGTTCACGCAGCCGTAACCCGCGCGTCGCACGCGTCACGGCCGTGAAACAACGGGCCGCACTGGCCGAAACCAGCCTTCGGCACGCTCCTCTTCATCGCCGACACCCCGGGGGCACGGGACAGGTACCCGGGGGCCGATCGGCCTAGGACGCAGAGGAGACGCCGATGCCGGACGGCTTCAGCGCGGGCGACACCGCCTTCGTGCTCATCAGTGCGGCCCTGGTCATGCTGATGACCCCGGGCCTGGCCTTCTTCTACGGGGGCATGGTCAGGGCCAAGAGCACACTGAACATGCTGGCGATGAGTTTTCTCTCGCTGGGCATCGTCACCGTGCTCTGGGTCCTCTACGGGTACTCACTCAGCTTCGGGCCCGACGCCTTCGCCGGTCTGATCGGCAACCTGGACTTCCTCGGGATGCGCGGCATCGGCCTGAACGAGCTGACCGGGACCATTCCGGTCACCGCCTTCGCGATCTTCCAGCTGATGTTCGCGATCATCACCCCGGCGCTGATCAGCGGCGCCATCGCGGACCGGGCCAAGTTCGCCGCCTGGGGCCTGTTCATCGCGCTCTGGGTGACGATCGTCTACTTCCCGGTCGCGCACTGGGTCTTCTTCTTCGACGGCGGCAACGGCGGCTGGCTGGGCGACCGGAACGGCGTGATCGACTTCGCCGGCGGCACGGCCGTGCACATCAACGCGGGTGTCGCGGGCCTCGCGCTCTGCCTGGTGCTGGGCAAGCGGGTCGGCTTCAAGAAGGACCCGATGCGCCCGCACAGCCTGCCGCTGGTGATGCTCGGCTCCGGGCTGCTGTGGTTCGGCTGGTTCGGCTTCAACGCCGGCTCGGCGCTGGCCGCCAACGGCGTCGCCGCGATGGCCATGGTCAACACCCAGGTCGCCACCGGTGCGGCGCTGGTCGGCTGGCTGGTCTACGAGAAGCTCAAGCACGGCGCCTTCACCACGCTGGGCGCCGCCTCCGGCGCGGTGGCCGGCCTGGTCGCGATCACCCCGGCCTGCGGTTCGGTCAGCCCGCTCGGCGCGGTGGCGATCGGCCTGATCGCGGGCGCGGTCTGCGCCACCGCCGTCTCGCTGAAGTACCGCTGGGGCTTCGACGACTCGCTCGACGTGGTCGGCGTGCACGCGGTGGGCGGGGCGATCGGCTCGCTGCTGATCGGCCTGTTCGCCACCGGCGGGGTCGGCCAGACCGCCAAGGGCCTGTTCTACGGCGGCGGGCTGGGGCAGCTCGGCAAGCAGGCGATGGGCGTGGCCGTGGTCGCGGCGTACTCCTTCGTCCTCTCCTGGCTGCTGGCCAAGGCGGTCGACAAGCTGGTCGGCTTCCGGGTCGCCGAGGAGGTCGAGGTGGCCGGCATCGACCAGGCCGAACACGCGGAGTCCGCTTACGATTTCAGCGCTGTCGGGGCGGGCCTGGCCCGGGCCCTGCCGGGTCTGGCCGCGGCCGCCCCGTCGGCCGGTCCGTCCGTCGGCTCGTCCGCCGGTCCGTCCGCCGCGAAGCCCGCGGACCAGTCCGCCGGGAAGCCCACCGAGCAGGCCGCCGGAAAGGCCGCCGAGAAGACCGAGGTCGACGCCTGATGAAGCTCATCACCGCCGTGATCAAGCCGTACCGCCTGGACGAGGTGAAGGCCGCCCTGCAGGCCTTCGGGGTCCACGGCCTGACCGTCACCGAGGCCAGCGGCTACGGCCGCCAGCGCGGCCACACCGAGGTGTACCGGGGCGCCGAGTACACCGTGGACCTGGTGCCGAAGGTCCGGATCGAGGTCCTGGTCGAGGACGAGGACGCCGACGACCTGATCGACGTCCTGGTGAAGGCCGCCCGGACCGGGAAGATCGGCGACGGCAAGGTCTGGAGCATCCCGGTCGACACCGCCGTACGGGTCCGCACCGGAGAGCGCGGCCCGGACGCCCTGTAGCCCCCACCGCCGGCGGGCCCGTGACCCCCAGGGGACCGCGGGCCCGCCGACGGCGTACCCCCGCTCGGCCGAACCGCGGCGCACCGCAACCCCGGCGCACCGCGGGACGGCCCGGCCGCACGACGGACGGGACCCAGCGCATGACCACCGAGACCAGGCCTTCCGACCCCGCCGACCCCGCCGCCGCCCGGGCCGCGCTGCTCGCCGACCCCGGCCCGGTCGGCCGCCCCCGCCGCGAGGCGCTCGCGCGGCTCACCGACGACTGGCTGGCCGGCCTGCTCGCGGCCGCAGGCGCCCCCGCCGGCGTCGCCCTGGTCGCCGTCGGCGGCTACGGACGCGGCGAGCTGTCCCCGCGCAGCGACCTGGACGTCCTGCTGCTGCACGAGGGCCCGATCGACCGTGAGCTGCCCGAGAAGATCTGGTACCCGGTCTGGGACGCGGGTGCCAAACTCGACCACTCGGTGCGCACCGTCGCCGAGGCCCGGGCGGTCGCCGCCGCCGACCTCAAGGCCCAGCTCGGCCTGCTGGACGCCCGCCACCTCGCCGGGGACCCGACGCTCACCGCCGAGCTGCGCTCCGCGGTGTTCACCGACTGGCGCGCGAGCGCCCCCGCGCGCCTGCCCGAGCTGCGCGAGCTGGGCCGCGAGCGGGCCGAGCGGCACGGCGAGCTGTCCTTCCTGCTGGAGCCGGATCTCAAGGAGGCCCGCGGCGGCCTGCGCGACGTGGTCGCGCTCAACGCCGTCGCCGCCACCTGGCTGGCCGACGCGCCCCGGGACGGCCTGGACGCCGCCGCGCTGCGGCTCGCCGACGTCCGCGAGGCGCTGCACCTGGTCACCGGCCGGGCCACCGAGCGGCTCAGCCTGCAGGACCAGGACCAGGTCGCCGAGCGGCTTGGCGTGCTGGACGCCGACAGCCTGCTGCGCCAGGTGTACGAGGCGGCCCGCACCATCGCGTACGCGAGCGACGTCACCTGGCGCGCGGTGGACCGGGTGCTCGCCGCCAAGGCCGGCCGGGGCCGACGGGCGGTGCGGCGCGCGTTCCCGTTCACCGGGCCCTTCACCGCCCCGTTCACCGGGGCCGGGCGCGGCGCGGGCGCGGTGGCCCGGGGCGACGTCGAGCGCCGTCCGCTGGCCGAGGGCGTGGTCGAGCAGGACGGCGAGGCGGTACTGGCGCAGGGCGCCCGCCCGGCGACCGATCCGGTGCTGCCGCTGCGCGCCGCGGCCGCCGCCGCGCAGAACGGGCTGACCGTCTCCTACGCGACGGTGCGGCGGCTGGCCGCCGAGTGCCGTCCGCTGCCGGTGCCCTGGCCGGACGAGGCGCGCGAGCAGCTGGTCACCCTGCTGGGTGCGGGGGAGGCGGCCGTCCCGGTGTGGGAGGCGCTGGAGGCGGAGGGGCTGGTCACCCGGCTGCTGCCGGACTGGGAGCGGGTGCGCTGCCGTCCGCAGCGCAACGCCGTGCACCGCTGGACGGTGGACCGGCACCTGGTGGAGACCGCCGTGCGGGCCGCCGCGATGACCCGCCGGGTGGCCCGGCCGGACCTGCTGCTGGTGGCCGCGCTGCTGCACGACATCGGCAAGGGCTGGCCCGGGGACCACAGCGAGGCCGGCGAGGTGATCGTCCGCGACCTCGCGCCCCGGATGGGCTTCGGCCCCGAGGACACCGAGACCCTGGCGGTGCTGGTCCGCCACCACCTGACCCTGGTCGACACCGCGACCCGGCGCGACCCGGACGACCCGGCCACCGTCGAGGCGATCACCAAGGCGGTCACCACCCTGCCGGAGCTGGAGCTGCTGCACGCGCTCACCGAGGCGGACGCGCTGGCCACCGGTCCGGCCGCGTGGAGCGCCTGGCGGGCGTCGCTGGTGGCCGGACTGGTGGCCCGGGCGGCCGACCGGCTGGCCGGGGCGGGCACGGCGCCGGTGGAGGCGGCGCCGACCGCGGAGCAGGAGCGGCTCGCGGTCGAGGCCGCCCGGACCGGCGAGCCCGCGCTGTCGCTGCGGGCGCAGGCCGAGGGCGCCGACCCGGGCACCGAGCCGATGGGCGTCGAGCTGACGCTGGCCGTCCCGGACCGTCCCGGGCTGCTCGGCACCGCCGCCGGGGTGCTCGCGCTGCACCGGCTGACCGTCCGCTCGGCCGGGCTGCGCGAGCTGGACCCGATCGGTGCCGGGCCGGTGCTGCTGCTCTCCTGGCGGGTGGCCGCCGAGTTCGGCGAGCTGCCCGAGGCGGCCCGGCTGCGGGCCGACCTGCGCCGGGCGCTGGACGGCTCGCTGGACGTCGCGCGCCGACTCGCCGAGCGGGACGCCGCCGCCCCGCGCCGCCGGGGCATCCCCACCCCGCCGCCCGTGGTGGCGGTGGCTCCGGCGGTGGCCTCGGCGACCGCGACCGTGCTGGAGGTCCGGGCGCACGACGCCCCCGGGCTGCTGCACCGGATCGGCCGGGCGCTGGACGGCGCGGGCGTACGGGTGCGCACCGCGCACGTCTCCACGCTGGGCGCGGAGGCCGTCGACTCCTTCTACCTGACCGACGAGGCGGGCCGTCCGCTGGCCGCCGGACGGGCCGGGGAGGTGGCGGCGGCGGTCCGGGCGGCACTGGGCTGAGGGGCGCCCCCGAGCAGCGGCCGAGGTCTCCGGGAACAGGGGTGGAGACCGTACCCGGGGCGGCCGGATACCCTGGGGGACGACGACCGTACCGATACCGATGCCGCAGAGGACCCGCGACGACGTGTTCGACACCCTTTCCGATCGCCTCGCAGCGACGTTCAAGAACCTCCGGGGCAAGGGCCGCCTGAGCGAGGCGGACATCGACGCCACCGCCCGCGAGATCCGCATCGCGCTGCTGGAGGCGGACGTCGCGCTGCCGGTCGTCCGGGCCTTCATCAAGCGGGTCAAGGACCGGGCGCTCGGTGCCGAGGTCTCCGGCGCGCTGAACCCGGCGCAGCAGATCATCAAGATCGTCAACGAGGAGCTCATCGCGATCCTCGGTGGCGAGACCCGACGGGTGCGGTTCGCCAAGAACGGCCCGACGGTCATCATGCTCGCCGGTCTGCAGGGTGCCGGTAAGACCACCCTCGCGGGCAAGCTCGGCCACTGGCTGAAGCAGCAGAAGCACACCCCGCTGCTGGTCGCCTGCGACCTCCAGCGCCCCAACGCGGTCAACCAGCTCCAGGTCGTCGCCGAGCGCGCCGGCGTGGCCTTCTACGGCCCGCAGCCGGGCAACGGCGTCGGCGACCCGGTGCAGGTGGCGAAGGACTCGATCGAGTACGCCAAGCAGAAGCAGTACGACGTCGTCGTCGTCGACACCGCCGGCCGCCTGGGCATCGACGCCGAGCTGATGCAGCAGGCCGCCGACATCCGCGCCGCGGTGAACCCGGACGAGGTCCTGTTCGTCGTCGACGCGATGATCGGCCAGGACGCGGTGACCACCGCGCAGGCCTTCCTCGACGGCGTGGACTTCACCGGTGTCGTGCTCTCCAAGCTCGACGGCGACGCCCGCGGCGGTGCCGCCCTGTCGGTCGCGCACGTCACCGGCCGCCAGATCATGTTCGCCTCCAACGGCGAGAAGGTCGACGACTTCGACGCCTTCCACCCGGACCGGATGGCCTCGCGCATCCTCGGCATGGGTGACGTCCTCTCGCTGATCGAGAAGGCCGAGCAGACCTTCTCGCAGGCCGAGGCGGAGAAGATCGCCGCCAAGCTGCGCGGCGGCCCGAAGCAGTTCACGCTGGACGACTTCCTGTCGCAGCTGGAGCAGGTCCAGAAGATGGGCTCGATCTCCAAGCTGCTCGGCATGCTGCCCGGCATGGGCCAGATCCGGGACCAGATCAACAACATCGACGACAAGGACGTCAACCGGGTCGGCGCGATCATCAAGTCGATGACCCCGGCCGAGCGCGCCGAGCCGGAGCTGATCAACGGCTCCCGCCGGGCCCGCATCGCCAAGGGTTCGGGCGTCCAGGTCGGCGAGGTGAAGAACCTGGTCGAGCGGTTCTTCGAGGCCCGCAAGATGATGTCCGCGATGGCCTCCGGCAAGGGCGTGCCCGGCATGCCGGGGATCCCGGGCATGGGCGGCGGCGCCAAGAAGTCCGGCAAGAAGGCCCCGCAGGCCAAGGGCAAGCGCAAGAGCGGCAACCCGCTGAAGCGGGCCCAGGAGGAGGCCGCGGCCGCCCAGCGCCGCGCGCTCGGCCCGGGCGCCGGCCAGGCCCCGGCGGACGGCGGGGCGTTCGGCCTCGGCGCGGGCAAGGGCCCGGCCGACTTCGAGCTGCCCAAGGAGTTCAAGGACATGCTGTAGTCCTTGGACCCGCCGCGGTCCTTGGGCCCGCCGCGCTCGGGCCCGCCGTGGTTCTCGATCGTTCACGCTTGATCGATCGAGAACCTCATGGGGTCGGCCTTGATCGATTCCGATCGGCCCGTCGTCCGGTGTTTCCGGGCGGCGGGCCGATCGCGTGTCCGATGATGGGGGCATGCGAGTGATGATCAGGGCCCCGAGGCCCGAGGACGCGGTTGCGTACGCCGAGGCCGTCCGGCGGTCCGCCGAGCACATCGGGCGGTGGAACCCGGTCGAGCCGGACGGGCTGCCCGAGCTGCTGGAGCGCCAGGGGGCGGGGCTGTGCACCTTCCTGATCCTCGACGGGAGGACCGGCGGGCTGGTCGGCAAGGTGAACGTCGCCAACATCGTGATGGGCCGGTTCTGCAACGCGGCACTGGGCTACGACTCGTACCTGCCGTTCGCCGGCACCGGACGGATGACCGAGGGCATGCGGCTGGTCGTGGACCGCTGCTTCGCCCCGCAGTCGGCCGGCGGCCTGGGGCTGCACCGGCTGGAGATCAACGTGCAGCCGGACAACGAGCGGTCGGTCGCGATGGCCAAGCGGCTGGGCTTCCGGCACGAGGGCTTCTCGCCGCGGATGCTGTTCCTGCAGGGCGACTGGCGCGACCACGAGCGCTTCGCGCTGACCGCCGAGGAGTGGCCGGGCGCCTCGGCATAGCCGCTGGTGGGAGGGCATCGGCGCGGCCGCCCGGGCCGTCCGGGCGCGGCGTTGCGGTTGGCCCGCCCGAGCACCTGTCCGTATCGTCCGATGGGTGACCGAACCCGTGCCGCCGCGTCAGACCCCCGACCAGCCCTGGCGCTCCGAGGGCGCTCCGCCCCCGCCGCCGCCCCGCCGGCGGATGCCCGGCGGCTGGACCGGCCTCGTCCTCACCGCCCTCGTGGTGTTCCTGATCTCCGACGTGCTGCTGTCCTTCTTCGGGAACGAGGGCGCCACCACGATCTCGTACACCGAGTTCAACAACCAGCTGAACAAGGGCAACATCACCAAGATCTACTCCAAGGGCGACGCGATCGAGGGCACCCTCAAGAGCGCGCAGCCCAAGCCGGACGGCGGCAAGGGCGACTACACCGAGTTCGACACCCAGCGCCCCTCCTTCGCGGGCGACAACCTGTGGGGCACGCTGCAGCAGCAGGGCGTCGAGGTCACCGCCACCTCGCCGGTCCAGCAGCGCAGCTTCCTCACCAACCTGCTGCTCTCGCTCGCCCCGATGCTGCTGCTGATCTTCGTCTGGGTGCTGCTCGCCCGCCGGATGGCCGGGGGTCTGGGCGCCGGACCGCTGGGGCGCAAGACGCCGCCCAAGCCGGTCACCGCCGAGCAGGGCAAGCGCACCACCTTCGCCGACGTGGCCGGCATCGACGAGGTCGAGGCCGAACTCACCGAGGTGGTCGACTACTTGAAGAACCCCGACCGGTACCGCAGGCTCGGCGCCAAGATGCCGCGCGGCGTGCTGCTGAGCGGCCCGCCGGGGACGGGCAAGACCCTGCTGGCCCGGGCCGTGGCCGGGGAGGCGGACGTGCCGTTCTTCTCCGCCTCGGCGTCCGAGTTCATCGAGATGATCGTGGGCGTCGGCGCCAGCCGGGTCCGCGAGCTCTTCGCCGAAGCCCGCAAGGTCGCCCCGGCGATCATCTTCATCGACGAGATCGACACCATCGGACGCCAGCGCGGCGCGGGCGGCGGCATGGGCGGGCACGACGAGCGCGAGCAGACGCTCAACCAGATCCTCACCGAGATGGACGGCTTCACCGGCTCCGAGGGCGTCATCGTGATCGCCGCGACCAACCGGGCGGACGTGCTCGACCCCGCGCTGCTGCGCCCCGGCCGCTTCGACCGTCGGATCACCGTCAGCCCGCCCGACCGGGACGGTCGCGCCGCGATCCTGCGCATCCACACCCGCACCGTCCCGCTGGCGGGCGACGCCGACCTCCGCCAGCTGGCCAAGGTCACCCCCGGGATGACCGGCGCCGAACTCGCCAACCTGGTCAACGAGGCGGCCCTGCTGGCCGTCAAGCGCGACCGGGACGCGGTCAACGAGCGGGACCTCTCGGACGCCCTGGAGAAGGTCCAACTGGGCGCCGTGCGGCCGCTGGTGATGCCGCAGGAGGAGCGCGAGCGGACGGCCTACCACGAGAGCGGGCACGCCCTGCTGGGCATGCTCCAGCCCGGCGCGGACCCGGTCCGCAAGATCACCATCGTGCCGCGCGGACGGGCGCTCGGCGTCACCCTCTCCACCCCGGAGAACGACCGCTACTCGTACACCGAGCCCTACCTGCGCGGCCGGATCATCGGTGCGCTCGGCGGCATGGCGGCCGAGCAGGTGGTCTACGGGGTGATCACCACCGGTGCGGAGAGCGACCTGGAGCAGGTCACCAACATCGCCCGCGGCATGGCCGGGCGCTGGGGGATGAGCGAGCGGGTCGGCCGGCTCACCGCCGTGCCCTCCGACCCGCAGGGCGCGTACGGGCTCTCCGCCGCGCCGACCACGCTGGACGCGGTGGACGAGGAGGCCCGGCGGATCGTCTCCGAGTGCTACGACGACGCGGTGCGGCTGCTGACCGAGCAGCGGCACCGGCTGGACGCGCTGGCGGCGGCGCTGCTGGAGGCGGAGACGCTGGACGAGGAGCAGGCGTACCGGGCGGCGGGGGTGCCGCGGGAGGGGGCTTCCGAGGGCTCGGGCGGTTCGGGCGGTGCGGATGGCTCGGATGGCTCCGGCGGTTCGGGCGGCTCGGACGGCTCCGGCGGTTCGGGCGGGAAGTCGCTCGACCAGGCGTGAGACCGGGGCCGGGGGCGCTCGCCGTGGTGGCGGGCGCCCCCGGTTCGCGTCGCTAGCGCGGCCGCTCGGCGATCAGGTAACGGAACACGTTCTCCATCCGGACCGAGCCGTCCGCGCGCAGGTACGGCTGCAGCGCCTCCTCCAGCTCCTTGGCCACCAGCGAAGCCCCGGAGAACTCCTCGGCGGCCTCGAACAGGCCGGTGGAGAGCAGGCCGCGCACCGCGCTGTCGAGGTCCGCGTAGGCGAACGGGCAGCTCACCCGGCCGCTGCCGGCCGGGCGCAGGCCGGCCGGGGCGAGCAGGTCCTCCAGCGCTCCGGGCGCGCTCAGTGCGAACGGGTCGCGGGCGGTGGTGCGGCCCGCCATCCGCCGGGCAACGTCCAGCACCGGGGCGCTCTCGCAGCGCTCCGGCGGGCCCCAGGCGGCGAGCACCACGTGCCCGCCGGGGAGGGTGAGCCGGGCGGCCTCGGCCACGACCGAGCCCGGGTCGGCTGCGCCGGGCAGCTGCTCGAAAACGGTGACCAGCGAATGGGCCGAGCGGGGGACTCCGGCGGTCGGCCGGGCCCCGGCGCACACCCGTAGTCGGCGTCCGTGCGCCAGCTCGCGCAGCTCGTCCCGCGGCTCCTGCCCGGAGACCTGGGCGCCCCGCCCGGCGGCGAGCAGCAGGGCCAGTCCGGACCGGCAGCCCAGGCCCAGCACGCTGCTCGCCGGCCCGACCTCCAGCCGGTCGTGGACCGCCTCGTAGAGCGGCACCAGCATGCGTTCCTGGATCTCCGCCCAGTCGCGCGCCCGCGCGGGCCCGGTGGCCCCGGGCCGTTGGTGGTGCGCGCGTGCGCCGGTCGGTCGTACGGTCGTGCCGGTCGTCCGAGCTGAAGCCATCGCGGCCTCCCATCCGGTCCTTCGGTGTGCTGCTACGGCTCCCCCAAAGTCCCGCCCCACTCCAGCGAACAGCGGGTCGGGCCCGGCGTCCAGAGGGGTGCAGGGTGGTGCGCGCGTGTCGCGGTGGTGCGCCCCCCGCTCCGTCCCCCTTCCGCGGCCCGTGCGGCCCCGCTGCCGTCCCGGTCCGGCCCCGGTGCGGCCCTGCTGCCGTCCCGGTGCCCGTCACCGTTCTGCGGGCCGGGGGTGGCACCGTCCGCGGGTGTGATACCGATTCGAAGTCAGGGGGTCGCTCCCCGTACCATTCGCCCCATGGCTAAGGCACCCGTTCTCACCCCTCAGGCGGAAGACTTCCCGCGCTGGTACCAGGACCTCATCAACAAGGCCGAGCTGGCCGACAACGGTCCGGTGCGCGGCACCATGGTCATCCGACCGTACGGCTACGGCCTGTGGGAGCGGATGCAGCAGGAGATGGACGCCCGGATCAAGAAGGCCGGCGCGCAGAACGCCTACTTCCCGATGTTCATCCCGCAGTCCTACCTGACCAAGGAAGCCGAGCACGTCGAGGGCTTCGCGCCCGAGCTCGCGGTGGTCACCCACGGCGGCGGCAAGCAGCTGGAGGAGCCGGTCGTCGTCCGGCCCACCTCCGAGACGATCATCAACGAGTACTTCTCGAAGTGGGTGCAGAGCCACCGCGACCTGCCCCTGCTGATCAACCAGTGGGCCAACGTGGTCCGTTGGGAGCTCCGCCCGCGCGTCTTCCTGCGCACCACCGAGTTCCTCTGGCAGGAGGGCCACACCGCCCACGCCACGTACGAGGACGCCCGTGCGTACGCGTCGATGATCCACACCCAGGTCTACGGCGACTTCATGACCAACGTGCTCGGCATCGACGTCGTGCTCGGCCGCAAGACCGCCAAGGAGCGCTTCGCCGGCGCCATCAACACCCTCACCCTCGAAGGCATGATGGGTGACGGCAAGGCGCTGCAGATGGGCACCAGCCACGAGCTGGGTCAGAACTTCGCCAAGGCGTTCAACACCACCTACCAGCTGCAGGGCGCCGAGCGCGAGCACGTCTGGCAGACCTCCTGGGGCGTCTCGACCCGCATGGTCGGCGGCCTGATCATGTCCCACGGCGACGACAACGGCCTGCGGGTTCCCCCGCGCCTGGCCGCGGTCCAGGCCGTCGTGCTGGCGATCAAGGGCGACGACGCGGTCATCGCCAAGGTCCGCGAGATCGGCGCCCAGCTGGAGGCCGCCGGCATCCGGGTCGTGGTCGACGACCGCACCGACACCCCGTTCGGCCGCCGCGCCGTCGACTGGGAGCTCAAGGGCGTCCCGCTGCGCATCGAGGTCGGCCCGCGCGACCTGGAGAACGGCACCGCGATGCTGGCCCGCCGCATCCCGGGCGGCAAGGAGCCGGTCTCCATCGACGCCCTGGCCTCGCTGGTCCCCGGCGTGCTGGAGGAGGACCAGGCGCTGCTGCTGCGCCAGTCCCGCGAGCGCCGCGAGTCCCGCACGGTCGACGTCAAGACCATCGACGAGGCCGTCGAGGCCGCCGCCACCGGCTGGGGCCGGATCTCCTGGGCCGAGCTCGGCCCTGAGGGCGAGGCCAAGCTGGCCGAGCAGGGCGTCACGGTGCGCTGCATCGTCGCGGCCGACGGCTCGGTGCCGGCCTCGGACGACCAGGACGGCAATATCGCGATCGTCGCCCGCGCGTACTGACATCCGCGCGCACCGACATCCGTTCGCTGTCCGTTCCGCATCCGGACGATGTCCGCGCGATGTCCGTTACCTGCTGGTAATGACCGTCGGCGGCGACATTTGCCCGGAATGCGGATGGGTAAGAATCCGGTAACTCTTCCGGGGGAGTGCGGTCAGTGGACATCCCTACTGGCCGGTCAACTCCCGGTATTAACGGAATAGCGGTACGGTGTACGGCCCGTGGCCCTGTCAATCGGCGGGACCACGGGCCGTACGTCCTGGGGGCGACAGCCCGCCCCCCGGGACGGAATTCACCAGGCCCGCCGACTCTGCGACGGGCCGAAACCGGCAGGGGGTTGGTCTTGCGTCAGATCCGGAGCGTGCAATTCGCGCGCGGCCTTGCATTCCTGGGAGTTCCCTGTGAATTCCCGGAGGACGGGAACATGCGGAACATCGGCTCGCACTCCATCGTTGGTCTAGCGTGAGCACGACACAGCCCCTCGTTCTCGCGGCCGAACTGGCCGCCGCCTGGAGTGACATCCAGGCCTACCACCAGGACCTCCCCGACCTGGCCTCGCCCGAGGCCTTGATCGGCGAGTCCTCCTCGGCCTGTGGGACGCGGCTCGGTTTCGAGCGGCTCCTCCACGAGGCTGCCCATGGTCTGGCCGCGGCCCGGGACATCCGGGACACCTCGCGGGCCGGCCGCTACCACAACCGACGCTTCCTGATGCTCGCCTCCGAGCTCGGTCTGGCGCACCCGGTCGAACCGCACGCGAGCAGCGGCTTCTCCCAGGTGACCATGCTCAAGGAGACCCAGGAGCGCTACGCCGGCACCATCGAGCGCCTGGACCGCGCCCTCGGCGCGCACCAGGAAGCGGTGGCCGGTGACGGCGTGACCCGCGCCTTCCGCGGCCCGGCCGCCCGGCACGGCTCCTCCGGGGGCGGCGTCCGGGTCAAGGCGGTCTGCGGCTGCGGGCGCAACGTCCGGGTCGTGCCGTCGGTGCTCGCGCAGGCGTCCATCGTCTGCGGCGCGTGCCAGCAGCCGTTCAAGATCGCGTAAGCGGTCGGCGGTCCGGCGGCCGGCTGTGCGGGCAGCGGCCAGGCCGGAGCGAGCGGTGCGGCAGGCGTGAACGGGCGACCCCGAACAGGGTGGCCGAAGAGCCGTACAACCGAAGAGCGGTACGGCGGCGGGTCCGTGGGCTGGACCGGGAGCGGGGGCTCCCGGTCGAGCCCTGATCGCCGCCCGGCCCGGGTGCAGGCGGTTCGCGCCGGTATGGCAGAATGGACAGCTGAGTACTCGGCAGCCGAGCAGGACCCCTCTCTCCTACGGCTGGCGTGTCCCTTGAACGGTCCGCCCCGCAACCCCACGCGATGGCGACCCGCTCACCCACGTCAACACCAGGAGAATCCACTCCCGTGGCAGTCAAGATCAAGCTCAAGCGTCTCGGCAAGATTCGCTCCCCGCACTACCGCATCGTCGTCGCCGACTCGCGCACCAAGCGTGACGGTCGCGCGATCGAGGAGATCGGCATCTACCAGCCGACCTACAACCCCTCGAAGATCGAGGTCGACAGCGACCGCGCCCAGTACTGGCTGTCCGTCGGCGCCCAGCCGACCGAGCCGGTGCTCGCCATCCTGAAGCTGACCGGCGACTGGCAGAAGTTCAAGGGCCTGCCGGCTCCGGCCCCGCTGAAGGTCGCGGAGCCGAAGGTCGAGGACTTCTCGCACCTGTTCGCCAAGGCCGTCGCCGGCTTCGAGGACGCCACCACCGGCGTCGCCATCACCCCGAAGGCCAAGAAGTCGGACAAGGCCGAGGCTGAGGCCGACGCCGCCGCCGAGGCCTGATCGTGATCGAGGACGCCCTCGACCACTTGGTGAAGGGCATCGTCGAGCACCCCGACGAGGTGCAGGTGCGCTCGCGCAACCTGCGTCGGGGCAACACCATCGAGGTGCGGGTGCACCCCGATGACCTCGGCAAGGTGATCGGCCGGGGCGGCCGCACGGCGCGCGCTCTGCGCACCGTGGTCGGCGCCCTCGGCGGTCGCAACGTCCGGGTCGACCTGGTCGACGTGGACAACGTTCGCTGACGCAGCTGCTCGTTCAGCCGTCAGGGCTCGGGCCGACCGGGACGCCATGCGTCCCGGTCGGCCCTTCTCGTTTCCGCGCGTCCCGCCCGCTCGCGCCATCCGGCGCGTACCGGGCACCAACCATCGCAACCGGCCCTTCGCAGTCCGTCGGGCTTCCCGTTTCGGCTCAGGCTCAGGAACTCCAGGAGAACGATCACCGTGCAGCTCGTCGTCGGCAGGATCGGCCGTGCCCACGGCATCAGGGGGGACGTCAGTGTCGAGGTCCGCACCGACGAGCCGGAGCTCCGGCTCGGGCCGGGTGCGGTCGTGCTCACCGACCCCGCGTCGGCCGGGCCGCTGACCGTCGAGTCCGGCCGGGTGCACAGCGGCCGACTGCTGCTGCGCTTCGCCGGCGTCAAGGACCGCAACGCGGCCGAGGCGCTCCGGGGCACTCTGCTCATCTCCGAGGTCGACCCGGAGGAGCGCCCGGACGACCCGGAGGAGTACTACGACCACCAGTTGATCGGCCTGGACGTGGTACTGCTCGACGGCACCCTGGTCGGCGAGCTCACCGAGGTCGTCCACCTGCCGTACCAGGACCTGCTCACGGTGAAGAAGCCCGACGGGACGGAGGTGCTGGTGCCCTTCGTCAGCCAGATCGTGCCGACCATCGACCTGGAGAACCAGCGTGCGGTGATCACCCCGCCGGCCGGGCTGATCGACCCGGAGCAGGCCGAGGTCGCCGGAACGTCCTCGGCCGAGGGTTCTGAGGGCTCTGAGGGCTCCGAGGGTTCGGAGGAGTCGGAGTGACCGTCGAGGAGAGCGGCGGTGTGCCGGGCGGTGCGGTGCCGGGCGGCGCGGTACCCACCGAGGCGGTGCAGAGCGGCGCGGTGCAGAGCGGGATGCGGATCGACGTCGTCACGATCTTCCCCGAGTACCTGGAGCCGCTGAACATCTCGCTGGTCGGCAAGGCCCGCGCGCGCGGGCAGCTGGACGTGCACGTCCACGACCTGCGGGAGTGGACCCACGACGTGCACCGCACGGTGGACGACAGCCCGTACGGCGGCGGTCCCGGCATGGTGATGAAGCCCGAGCCGTGGGGCGAGGCGCTGGACGCGGTGGTCGCCGGCGGGCCCGAGGGCGAGCTGCCCACCCTGGTCGTGCCGACCCCGAGCGGGCGCCCGTTCACCCAGGAGCTCGCCCAGGAGCTGGCCGGCCGGCCCTGGCTGGCCTTCACCCCCGCGCGGTACGAGGGCATCGACCGCCGGGTGATCGAGGAGGCGGCCACCCGGATGCCGGTGGTCGAGGCCTCGATCGGCGACTACGTGCTGGCCGGCGGCGAGGTCGCGGTGCTGGTGATGGTCGAGGCGATCGCCCGGCTGCTCCCCGGGGTGCTGGGCAACGCCGAGTCCCACCGCGACGACTCCTTCGCGCCGGGCGCGATGGCCGACCTGCTGGAGGGCCCGGTCTACACCAAGCCCGCCGAGTGGCGCGGCCGCACCGTGCCGGACGTGCTGCTCAGCGGCAACCACGGCCGGATCGCCCGCTGGCGGCGGGAGCAGGCCTTCGCCCGCACTCTGGTGAACCGGCCCGACCTGGTCGAGCGCTGGCAGTACGGCGCCTTCGACAAGAAGGACCGGGAGGCGCTCGGTTTCCTCGGCCTCGCCTGGGACGAGCGGCTCGGCCGATTTCGGTCCGTGGCCGGTGATGTGGAAGAATAGGCCGCTGCTGTCTGTCGCTGGTCCCTTCTCGTAGGGGGCACGTGGACCGGCGCCCCCGCCACGGGGGGACCGTCGTCAGCCGATGCGGCCCGCAGCAGACCCCATTGTGACGATTTTCCGTGGGCGGCCCGTGGCGCCTGCGATGGAGAGCAACATGAGCAACAAGCTCGCTGCTGTCGACGCGGCCTCGCTGCGTAGCGACATTCCGGCCTTCCGCGCCGGTGACACCCTGAAGGTGCACGTCCGGGTCATCGAGGGCAACCGCTCCCGTGTCCAGGTCTTCCAGGGCGTCGTCATCCGCCGCCACGGCGCCGGTATCGGTGAGACCTTCACCGTCCGCAAGGTCAGCTTCAACGTCGGCGTGGAGCGCACCTTCCCGGTGCACACCCCGGTCGTCGAGAAGATCGAGGTCGTGACCCGCGGTGCGGTTCGCCGCGCCAAGCTGTACTACCTGCGTGACCTCCGCGGCAAGGCCGCGAAGATCAAGGAGAAGCGCGACCGCTGATCCACCGGCCCCCGGCCTGGCCGGGGGATCGGATCGCTCTGGGGGGCCGAACGGCCGCACGGTAAGCTCACCCCCCGATGAGCACGCACGAACCACCCGCGGACCGCGACGGCAGTCCCGCACCCACCGGTGCGGACTCGCTGTCGCGGTCCGCGGTCGTTCCCGGGGGAGGCGCCGGGGCGGATTCCCGGGCCGTGCCCGGGGAAGCGACGACCGGGACGGCGGTTGCCGCCGCCGGGGGAGCCACCGGTGCCGCTGCCGGGGAAGTCACTGGGGAAGCCACCGGTGAAGCCGCCGCGGCAGCCGGCGAGGGCTCGGAGCAGGACACGGAGCAGAACTCGGGCGAGGACCCGAAGCGGGACGGGGAGCCGGCCGCGGAGCAGGAGGAGGAACCGGGCCACTCGCGCTCGCGCGACCTGCTGCTCTTGGCGGGGATCTGCCTGGTGGCCCTGCTCCTGGTGAACGCCTTCGTGGTGCGGCCGTTCACGGTGCCCTCCGGTTCGATGGAGGACACCCTGCGCCCCGGCGACCGGCTGCTGGCCAACCAGCTGGCGTACGCCTTCGGCGGTCACCCCCAGCGGGGCGACGTCGTGGTCTTCGACGGGACGGGCTCCTTCCTCCCCGAGTCGGCGAAGCCGGGCGGCTTCGGGGACGGGGTGCGTTCGCTCGCCCGGGACCTCGGGCTGGCCCCGGCCGGGAACACCGTCTACGTCAAGCGCGTGATCGGCGTCGGCGGGGACCGGGTGACCAGCACCGGCCCGGGCGCGCCGATCACCGTCAACGGCGTTCCGGTGGACGAGACCTCCTACCTGTCCCCGGGGGACGACGCGTCGAGCGTGGCCTTCGACGTGGTGGTGCCGACCGGTGAGTTGTGGGTGATGGGCGACCACCGCAGTGCCTCCAGGGACTCCCGCGACCACCTCGGTGAGCCCGGCGGTGGCTTCGTGCCGGAGGAGAAGGTGATCGGTCGCGCGGACTGGGTGGTCTACCCGTTCTCGCGTTGGGCCGGCCTGGACCGGCCCGCGGTCTTCGCCGCGACTGCGGGGACGGGTGGTCATGGGGACCAGGGGTAGGGGCCGGATCGCCGAGCGCCCGGTCGACGGGCCGGCCGGCACCGGTCCGGAGAGCGTCGGGTCCGCCACGGCTACGCCGGTACGCGGCCGGGCCGAGCGCCGCCGCACCGCCCGGCGGGCGGCCCGTCGGCGCAAGCGGTCGCTGGTGCGCGAGATCCCGATGATCATCCTGGTGGCCCTGCTGGTGGCGCTGGTGATGAAGACCTTCCTGATCCAGGTGTTCGTGATCCCCTCGGGCTCGATGGAGCAGACCATCCGGATCGGGGACCGGGTGCTGGTGGACAAGTTGACCCCCTGGTTCGGCAGCGAGCCGCAGCGCGGCGACGTGGTGGTGTTCAAGGACCCCGGCGGCTGGCTGGAGAGCGACCGCAAGCCCTCCGGCGACGGCCCGGTGCTGGCCGGGGCCAAGCACGTGCTGACCTTCGTGGGCCTGCTGCCGTCCGACAACGAGCAGGACCTGATCAAACGGGTGATCGGCGTCGGCGGGGACACCGTCGAGTGCTGTGACGCGCAGGGACGGCTCAGCGTCAACGGCCGTCCGGTGGACGAGACCTACCTCGCCCCCGGCAACCCGCCGTCCCGCCAGCCCTTCAAGGTGCAGGTGCCGCAGGGGCGGCTGTGGGTCATGGGCGACCACCGGGACGTCTCCGCCGACTCCCGCTTCCACATGGGCAATCCGGGCCAGGGCACGATCCCGCTGAGCGGCGTGGTCGGTCGCGCGTTCGTGATCGCCTGGCCGCTGGACCGCTTCCATCAACTCGACGTGCCGAGTTCACTCTCCTCTCTCGCGCGGGCCCCGCAGGCCGGTGGAACTGCCGCGGAATCCGTGGGCGTTGGGCCGGTTCCTGTGGAACCTCCGCTCGTTATGGGTGTGTTGGGCATCCTTCCGTTCGTCGTTCGTCGGCCGCGGCGGCCTCCGGATTGAGCGGCGCGGGCCGCCGACCGGCCGGGCCTCGCGTGTGGGACCGCGAGCCGGATGCCTCGGAGTGATAGAGAAGTGCAGGTGCGGCCGGGAGTGGTCCCGGTCGCGCGCCGAGGCTGTGCTGGTGTCAGGGGACCCCGCGATGGGCAGCCCTGAGGCGTTCACGGTCCTGGCGAGCGTGGTGCCCGCTGTGCGGCACTTTGAGCGCGGGCGCGCGGGCGTCCGCACAGCAGGGAGGAGACGTTGTGGGGGATTTGGTGATCGGCGCCCGCTCGGGCGCCGGAGAGCCCGAGGGCCCAGGCCGTCGGGCGGCCCGGTCCGCCGAGCCGTCAGCGCCCTCGGCCGCCGTCGAGGACGCCGCGGCCCAGACCGCCGACGAGCAGGGCGCCGGGGCCGAGGACTCGCCGGAACCCTCGCACCCGGACTCCGGCCCGGCGGACGGGTCGGAGTCGGAGGCTCCGGCCAAACCGAACAAGCAGCGCTCCTTCTGGAAGGAACTGCCGATCCTGGTCGGGATCGCGCTGATCCTCGCGCTCGTGATCAAGACCTTCTTCGTCCAGGCGTTCTCCATTCCGTCGGAGTCGATGCAGAACACGCTGCAGGTCGGCGACCGGGTCCTGGTGGACAAGCTGACCCCCTGGTTCGGTGCCGAGCCCGAGCGCGGCGAGGTCGTGGTGTTCCACGACCCGGGCGGCTGGCTGAACGACGAGCCGACCCCGCAGAGCAGCAACTCCTTCGTCCGCGGCCTGCAGGACGTGCTCAGCTTCGTCGGCCTGATGCCCTCCGCCAACGAGAAGGACCTGATCAAGCGGGTCATCGCGGTCGGCGGGGACACCGTCGAGTGCGAGGGCGAGGGGCCGGTCAAGGTCAACGGCGTCGCGCTGAACGAGCCGTACGTCTACCAGGGCAACACCCCCTGCGGTGACCACCCCTTCGCACCGGTCAAGGTGCCGAAGGGCCGGATCTGGGTGATGGGCGACCACCGGGCGAACTCGCTGGACTCCCGCTTCCACATGGACCAGCCGGGCGGCGGCACCGTGCCGGTGGACAACGTGATCGGACGCGCCTTCGTGGTGGCCTGGCCGATCGACCACTGGTCGACGCTGCCGGTGCCGGACACCTTCGACCAGAAGGGCCTGGCGGCGGCCGCGCCGATGGCGCCCCCCGTGGCCGGTGCGGTGGGGGCCGTCGCCCTGCTCCCGCTGGTGCGTCGGGTGCGGGGCCGGGAGGAGCGGCGCAAGGAGTCCTGAGCTCCACCGGCTTGCCCCCGACCCTTGCGCGGGCCGTGGTACCGACGAGTAATCTGCTCGGACGTGCCACGGCCCGTCGGCGTTCCCGCCGGTGCCTCCGGCGTGCCAGTGTTCTCCGGTCGGCCAGAGGTGGACGGTGTCGATGAGCAGCAGTGTCGTGGACCAGACGGCCGACCGACCGGCCGCGCCCGCCCCTGAGCGCCGGCGGCCCGCCGCGGTGCTGCAGGGCGTCGCGCTGGCGCTCGGGCTGGTGCTGATGATCGGCGGCTTCGCCCTCATCGCGGTCGACTACCGGCCGTACAACATCCCCACCGCCTCGATGCACCCGACGCTGCAGGCCGGGGACACCGTGCTCGCCCGCAAGGTCGGCGGCGGGGCCGTCGGCCGGGGCGACGTGGTGGTCTTCCGGGACCAGGCCTGGGGCGGCGAGCTCATGGTCAAGCGGGTGGTGGCGGTCGGCGGGGACACCGTCGCCAGCAGCGGGGACAACCGTCGGCTGACGGTCAACGGACAGCCGGTGGACGAGCCCTACCTGGCGACGCAGGGCCGGCAGGGCGAGTCGTTCAGCGTGACCGTGCCGGAGGGCCGGCTGTTCCTCCTCGGCGACAACCGGGTCGGCTCGCTCGACTCCCGCACCCACCTGGAGGTCGACGGCGGGACCGTGCCGGCCGACGCCGTCGAGGCCAGGGTCGAGGCCACCCTGCAGCCCTTCGGCCGCGCGGGCCTGCTCGCCCGGACCACGGCCTTCGAAGGCTTCGCAGGGGCGAAGGCCTCGCAGCCCGGCCCGCTGGAGCCCGCCGCCTACGCCACCGTCGGCGGCGCGGCGCTGATCCTGGTGACCTCGGCGGTCGGCGGGGTGGCGGGCCTGGCCCGCCGACTCCGCCGGGGGCGGAGCTCCTGAACGCGGCCGTCGCGGTGCGGGCCGCTCTGTCGAACATCGCCCCGGACGGCCGCGCCGGGTGGCAGGATCGGTAACGCCACCGATGCGAACGGAAGGAGCGTGGAGGGCTGCCATGACAGCACAGCGCCGCAAGGCGGCGCGGATCCTGCTGCTGGACGGGCTGGACCGCATCCTCCTCTTCCTGGGCGCCGACCCGGCCGTCCCCGGGGAGACGTGGTGGTTCACGCCCGGTGGCGGCTTGGAGGCGGGGGAGGACGTGCGCGAGGCCGCCGCGCGGGAGCTCGCGGAGGAGACCGGCTTGCGGGGCGTGGACCTGGGACCCTTGGTGGCGTACGGCACGGTGTCGTTCTCCTTTCGGGGACAGCGCTACGAGCAGGAGCAGTGGTTCCACCTGGCCCGGACCACGGAGACGGGCCTGGACCACTCGGACATGGGCGCGGACGAACACGCCCAGCTGCTCGCGACGCGCTGGTGGACGGTCGAGGAACTGAGGGGGACCGCCGAGACGGTCTATCCGGTCGGCCTGGCCGACTTCCTGGAACGGCTGCTGGTCGAGGGCCCGCCGGTGGATCCGGTACGGCTCTGACCGTGGGTGCGGTGGTCCACAATGGGTGGACGTGACAAGTTGAGGGGACGCCTGGATGAGTGCCGAAGATCTCGAGAAGTACGAGACCGAGATGGAGCTCAAGCTCTACCGGGAGTACCGGGACGTCGTCGGCCTGTTCAAGTACGTGATCGAGACCGAACGACGGTTCTACCTCACCAATGACTACGAGCTGCAGGTGCACTCGGTCCAGGGCGAGGTGTTCTTCGAGGTGTCGATGGCGGATGCGTGGGTCTGGGACATGTACCGGCCGGCCCGGTTCGTCCGCAAGGTCCGGGTGCTGACCTTCAAGGACGTGAACATCGAGGAACTCGCGAAGAGCGACCTGGAGCTGCCCTCGGACGAGTCCGGCTTCGGGAACTGACGTTGAACGACTCCCTCCCGCGTTGTCCAGCCGAATATCGCGGGACCGGGGCTTCTCACCCTTGCGGGTGACGGAAAACGTCGGTCGACCCGAGTTATCCACAGGGAAACGGAATTTCCGGACCCCGAAGCACGCGGTGGTGCAGCCTCCTCGGCGGAGGTGGTCACCATGCAGCACACCGTCGTGCAGGACCAGGCCGTACCGGACGCGGCCGTGCCCGGGGGCACGTCGCGGGGCATCCCGGACCGCAGCACCAACCACGGGCTCGGCCGCTACGGCGAGCGGGTCGCCGCCCGCCACCTCGCGGAGGCCGGGCTCCGCATCCTGGACCGCAACTGGCGCTGCGCCGAGGGCGAGCTGGACATCGTCGCCCTCGACGGCGACACGGTGGCGGTCTGCGAGGTGAAGACCCGCTCCGAGCGGGGCTTCCAGCAGCCCACCGAGGCCATCGACCAGGCCAAGGCCGCGCGGCTGCGGCGACTGGCCGAGCGCTGGATGTCCGAGCGCTGGCCCGGGCACTTCGCCCGGCTGGCCGGGGCCGACGACGACGCGGCGCCGACGGACCCGCACTGGCCGCCCGCCCCGCCGGGCGGGGTACGGATCGACCTGGTCGCCGTGGTCAACCGGGCGCGGGGTGCGGCCGTGGTCGACCACCTGCGGGGGGTGGTCTGAGATGGCCTTCGCCCGTACCTGTTCCGTCGCGCTGGTCGGCGTCGACGGCGTGATCGTCGAGGTCCAGGCCGATCTGGAGCCCGGGGTGGCCGCGTTCACCCTGGTCGGCCTGCCCGACAAGGCGCTCACCGAGGCCCGCGACCGGGTCCGCGCCGCGGTGGTCAACAGCGGCGAGGCCTGGCCGCAGCGCAAGCTCACGGTCGGCCTCAGCCCCGCCTCGGTGCCCAAGAGCGGCAGCGGCTTCGACCTCGCGGTGGCCTGCGCGGTGCTGGCCGCCGCCGAGCGGCTCGACCCCTCGTCCATCGCCGAACTGCTGATCATCGGCGAGCTGGGGCTGGACGGCCGGGTGCGACCGGTGCGCGGGGTGCTGCCGTCGGTGCTGGCCGCCGCCGAGGCCGGCTACCAGAGGGTGGTGGTCGCCGAGCAGACCGCGCCCGAGGCCTCGCTCGTCCCCGGGGTGACGGTGATCGGCGTCCGCAGCCTGCGCCAGCTGGTCGCGATCCTGACCGGCGCGCCGCCGCCGGAGGAACCGCCCGATCCGATCGGTGGCCGCCCGGATCCGCTGATGGCCGGGCTGATGCTGCCCAGCGCGAGCGTGCGGGGCCTGTCCGACGACAAGGCGGCCCGCCTCGACATGGCCGACGTGGCCGGCCAGTACGAGGCGCGGCGAGCCCTGGAGATCGCCGCCGCCGGCGGACACCACCTCTATCTGAAGGGCCCGCCCGGCGCGGGGAAGACCATGCTGGCGGAGCGGCTGCCCGCGCTGCTGCCGCCGCTGACCCAGAAGGAGGCGCTGGAGGTCACCGCCGTGCACTCGGTGGCGGGCCTGCTGCCGGTCGGGCGTCCGCTGATCGACACCGCGCCCTACTGCGCCCCGCACCACTCCACCACGATGCCCGCGATCGTGGGCGGCGGCAGCGGTCTGCCGAGGCCGGGCGCCGTCTCGCTGGCCCACCGGGGCGTGCTGTTCCTGGACGAGGCTCCGGAGTTCCCGGTCCGGGTGCTCGACGCGCTGCGCCAGCCGCTGGAGTCGGGTGAGGTGGTGATCGCCCGCTCGGCCGGGTCGCTCCGGCTCCCGGCCCGCTTCCTCCTGTGCCTGGCCGCCAACCCGTGCCCGTGCGGTCGGCACTCCCGGCGGGGCGAGGGCTGCGAGTGCACCCCGGCAATGGTCAGCCGCTACCAGGGGCGGTTGTCCGGGCCGCTGCTGGACCGGGTCGACCTCCAGGTCCAGGTCGCCCCGGTGACGCGGGCCGAGCTCATGGAGCGGGACGCCTCGGCGGAGAGCACCGAGACCGTCGCGGCCCGGGTGCTGGCCGCACGGGAGCGGGCGGCGGCCCGGCTGGCGAACACCCCGTGGCGGACCAACGCGGAGGTCCCGGGCCACGAGCTGCGCACCCGCTGGCAGCTCGCGTCGGGCGCGCTCAACGACGTCGCGCGCCAGCTGGAGCGGGGGCTGCTGACCGCCCGGGGCCTGGACCGGGTGCTCCGGGTCGCCTGGACGGTGGCCGACCTCGCCGGCCGGGACCGGCCGGACCAGCGGGACATCCGCACCGCCCTGGTCCTGCGCACCGGGGTGGAGCAGGGACTGCCGTTGACCGAACGGATCTTCGGTCGGCCCGGGGGCATTCCGGCCCAGCGCAGCGGCCCGCCGGACAGCGGCCGACCGGGGGCACACGAGCAGGCTGCTGAGAACACGGAGGACGAGGCATGAACCGGCTGCTGCGGCACCCCCGGACAGAGCACCCCCACACCGAGCACCCCCACACCGAGCACCCCCACACCGAGCACGCCCACACCGAGCACGCCCGAACCGAGCACCCCGGAGCGGAAGACTCCCGAACGCCGTGCGCGGCGGGTGCCGAGCCCCAGGTCCTCGACACCGCCGGCACCACCGGCACCGCCGCGTCGCGCGAGCCCGAGCGCGTCGCCCGCGCCCTGCTCAGCCGCCTCAGCGAACCGGGGGACGCGGTGGTCGGCCGCTGGCTCGCCCGGCTCCCCGCCGTCGAAGTGGTCGAGGCGATCCGGGCCGGCACCGTCCCCGACCACCCCGGCCTGGACTCCGCCCGGCTGACCGGCTACCAGGCGAGACTCCCGGGGCTGGACGGGGAGACGGACCTGAAACGGGTACGGCACGTCGGTGGCCGGTTCATCATTCCGGGGGACACGGAATGGCCCAGCCAGCTCGACGACCTGGGCGACGGCCGGCCGGTCGGGATCTGGACGGTCGGCACCGGCTCACTCCGGTTGCTCGCGCTCCGCTCGGTCGCGATGGTGGGGTCGCGCGCCTGCACGGCCTACGGCGCCCATGTCGCCGGGGAGCTGGCGGCCCAACTGGCCGAGCGCGGTTGGGTGGTGGTGTCCGGCGCCGCCTACGGGATCGACGCGGCCGCCCACCGCGGCGCACTCGCCGTCGGCGGGATGACGGTCGCGGTGCTCGCCTGCGGAGTCGACGTGGCCTACCCCAAGGGCAACGCCGAGCTGATCCGGCGGATCGGCGTCCAGGGCCTGTTGCTCAGTGAACTCCCGCCCGGGGAGCACCCGAACCGCTTCCGCTTCGTCCTCCGCAACCGGGTCATCGCCGCGCTCACCCGCGGCACCGTGGTCGTCGAGGCGGCCGTGCGCAGCGGAGCCCTGAGCACGGCCAGGCGGGCGCGGGACCTCAACCGCCACACCATGGGCGTCGCCGGCCCGGTGACCTCGGAGCTCTCGGCCGGGGTGCACGCCCTGATCCGCAGCGGCGCCGCCACGCTGGTCACCGACGCGGCCGAGATCACCGATTTGATCGGGGCGATCGGGGAGGACCTGGCCCCGCAGCGCAGTGGCCCGGTGCTGCCGCGCGACCTGCTGGAGCCCGCGGTGGCCCGGGTGCTGGAGGCCGTACCGGCGACGGCGGAGGGCGCGCCCGTCGAACGACTGGCCCGCCAGTCAGGCCTCCCGCCGGACGAAGTGCTCCAGCGGCTCTACGAGTTGGGCTCGCTCGGCTACGTCGAGCGACACGGCGCGCACTGGCGCATCGTGCGGAGGAGGTGAGCGCGGGGGCGGAGAACAGGCGTGCGCCGAGGCAGGGCGCGTCCGAACGGCCCGGCTGACCTGCAGATCCGGTTCTTCCGCTCGTGTGCCCGGATCCGGTGACTGAACGCCACCGGATCGGGGGACGACCGAGTGGCGGTAGCGCTTTGCAGTGAGTCGGTCACGCTACGCTCCACATGCCTTCCCTATCAGCACATGACTCGGCAGAACGGCGCAGACCAACGCATGCCCACACACATTCCCGGACACAGAGTGACCGGTGGCGCTCGGTCCTCGGGAGGGCCGCGGACCGAGCGGCACCCGGCGACCGAGTTCCCGTCCAAGTCGGCGGGGACGATGGGAGGCCTGTCGCGCCAGGGCGGCCGGCCGACGGTGGTACCCGGCCAGCCCGCGGACGCGGCCCGCGGCGCCGAGGCGGCCCCGGCCGCCGACCCGCCGGTGGACCCGCCCGCGCACCGGACCGCCGACACGTCCGCCGACCCACCCCCGGACACGGGGCCGACCGGCCGGGAGGCCGCGACCCAGGGACGCAGTGCGCTCGAAGAGCTCTGGCGTTCCTACAAGGAGACCGGCGACCAGCGGTTGCGCGAGCAGCTGATCCTGCACTACTCACCGCTCGTCAAGTACGTGGCGGGGCGGGTCGGGGTCGGTCTGCCCTCCAACGTCGAACAGGCGGACTTCGTCTCCTCCGGGGTCTTCGGGCTGATCGACGCGATCGAGAAGTTCGACATCGGTCGCGCCATCAAGTTCGAGACCTACGCGATCAGCCGCATCCGCGGCGCGATCATCGACGAGCTGCGCGCCCTGGACTGGATCCCGCGCTCGGTGCGGCAGAAGGCGAAGGCGGTCGAGCGGACGTACGCGACGCTGGAGGCCCGGCTGCGCCGGACGCCGAACGATCCCGAGGTCGCCGCCGAGATGGGCATCGCGATCGAGGACCTGCACGCCATCTTCAGCCAGTTGTCGCTCGCCAACGTGGTGGCCCTGGACGAGTTGCTCCACCCGGTGGGGGAGGGCGGCGACCGGCTGAGCCTGATGGACACCCTGGAGGACCACGGCGCGGACAACCCGGTCGAGGTGGCCGAGGACCGCGAGCTGCGCAGACTGCTGGCCCAGGCGATCAACACCCTCCCCGAGCGGGAGAAGACCGTGGTGACGCTCTACTACTACGAGGGGCTCACCCTCGCCGAGATCGGGCAGGTGCTGGGGGTGACGGAGAGTCGGGTGAGTCAGATCCACACCAAGTCCGTCCTCCAGCTGCGGGCCAAGCTCTCGGACGTCCGGTAGCGCACCGGTCCGGCGGCGTACGGGCCCGGTCGGGCCGGATTCGCCCCGGGCGGGGCCACGGGCCCTCCGGGTGCGCGGCGCCGTGTCGGCCGTGGGTAGGGCTCCGTAGAGTGGGAGCGTGCCGAAGATCCGAGCGGCCACGGTGGCCGAGCATCGCCAGCTGCAGCGGGCAGCCCTCCTCGACGCTGCCCGCACCCTGCTCACCGAGGGCGGCAAGGAGGCGCTGACCTTCCCCGCGCTCGCGGCGCGCACCGGGCTGGCGCGCTCCTCGGTCTACGAGTACTTCCGCTCGCGCGCCGCGGTGGTCGAGGCGCTCTGCGAGGTGGACTTCCCGCTGTGGGCGGCCGAGATCGAGGCCGGGATGGCGAGCTGTGACACGGCCGCCGAGCGGATCGAGGCGTACGTCCGCGGTCAGCTGGCGCTCGCCGCCGACCCTCGCCACCGCGCGGTCGTGGCGATCTCGGCGCTGGAGCTCGACGAGGCAGCGCGCGAGCGCATCCGGGCGGCGCACGGCAAGCTGGCCGGTCTGGTCGTCCAGGCGCTGGAGGACCTGGGCCACGAGCAGCCCCGGCTCGCCGCGGCGCTGTTGCAGGGGGTCGTGGAGGCGGCCGTCCGCCGGGCCGAGCAGGTGGCGGGAGGCCGCACCGGCTGTCTGGCCGAGAACCCCGGGGAGATCGCGGACACCGCCGTCGCCTTCGCGCTGCACGGCCTCAGCCGGGAGTGACCGGCAGCTCGCCCGTCACCGCCTACCCGACCACCGCCTGCCCGACCACCGCCTGCCCCGCCCCTGGGGGCCCGGCCCCTGTCGGCGCCCGCCCGGACCCCGTCGGTCCGGTGCCCGCCGGTTCCGGGCCCAGCGGCAGCAGCCGTGCGGCTCCCGCGCCGAGCAGCGCCAACGGGTCCAGGTAGCGGCCTCCGCGCAGCAGCCCCCAGTGCAGGCAGTCGCGCGCGGAGCAGTGCCGCCCGTCCGGGGCGAGCCGCCCGATCACCTGCCCGGCGGCCACCGGGGTGCCGACCGGGAGGGCGCCGGTGACGGGCAGGTAGGTGGTCCGGAGCGGGGGAGAGCCCGAGCCCGGGTGGGAGACCGTCACCACCGGACGCCCGGCCACCTGCCCGGAGAACACGACCACTCCGCCCGCGGCCGCCCGTACCTCCGTACCGGCCACGGCGGCGAGGTCCACTCCCCGGTGTCCCGCGGCCCAGGGCTTCGACGGCGGGTCGAACCGCCCCAGGACCCCGCCGGGCCCGCCCACCGGCCAGGCCCGCGCACCTCCGGAGCCACCGGAGCCACCCGAGGCACCTCCGGAGCCACCGGACGCACCTGCGGCCCTCGGAGTCACCGAAGCGCCCGCGGCCCCCGAAGCCCGCGCGGCCCCCGGCACCCCGAGCACCCCCGCCACCGCCATCACCACCCCCACCGCGACCGCCCCCCGGACACCGACGAACCACGCGCGACCACCCATGCGCGAAGGCTCGCCGCTCGGGCCGTCCCCGCACCACCCACATCCGGATGCCTGTGGACAAACCGCCCCCCGGGCCGATCGCCGTCCCCCGGACGGGTGTACGGATGCCGCCATCCGGTGTACAAGGGGCATGCCCGCGGCGGTCGGCGGGCAGAGAGCCGAACCGGTGCCCGAGCGCTCCCCGGGGCCGCCGTCGCCCCTCGCCGGCCCGTCCGTCCGGGCCCTTCCCAGGCTCTTCCCGGTTCCCCGGCGGGCCTGTGGCCGCTCGTGAAGTCGCCCGCCACTCGGCGCTTCCCGTACACTTCACACGCGACCCGGTCCGCCGGGTCGACTTCGCACGCCCCGCCACCGGTGGTCGGACGCGGTTCTCCCGCGGCCCCGCCAGGTGCGAGTGCCGCTCGGTCCGCCGAGCCCGACCGGCCCCCGGGCCGAGAGGGCGGAAGCGGCTCGGCACGTTCGGGGCGTCAGGCGTGGCTGTCACCTGGCCGCCACGGACAAACCGAGACTGACCCGGCTGTGGGCGATCGCTCCGAGGAGCTGCCGCCGCCGGGCCGTAACACCTGAGGAGCACGGCAATGGCCGTCGTCACGATGCGGGAGCTGCTGGAGAGCGGCGTCCACTTCGGTCACCAGACCCGCCGCTGGAACCCGAAGATGAAGCGCTTCATCATCACCGAGCGCAACGGCATCTACATCATCGACCTCCTGCAGTCGCTGAACTACATCGACCGCGCCTTCGAGTTCATCAAGGAGACCGTTGCCCACGGCGGCAGCGTCCTCTTCGTCGGCACGAAGAAGCAGGCCCAGGAGGCCATCGCCGAGCAGGCCACCCGCGTGGGCATGCCCTACGTGAACCAGCGCTGGCTCGGCGGCATGCTGACCAACTTCTCGACCGTCTACAAGCGCCTGCAGCGCCTGAAGGAGCTCGGCGAGCTGGACTTCTCGGACGTGGCCGGCTCCGGCCTCACCAAGAAGGAGCTCCTGGTCCTCCAGCGCGAGCACGACAAGCTGGAGAAGACCCTCGGCGGTATCCGCGACATGCAGCGCGTTCCCAGCGCCGTCTGGATCGTGGACACCAAGAAGGAGCACATCGCGGTCGGCGAGGCCCGGAAGCTCAACATCCCGGTCGTCGCCATCCTCGACACCAACTGTGACCCGGACGAGGTCGACTACAAGATCCCGGGCAACGACGACGCCATCCGCTCCGTCACCCTGCTGACCCGCGTGATCGCCGACGCCGTGGCCGAGGGCCTGAAGGCCCGCGCCGGTGTCGCCAAGGGCGACGCCAAGGCCGAGCCGGGTGCCGACCAGCCGCTGGCCGACTGGGAGAAGGACATCCTCGAGGGCGAGAAGAAGGCCGAGGAGGCCCCCGCCGCCGCCGAGGCCCCGGCCGCCGAGGCTCCGGCCGAGCAGGCCTGACGTACCAAGGGTGAGGGGCACCCGCCGGTACGAAGCCGGCAGGTGCCCCTCTCTCCCGCGCCGGGACCGAACCACCGGTCCCGGCGCAACTCCACGCAGACACGCGAGACGCGAGAAGAGATTCACACCATGGCGAACTTCACCGCCGCGGACGTCAAGAAGCTCCGTGAGCTCACCGGCGCCGGCATGATGGACTGCAAGAAGGCCCTGGACGAGGCCGAGGGCAACGTCGAGAAGGCCGTCGAGCTCCTGCGCATCAAGGGCCAGAAGGGCGTTGCCAAGCGCGAGGGCCGCGACGCCTCCAACGGCGCCGTTGCCGCTCTGATCGCCGAGGACAAGAAGTCCGGCGTCCTGGTCGAGCTGAACTGCGAGACCGACTTCGTCGCCAAGGGTGACAACTTCGTCAAGGTCGCCGACGCGATCGCCGCCCACGTCGCCAAGAGCGCCCCGGCCGACCTGGACGCCGCCCTGGCCTCCGAGATCGAGCCCGGCAAGACCGTCCAGCAGTTCGTGGACGAGGCCAACGCGACCCTGGGCGAGAAGATCGTCTTCCGTCGCTTCGCGCAGTTCGACGGTGACGGCTTCGTCGCGGTCTACCTGCACAAGACCAGCCCCGACCTGCCGCCGGCCGTCGGCGTCCTGGTCGAGCTGGACAAGGAGAACGCCGAGGTCGCCAAGGACGTCGCGCAGCACATCGCCGCGTTCGCTCCGAAGTACCTGTCCCGCGAGGAGATCCCGGCCGAGGAGCTCGACAACGAGCGCCGCGTCGCCGAGGCCACCGCGCGCGAGGAGGGCAAGCCGGAGGCCGCCCTGCCGAAGATCGTCGAGGGCCGCGTCACCGGCTTCGTGAAGGAGAACTCCGTCCTGGAGCAGGCCTTCGCGAAGGACAACAAGAAGACCGTCGCCAAGGTCCTCGAGGAGAACGGCGTCGCCCTCAAGCGCTTCGCCCGCTTCCGCGTCGGCGCCTGAGCGACGTTCCACCTGGTCCCCGGCCCCCTTACGCTGGGAACCGCCCCCGCCCACTGACCGGGGCGGGAGGAACGCCGAACGGGCTCACCCAGCGCCAACCGTCCACGGGCGGGCTCGCGTCGGCACCATGAACGACGAGGAGGCCATTGCCGTGCAGGACACCGAACCGGTTCCCGCGGCAGTGGCCTCCTCGCGTGTACGCGCAGGCGGGGCATCCGCACACCCGCGCCTGTGACCAGTAGGTGCAAAAAGGAGAAGTCCATGCAGGAGACGCAGGAGACCGCGCAGGACCCCAGGGACGGCTCGCGCCGCCGGGTGCTGCTGAAGCTGTCCGGTGAAGCCTTCGCCGGTGGCGGCGGGCTCGGCGTCGACCCGGACGTCGTGCACGCGATCGCCCGCGAGATCGCCACGGTCGTCCGCGCCGGTACCGAGGTCGCGGTGGTCATCGGCGGCGGCAACTTCTTCCGGGGCGCCGAGCTGCAGGTCCGCGGTATGGACCGGGCCCGCTCCGACTACATGGGCATGCTCGGCACCGTGATGAACTGCCTGGCGCTGCAGGACTTCCTGGTCAAGGAGGGCATCGAGACCCGGGTCCAGACCGCCATCACCATGGGCCAGGTCGCCGAGCCGTACCTGCCGCTGCGGGCCGTCCGGCACCTGGAGAAGGGCCGCGTGGTGATCTTCGGCGCGGGTATGGGCATGCCGTACTTCTCCACCGACACCACGGCCGTCCAGCGCGCGCTGGAGATCCACGCCGACGTCCTGCTGATGGGCAAGAACGGCGTGGACGGCGTCTACGACTCCGACCCGCGCACCAACCCGGACGCGGTCAAGTTCGACGCGCTGGAGTACTCCGAGGTCATCGCGCGCGACCTCAAGGTGGCCGACCTCACCGCGATCACGCTGTGCAAGGACAACAACCTCCCGATGCTGGTCTTCGAACTGCTGGCGGAGGGCAATATCGCGCGTGCGGTGAAGAGTGAGAAGATCGGCACACTCATCAGCCAGGATTCTGTCCGGGCCTGAGCAGCAGCCAGCCGTACGGAACGGCGCGGGCGCCGCGACCGGCCACCGCGCCGACACCGGTCGGAACAACCGCAGATGAACCGGACAGGGAGACCACAGTGATCGAAGAGACCCTCCTCGAGGCCGAGGAGAAGATGGAGAAGGCCGTCAGCGTCGCCAAGGACGACCTCGCGGCCATCCGCACCGGCCGCGCGCACCCGGCGATGTTCGCCAAGATCGTCGCGGAGTACTACGGCGCCATCACGCCGATCAACCAGCTGGCCTCGTTCTCGGTGCCGGAGCCGCGGATGGCGGTCGTCTCGCCGTTCGACAAGACCGCGCTGAAGGCCATCGAGCAGGCGATCCGCGACTCCGACCTGGGCGTCAACCCGTCCAACGACGGTTCGATCATCCGCGTGGTGCTGCCGGAGCTCACCGAGGAGCGCCGCCGGGAGTTCATCAAGATCGCCCGCACCAAGGGCGAGGACGCCAAGGTCTCGATCCGTTCGGTGCGCCGCAAGGCCAAGGACGCCATCGACAAGCTGGTCAAGGACGGCGAGGTCGGCGAGGACGACGGCCGCCGCGCCGAGAAGGAGCTCGACGACACCACGGCCAAGTACGTGGCCCAGGTCGACGAGCTGCTGAAGCACAAGGAAGCCGAGCTGCTCGAGGTCTGATGAACGACGCCCCTGACGCCCCTGGCTACTGGGGCCCGTCCGACCAGCAGTTCCAGCCCTACCGCCCGGCGCCGCAGCCTCAGGCACCCCGTACCCCGGCCCACCCGGCGCCGGGGTACGGCGAGCCGCCGGCGCCGGCGCAGGGCCACCCCGGCCACCCGGGAGCGCCGGATGGCGCTCCCGCGGAGCCGGGCCTCCGTTCGGATCACTCGCAGCAGCCTCCGGTGTACTGGGGCGGCGACGCGGAGGAGACTCGGGTCATGCCTCCCGTACCGGCCGACCCCGGCCCGCCTCCCGGTGCGCCCGTCGGCACCGGACCGGCCGACCCCGCCGCGGGGCCGGCCCGGCAGGCCGGCCGGCTGAGCGGCCCGCTGTTCCGTGACGAGCAGCCCGAGACCGCACCGCCCGGCGTGACGGAGACGGTCGTGCTGCGCGCGATATCCGACGACGCCTCCCCCGCCCCCGGCCACGGCACCCCGCCGTACCCGGGGGCACCGGTGCATCCCGCGCCGCCGCCCAGCCACCCGGCGGCCGGGCACCCCCACTTCGTGCCGTCGTCCCATCCAGGGCAGGAGACACCCGTGGCCGCCCAGCCCGACCCGCAGCCGCAGCCGCGCAAGCAGCGCGGTGGCCGTAACCTCCAGGCCGCCATAGGCGTGGGGGTCGGTCTCGGCGCGGTGATCGTCGCCTCGCTGTTCGTGGTGAAGGCGCTGTTCCTGGTCGTCGTGATGGCCGCGGTGGCGGTCGGCGTCTGGGAGCTGACCAGCCGGCTCGCCGAGCGCAAGCAGATCAAGGCGCCGCTGGTCCCGCTGGTCGTCGGCGGCGTCGCCATGGTCGCCACCGGCTACTGGTCCGGGATCCAGTGGGCCGCGGCCGCGCTCGCGCTGACCGGGCTGGCGGTGATGGTCTGGCGGATGGCCGAGCCGCCGGAGAACTACCTGCGGGACATAACTGCGGGGGTGTTCACCGCCTTCTACGTGCCGTTCCTGGCCACCTTCGTGGCGATGATGCTGGCGGCCGACGACGGCCCCCAGCGGATCGTGCTCTTCCTGATCGTCACCATCTGCAGCGACACCGGCGCCTACGCCGTGGGTTACAAGTTCGGCAAGACCAAGCTGGCCCCGACGATCAGCCCCGGCAAGACCCGCGAGGGCCTGGCCGGTGGCATCGCCCTGTCGATGCTGGCGGGCGCGCTGCTGATGCAGCTGATCATCGACGACGGCAGCTGGTGGCAGGGCCTGATCCTGGGCGGCTGCGCGGCGGTCACCGCGACCCTGGGCGACCTGGGCGAGTCGATGATCAAGCGCGACCTCGGGATCAAGGACATGGGCACCCTGCTGCCCGGCCACGGCGGCATCATGGACCGGCTGGACTCGCTGCTGCCGACCGCTCCGGTGGTCTGGTTGCTGCTGGCGGCCTTCGTCGGCAGCTGATCCGCGCGTACGAAGAGAGGGCCCCGGACGCCTGGCGTCCGGGGCTCCGTGCTTTCCGGGGGGCGGAACCACCATGAGCGTTCCGGGAGAGAACTCACGGGAAAATCACAGAAATCCCTACCCGGGCGTTTCCCCCCGGGAGGGATTCTTTGCGTGTACATGGGGCTGTTTTGGGGCGGTCCGGAAAGCGTCCCGGTCCGGCAGGAAACACTTGGGCAACGGTCTTCGCGAGCGGTTCCGGGCCTCCTGGAGGGGGTGGTCCTGGAGGGGGCCGACCGGGAGCTCGGACGGCCGCGACCGGAGAGCCAGCAGAACGTGGCTGGTCAGGGTCATGATCATCGCGGGTTCAGCCGCTGGCCGACCGGCACGGACGGCCGGGGCGCGGGTGCCGGGGCGAGGCGCCCGGGCCCCAAACGGAGGCCTGATCGTTACCGGAACTCAACGCAAGATTCCGCTGGTCGCATACGATCTCCGGCGGCGCATTTGCGGCCCCCCGCCGCGGGCGGTTAAGCGGAGAGGAAGCGGTGAAATCGGACGTTCAGGCATAAGGCGCTTCCTCCCAGCATTTCTTCGGCATTCCCCCAGGCCCCCTCTTGGAGTTCCCGTGTCCGTCCGACCGGACCGCCTCGCCACCGCGATGCGTCCGCTTGCCGCGTTGGCGCGCCGTCGTCGGCCGTCCGCCGACGAGAGATCCGAACAGGCCCCGGCCCAGCCGCCGAGCACGCCCGGATCGGCGGAGGCGGAACCGCTCACCGCGATCGAGCGGCTGACCCGGGCGCGCTCCGCCCGCGAGGCGGAGCTGATCGCCTCCCTCACCGGGGTGGTCCGCTGCGGAGACGTCCTGGCGGAGCCGTACCGGAAGCTGCTGCCGGGGCAGCGTCGGGACGGCAACCTGGCCGAGGTGGCCGAGGTGCTGAGCGGAGCCGGTATCGCGCACGGCATCGTGCCCGACCGCAATCCGCGCCACCGGCTGGCGATAGCCCCCGGGGACCGGACGACCGTCCTGGAGACGCTGTCCGCCGCGTTCAACGGACAGGCCGTCTACGCGGACCTGCTGGAGCACGGGCGCACCCTGGGCACCGTCCTGGCCGAGCAGCTGCCCGCCGCGGTCGTCCTGCTGGAGGAGGAACAGAGCGCTCCCTCGGACGCCCCGGCCGCAGAGCCGTCCGGGGCCCAGGCCGAGCCGATCTGGCCGGCGGACCGGGTCAAGGGCGTGCGGATCTACCGGCCCGCGGCGATCGGCGCCCACCTGTACGGCTTCGAGACCGGCGTCGACGTCGAGTTCTGGGACTCCGCGGCTCCGGACCGCGGCGCGATCGCCTCGATCGACGAGACCCCGCTCGGCTGGTGGGTGCCCTCGCTGGAGGCCACCGCCACGGCGACCGTCGACGGACGGTCCTACCCGCTCCTCGACGTCTTCGCCACCGACCTGCCGGACCAGGTGACCTTCCCGGTCGACGCCGTGATCACCTGGGTCGACGACGCCGACCCGCAGTGGCAGGAGCGCCGTGCCGCCGCGCGGGCCCGGCTCGCCCACACCGCCGCCCCGGTCGCGGCGGAGGACGGCGTCGCCGCCAGCGGCATCGCGGGCGACGCCGACCAGCGCTTCCGCAACCGGGACGAGCTCCGCTACTGCCTGCGCGCCCTCACCGCGCACGCGCCCTGGATCCGCCACGTGTACCTGGTCACCGACGACCAGGTGCCGCACTGGCTGGACACCGACCGGCCGGGCCTGACCGTCGTGTCGCACCGCGAGCTGTTCGCCGGCACCGACGCCGGGCCGGTGTTCAACTCCCACGCGATCGAGAGTCGACTGCACCTGGTCCCCGGACTCGCCGAGCACTTCCTGTACGTGAACGACGACGTCTTCCTCGGGCGGCCCCTGGTGCCGGAGGACTTCTTCCTCGGCAACGGCCTGCCCCGCTGCTTCCCCGACAGCCGGATCATCCCGCCCGGCGAGGCCCAGGCCGACGACTCGGTCTACGTGGCCGCGCTGAAGAACACCCGCGCCACCCTGGCCGCCGCCGTGGGCAAGACCTACCCCCGCACCCTCAAGCACGCCCCGCACCCGCTGCGGCGCAGTGTGCAGGCCGAGAGCGCGGAGAGGTTCGCGGCCGAGCTGCACGGCACGGTCCGCTCCGCCTTCCGGGCCGCGACCGACCTTGCGCCGGTCACCCTGGGCATCCACTACGCCCACGCCACCGCCCGCGCGGTCGAGGGGCACCTGTACGACGGCTACTTCGTCACCGACAGCGCCGAGGACCTCGCCCGGCTCGCGGAACTGCGCGAGGAGCGCTGGGCGGACTACTTCTGCCTCGCCGACGGGACCCGCGACCACCTCTCCCCGCAGGAGCAGGAGGAGGCCGTCACCGGGTTCCTCCAGGCCTACTTCCCCTCTCCTTCCCCCTTCGAGCGGGAGTCGGCCGAGGACGGCGGCGCGGACCGCGCCTAGGCGCACGGATCCGCCGTTCCCGCCCGGGACCGGGCAGCGCGCAGTGGCCGGCGGCCCGGCCCGGCCGCTCCTCGCCCGGCGGTGGCCACCACGTCCTGACGTGGTGTGATAATCCTTCCGAAACGCCCCTGGGGCGGATGCGGCCGGTGTGGGCGAAGGGGCGGGTGCAGGGTGGGGCGGGTGAGGACCGCCGTCGCGGCGCTGGCCTTGACGCTGTCGCAGACGTGGACGGCTCCGGCGGCGCTGACGACCGGGCCGAAGCCCCAGCACGAACCGGCCGAGGGCCCGCCCGCCACGGTCGTCCAGGTGGTCGCCCACCAGGACGACGACCTGCTGTTCATGAACCCGGACCTGTCCAACGGCATCCGGGCCGGCCTGAAGGTGACCACCGTCTACGTGACCGGCGGCGCCGCCGGCAGCGGGGCGGCCTACGCCGCCCACCGACAGGACGGCGCCCGGCTGGCCTACGCCCGGATGGCGGGCGAGGCCGCCGGCACCGGGGCCGGCGAGTGCGCCGACGACCCGGGCCCGGCCTGCTGGGACCGGGACGACTACCGGCCGGCACCGGGCGCGCCGGTCGGCGAGCGCTTCACCCTCAAGTCGAACCGGTCGCTGCAGCTGGTGTTCCTCAACCTCCCCGAGTACGAGGACTCGGCGTACCTGGGCGGGAACGCCCTGCGCCGGCTCTGGGACACCCGGGACGGCGCCGCGCCCGCCCGGACGGTGACGCTGGACATGGACGGCCCCGGTATCCGCTGGCCGCAGGCCTACGACGGCCGGCGGCTGGTCGGCATGCTGACGTCCCTGTTCGCGGACCAGCGGGCCACCCTGGTCCGGACCCAGGACCCGGCGCCCGACCCGATGCTCTACGCGGCCCGCGCCGAGCACGACCACCCGGACCACATCTCCACCGCGTGGTTCGCCGACGCGGCGGTCGCGGCCTACACGGCGACCGGACACCGGGTGGTGGTCGAGCACTACCGCGACTACAACACCGGGTCCTCGCCGGCCGTCCTCTCCTCCGAGGAGACGGCGGACAAGCACGCCACCTTCCGGAGGTACGCCGAGCGGGACGTCAACCTGCCCACCGGCGCCGCCTTCGCCGCGAGCTGGTACGCGAGCTGGCAGTCCCGGCAGTACCAGCGCTCCCCGCGGTCCACCCAGGTGGTGGCCGCGGACCGGAGCGGCGCGCTGCACGCCTTCGCGGTGGAGAGCGGATCGCTCCTCGAATGGGCCGAGGACGCGGACCGGACGTGGCGCGGCCCGGTCACCCACGACGGACCCGGCGGACCGCTGGCGGCCGGGGTCACCGTGACCCGCCGCCCGGACGGCGCACTGGTGGTGTTCGGGCAGCGCGCGGACACCGGCGAAATCGTCTCCGCCGGCCAGGACCAGGCCGGTGGGTGGACCTGGTCCGGCCTGGGCAGCCCCGAACCGGTGGCCGCCCGGGCGGTCTCCAAGCTCGCCGTTCCCGCGCTCCAGGTGAGCATGCCGGTCGTGGCCGTCGACGGCGGGGGCCGGCTGCACCTGTTCGTCCGCAACCGCGGCGGCGGCATCAGCGCCAGGGTGCAGAGCGACCCCGACGGCTCCTGGGGCGAGTGGACCGCCCTCGGCGGCACGGGCGTCCAGGGCGCGCCCTCGGCCGTCACCACCGCGGACGGCCGGATCGAGGTGTTCGCCGTCACCGTGTCGGCGGGCACCCGCCCCACCGTCCTGCACTGGTCCCAGCCCGCGCCCGACGGTGCCCTGGTGCCCGACGGCGACTTCCCGGGCGTCTCCCCGGCCGGCGGCATCAGTGTGGGGACGGACCCCGAGGGTCGCCTGGTGCTCTTCTACCGGCAGCTCCCGGAGGACGGCCCGCTGCCCGGGCCGGCCATCCGCTCGACGATGATGCGCCTGGTGCAGAGCGCCCCGGGCGGCGGCTGGACCTCGCCGGCCGAGCCGGTCGGGGGCTGGCCCGACCCCGGCGGCAGCGGCGAACCCGCAGCGGTGCCGGCCCCCGCCTCCGCCGAGCACCCGATGGTGGTGGCCGTGCGCAACGGGGACGGCGGTGTCAGCGTGAACCGCCAGGGCGCCGACGGACGGTTCGGCGACTGGGACGGCCTGGACGGCTTCATCGTCGGCGTGCCGGCCGCCGGAGTCGACCGCGACGGCCGCACGGACCTGGTGGCGCTCGGCCCGGACGGCCGCCTGCGCCACAGCCGCCAGCGGGCGGACGGCTCGTTCGACGGCTGGAGCACCGTCGGGGAGCCGTGAGCCCGGGGGCGGCAAAGCGCTCCGCCCACAGGCGGGCGGGGCGGACTTCCGACGTCTGCGACACTGGAACAACCATGCCTAAGCCCGGAGAACTCACCTTTGTCGCGCCGCGCGGCGCCAAGCCCCCGCGACACCTCGCCGACCTGAGCCCCGCCGAGCGCAAGGAGGCCGTCGCCGAGCTGGGCGAGCAGCCGTTCCGCGCCAAGCAGCTCTCCAACCACTACTTCGGCCGGATGTCGAACGACCCGGCGAGCTGGACGGACATCCCCGCCGCCAGCCGGGAGAAGCTCACGGAGAGCCTGCTGCCCGAGCTGATGTCGGTGGTGCGGCACGTCTCCTGCGACGACGACGCCACGCGCAAGACGCTGTGGAAGCTCTTCGACGGCACGCTCGTGGAGTCCGTGCTGATGCGCTACCCGGACCGGGTCACCATGTGCATCAGTTCGCAGGCCGGCTGCGGCATGAACTGCCCGTTCTGCGCCACCGGCCAGGCCGGGCTGACCCGCAACCTCTCCACCGCCGAGATCGTCGAGCAGATCGCCGCCGGGATGCGCGCGCTCAAGTCCGGCGAGATCCCGGGCGGCGAGGCGCGGCTGTCCAACGTGGTCTTCATGGGCATGGGCGAGCCGCTGGCCAACTACAACCGGGTGCTGGCCTCGATCCGCCGGCTGACCGACCCGGCGCCGGACGGCTTCGGCCTGTCCCAGCGCGGGATCACCGTCTCCACCGTCGGGCTCGTCCCGGCGATGCACCGCTTCGCCGACGAGGGCCTGAGCTGCCGGCTGGCGCTGTCCCTGCACGCCCCGGACGACGAGCTGCGCGACGAGCTGGTGCCGGTGAACACCCGGTGGAAGGTCGCCGAGGTGCTGGACGCGGCCTGGAACTACGCGGAGAAGTCCGGGCGCCGGATCTCCATCGAGTACGCGCTGATCAAGGACATCAACGACCAGGCCTGGCGCGCGGACCTGCTCGGCCGGCTGATCAAGAACCACCGGGTCCACGTCAACCTGATCCCGCTGAACCCGACCCCGGGTTCCAAGTGGACCGCCTCCCGGCCCGAGGACGAGCGCGAGTTCGTCCGCCGGCTGCAGTCGCACGGCGTGCCGACGACCGTCCGCGACACCCGCGGCCAGGAGATCGACGGCGCCTGCGGCCAGCTCGCCGCGGCGGGCTGATCCCGACCGCTACCGGAGCCCGGCGGCCGCCAGCGCGGCGGTCGCCCCGCCGGTCAGCAGCAGCGTGGTGCCGGCCGCCAGGGTGCGCAGCGCGACCGCGCCGAACAGCAGCCGGGGCGAGGCGCCGAGGCGCAGCAGCGCGTCGGTGACGTCCCGGCGGTCGGTGCGGACCTCGGCCAGCCGAGCGATCACCGCGGCGGCCGCGCAGCCCAGCACCAGGCAGGCCTCGACGGCGGGCAGCGCGTCGGCGCTGTCGGGGGTGCCGATCCAGTAGCGGATGGTGGTGAGCACCAGCGCGACGGTGAGGGTGAGGACGGCCAGCGGCGCGCCGAGGCGCGGGGCCTGGGCGGTGAGGCCGCGTCCCGCGAGCAGTCGCAGCGGGGTGGGCCGGCCGACGGCGAGCAGCCGTCCGGTCCAGGCCAGCAGCGGGCCGGTGAGCAGGGCGAGGCCCAGGGCGCTCGCGGCCCAGCCGCCGAGGGCGGCGGTGCTGGTGGTGCCGAGTCCGGCGGGCAGGTGGATCGGGCGGCCGTCGGCGGCGGCGCCGGGGCGCAGCGCGATCAGTTCGAGTGCGGCGCCGATGACGACCAGCCCGACCGGCAGGGCGATCCGCCAGGCGCCGAAGGCGGTGCGGCGGCGGTCGCGACCGTCGTTGAGGTGCTCGACGACGGGCACCGCGCCGGCGGCGGCGAGGCCCGCGGTGAGCGGGACCAGGGCGAGCAGGGTGATCGGCGCGGCGGGCGGCAGTGGCACGCCCATGCCGAGGTCGGGGGCGAGCGAGGGCCCGGCGATGTCGTTGCGCAGCACCAGGAAGAGCAGCAGGGTGAGCACGCTGCCGAGGGTGCAGGCGAGGGCGACCTCGCCGGCGATCAGCGCCCGGATCCGGCGGGAGCCGGCTCCGGCGGCGGTGAGGCCGGCGATCCGCTCGGGGCGCCGGGCGGGCACCGAGCGGGCGGCGACGGCGGCGAACCAGGCGACGGCGGCGAGCGGCGGCAGGCACCAGAGCAGCCGGGCCAGGGGGGCGACGCCGCCCGGCGGCTCGCTCATCGCCCGGCCGAGGGAGCGCAGCAGGAAGGCGGCGACCACGGCGGCGGCCAGCGCGGTGAGCAGCCAGCGGCCGAGGTCGGTCACCCGGTAGCCCCGGGCCAGACGGAGGTAGAACACGTCGTCTCTTTCAGCGGCTGGGCGTCGTCAGCGTCGGGTGGCCGTGACGGCGGACGCTCCGTGGGCCCCGGTGGCGGCGGCGCCGCGCGGGACGGGGGCGGCGGGGGCGGTGAGCCGTCCGTCGACGAGGGCGACGGCCCGGTCGGCGAACCGGACGAGCTCGGGGTCGTGGGTGGCCAGGACGAGGGTGAGCTGGTGCGAGCGGGAGGCGCTGGTCAGTATCCGCAGGACCTGGTCGGCGGCCTCGCGGTGCAGCGGGGCGGTGGGGTCGTCGGCGAAGACGACGGGCGGCAGCGGGGCCAGGGCGCGGGCGACGGCGACCCGCTGGCGCTGGCTCTGGACTAGGCGGTCCGGGCGCTGCCGGGCGAAGTCGCCGACGTCGAGGCGCTCCAGCCATTCGTCGGCCGCGGTGTAGGCGGCCTTGTTGCCGGCCCCGGTGAGCAGCAGCGGCAGGGCGACGTTCTCCCGGGCGGTCAGTTCGGGGACCAGGTGCGGCTCGGAGCCGACGAAGCCGAAGCGGTCGCGGCGCAGCCGCTCGCGGCCGGCCCGGGTGAGGGTGTGCACGGGGGCGCTGTTGAACCAGACCTCGCCCTCGTCGACCGGGAGCTGGGCGGAGAGGCAGCCCAGCAGGGTGCTCTTGCCGGAGCCGCGCGGGCCGGTGACGGCGAGCACCTCGCCCTCGCGGACGCCGAGCGAGATGCCGCGCAGGGCGGGGGTGCCGTGATGGGACTTGACGATCCCTCGGGCCCACAGCACGTCGTTGTCGGGCGGTGCCGCAGACATGAGCTTCCATCCTGGGTGGCCGCAGGGATATGACAGTCGTCAGATTAGAACGACCGGGGCGGGTCGCGGTTGCGGCGCACTGGTCCATCACGGGCAAATCACCCGCATTCAGGCATGTTTGGTCGTGCGACCGTGATGTTGCGGTGGCGGACCGTCGAGGGCGGGGGACGCCGAAGGGCGGTCCCGCGGGGAGCGGGACCGCCCTTCGGCGGAGGGTGGGGAAGAGGGCTCAGGGGATCAGAGCTTCGCCCACGCGTCGGTGAGGCTGGTCCGCAGGATCTGCTCGATCTCGTCGAAGGTCGACTGGTCGGAGATCAGCGGCGGGGCCAGCTGGACGACCGGGTCGCCGCGGTCGTCGGCGCGGCAGTACAGGCCGTTGTCGAAGAGCGCCTTCGAGAGGAAGCCGTAGAGCACGCGCTCGGTCTCCTCATCGTTGAAGGTCTCCTTGGTGACCTTGTCCTTCACGAGCTCGATGCCGTAGAAGTAGCCGTTGCCGCGGACGTCGCCGACGATCGGCAGGTCGCGCAGCTTGCTGAGGGTGCCCAGGAAGCGCGACTCGTTGTCGAGCACGTGCTGGTTCAGGCCCTCGCGCTCGAAGATGTCGAGGTTGGCCAGCGCCACGGCCGAGGAGACCGGGTGGCCGGCGAAGGTGTAGCCGTGCAGGAAGGTGTTGTCACCCTTGTAGAACGGCTCGGCGATGCGGTCCGAGATGATCGTGGCGCCGATCGGGGAGTAGCCCGAGGTCATGCCCTTGGCGCAGGTGATCATGTCCGGCACGTAGCCGAACTTGTCGGCGCCGAACATGGTGCCGAGGCGGCCGAAGGCGCAGATGACCTCGTCCGAGACCAGCAGCACGTCGTGGCGGTCGCAGATCTCGCGCAGGCGCTGGAAGTAGCCGGGCGGCGGCGGGAAGCAGCCACCGGCGTTCTGCACCGGCTCGACGAAGACGGCGGCGACGGTCTCGGGGCCCTCGAAGAGGATGGCCTCCTCGACCTGGTCGGCGCACCAGCGGCCGTAGGCCTCGGGGTCGACGGTGCCGTCGGGGCCCTCGAGGTAGTGCGGGGCGCGGTAGATGTTGGTGTTCGGGGCCTTGTGGGTGCCCGGCACCAGCGGCTCGAACGGGGCCTTCAGGCCCGGCAGACCGGTGATGGACAGCGCGCCCTGCGGGGTGCCGTGGTAGGCGATGGCGCGGGAGATGACCTTGTACTTGGTCGGCTTGCCGGTCAGCTTGAAGTACTGCTTGGCGAGCTTCCAGGCGGTCTCGACGGCCTCGCCGCCGCCGGTGGAGAAGAAGACCTTGTTCAGGTCGCCCGGGGCGTAGTTGGCCAGGCGCTCGGCCAGCTCGACGGCCTTGGGGTGCGCGTAGCTCCAGATCGGGAAGAACGCGAGTTCCTTGGCCTGCTTGGCGGCGACCTCGGCGAGCTCGGTGCGGCCGTGACCGGCCTGCACGACGAACAGGCCGGCCAGGCCGTCGATGTACTTCCGGCCCTTGTCGTCCCAGATGTAGGTGCCTTCGCCCTTGACGATCGTCGGCACGGGGGAGTTCTCGTACGACGACATGCGGGTGAAGTGCATCCACAGGTGGTCGTAGGCGGTCTTGGAAAGGTCCTTCTGCGCCGGGTCGGCTGTCATCGGGTGCCCCAGGTGTAGGTCTGTTTCCGGAGCTTCAGGTAAACGAAGCTCTCGGTGCTCCGCACGCCGGGAAGCGCGCGGATGCGCTTGTTGATCAGTTCGAGCAGGTGCTCGTCGTCCTCGCAGACCAGTTCGGCCAGGAGGTCGAACGAGCCTGCGGTGCAGACGACGTAGTCGACCTCGTCGAGGGCGGCCAGCGCGTCGGCGACGGGCTCGATGTCACCCTCGACCCGGATCCCGACCATCGCCTGGCGGGTGAAGCCGACGGTGAGCGGGTCCGTGACGGCGACGATCTGCATCACGCCCTGGTCGAGCAGCTTCTGGACGCGCTGCCGCACGGCCGCCTCGGACAGGCCGACGGCCTTGCCGATGGCGGCGTACGGGCGACGCCCGTCCTCCTGGAGCTGCTCGATGATCGCCTTGGAGGCGGCGTCGAGGGGAACGCTGGCGTTCCGGTCACGGTTGGCCACGCGGCCACTGTGCCTGATCGCTTCCGCGTTCGCAAGCGAGGAAACTGCTGATTTCGTCGCGATCTTGGAAATCGCATACGGATTTCATCGCCTTCGACCACTCGGCCTGTCGATAACGGCAGTCGTACGGCTACCCTGGCACGGTACGCGCGCGGCCCCGCCGGGCGCCGCGCGTACCGCCACCAGTGGACCGCGCCGATTCGGGCCCGGCCACTCGGCACCCTTCGTGCGTCGGATCCGCCGACGTACCATGGCGCCGGAATCTGCAATGCCGCAGGCCCAGACCGAGGAGAGATCCGTGAGCGACCTTCGCACGCTGCGCAACTACATCAACGGTGAGTTCGTCGACGCGGCCGACGGCCGCACCCTCGACATCGTCGACCCGACCACCGGCGAGGTGTACGCGACGTCGCCGCTGTCC
>NZ_JBIWJF010000035.1:0-69126 GCF_044764985.1 Kitasatospora sp. NPDC093550
GGGGTTGGGCGCCGTTGGCAGTCTGAAAATCACCCGCAACGCCCCTCTCCGGGCCACCCCCTGCGCCGCCCCTTCCGCAGCGCGTCCCTCTCGCTGGGGCGGGTGAGGAGGGGGGGGAGGGAGGTGGGTGGGGTGTTGGGGGTGGGTGGGGTGTTGGGGGTGGGTGATGGTGGTGGGTTGACTCGGGGGTGGCCCCGAATGGGTGAAGAGGGGTGGCGACACGCATCAGGCGGGGTTGACGGGCGTTGAGTGGAGGGACGAGTGCACGAACGACGTGCGCGGGGGTTGCGGGGCTAGTGAAGGGGTGAGCCGGTGCGGGGTCTTCATCTGGCCGTTCTGTTGCGGGCGGCGGCGGCCGCGCTGGCGTTGGGGGCTGCGGTCGGGGCGCATGCGGAGGTGGGGCAGGCGTTGGCCAAGCGGGGGGCGGAGCGGGCGGAGCGGGAGGCGGTCGCGTGTGCGGAGGCGGCGAGGTGGGACGCGCAGCACGAGGGGCGGCCGGAGTTGTTCGATCCGGGGCGGATGTCGGGGTGTCGGTGAGGGGCACGTGTTCGGATCATTCGGGCTGAATGTCACTCATCCGGCTTAATTCCTGAATACGGAGGAACCGGCCTTCATCCCCTACGGTTCATCAGGGAGTGAACGAGTTTCCCGAGGGGGGTTCCCTGATGGCCGCGCGGCCCGGTGGCTCCGCGCCCACGCCGACGGCGGGGCGGCCGGTGCCGGTCTGGAGTGAGTGGCTGAGCACGGTCGTCCGGCTCGGGCTGGCGGTGGTGTGGGGGTGGGCCGGGTTGGCGAAGGTGTCCGATCCGGCGGAGGCCGCCCAGGCCGTGCGTGCCTACGAGATCCTGCCCGAGGGCCTGGTCAAGCCGATCGGTTACGGCTTGCCGTTCCTGGAGCTGGCGCTCGCGCTGCTGTTGGTGATCGGGCTCGGTGTCCGGCTGGTCGCCGGGGTGTCCGCGGTGCTGCTGCTCGTGTTCATCGCCGGGATCGCCTCGGCCTGGGCGCGCGGCATCTCGATCGACTGCGGCTGCTTCGGTGGCGGCGGGCACGTCGACGAGTCCAAGACCGAGTACCTGCAGGAGATCCTGCGCGACACCGGGTTCCTGTTGCTGTCCGGGTGGCTGCTGTGGCGGCCCCGTACCCGGTTCTCGGTGGACGGCTGGCTGGCCGGCTGACCGTCGTACCCCATCCCCGCACCCGACGAAGGCCCCCGATGGATGTCAAGGCAATGAGCGAGAAGAACCGAGAAGGCAAGCGCACCGCCCGCGAGCGGATGCTGGAGCAACGGGCGGCCGAGGAGGCCTCGTCCAAGCGCAGGAAGAAGCTGATCGTCGGGGGCGTCGTGCTCGTGGTGATCGCCGCCGCCGTGATCGCCGGTGTCGTGGTGCAGAACGAGCGCTCCAAGCCGGAGACCCCGACCGCCGCCCCGGCCGGGACCATCGGCGACAAGAACCTGGTCATCCCGGTCGGGGCGGGCAACGCGCCGTCCGTGCTGACCGTGTACGAGGACCCGCGCTGCCCCGCCTGCGGCAGCTTCGAGCGGGAGTTCTCGCCGACCGTCGACCAGCTGGAAGACGCCGGCAAGATCTACACCAACTACCACATCGTGTCGTTCATCGACCGGGCCGTGCCGGGCAAGGGCTCCAAGGCCGGCGCCAACGCGCTGGCCTGCGCCCAGGACGCCGGGCACTTCCGGGACTTCCACGACGTGCTCTACCGGAACCAGCCGGAGGAGACCAACGACGCCTTCGGCAACAAGGCCGTGCTGATCAACCTGTCGAAGCAGGTCAACGGTCTCGACACCCCCGAGTTCGAGGCCTGCGTCAACGACAACAAGTACGGCGGATGGGTGTCCTCGGTGCAGCAGGACTTCGACAAGTCCAGCTACAAGTCCACCCCGACCGTGCTGCTCAACGGCCAGCCGATCTACCCGAAGAACGGCAACGAGGAGATCACCCCGGAGAACCTGGCGAAGTGGGTGGACGCCGCGAACCAGGGCAAGCAGCCCGGTACGGCGGGCTCGCACGGGCAGACGCCGGCGCCGACCAGCACCGCCTCGGAGTCCAACAACCCGTCGCCGAACGCCGGCTGAGCCCCGGACCCGGACGCCGCTCCCTCCCCGTCCGGAGGGGGCGGCGTCCGCTGTTGTTCGGTTTCTGTGACCCCGGGGGTGTCCGGCGGGACGCGTCGACCCTGTAGCGTCGGAACCGCCATGGATATCGCCTACATTCCCAGCCCGTCGCGGGGCGTCCTGTACCTCGGACCGGTCCCGCTGCGCGCCTACGCCTTCTGCATCATCCTCGGTGTCGTCGTCGCCGTCTGGCTCGGCAGCAAGCGCTGGGTCGCCCGGGGCGGTGCCAAGCACACGGTCGGCGACATCGCCGTGTGGGCCGTGCCGTTCGGCCTGCTCGGCGGCCGCCTGTACCACGTGATCACCGACCACCAGCTGTACTTCGGTGAGGGCAGGAACCCCTGGAACGCCTTCAAGATCTGGGAGGGCGGCCTCGGGATCTGGGGCGCGATCGCGCTGGGCGCGGTCGGCGCCTGGATCGGCGCCCGCCGCCGGGGCGTTCCGCTGCCCGCCTACGCCGACGCCATCGCGCCGGGCATCGCGCTCGCCCAGGCGATCGGCCGCTGGGGCAACTACTTCAACCAGGAGCTGTACGGCCGGGACACCACGCTGCCGTGGGGCCTGAAGATCCACAAGGTGCTGCCGGACGGCACCGTCGTGGACGGCGTGTTCCACCCGACCTTCCTGTACGAGTCGCTGTGGTGCGTGCTCGTCGCGCTGCTGGTGATCTGGGCGGACCGGAAGTTCACGCTGGGCCACGGCCGGGCCTTCGCGCTGTACGTGGCCGCGTACACGGTCGGCCGGTTCTGGACCGAGTGGCTGCGGACGGACCCGGCGCACGTCTACTTCGGCCTGCGGTTGAACGACTGGACCTCCATCGTGGTGTTCCTGGGTGCGGTGGCGTACCTGGTGGTCGTCGGGAAGAAGCGGCCCGGGCGGGAGGATCCGGCGAGCATCGATCCGGCCGCGCACGAGGAGGAGACGGGGGACGGCGAGGAGAAGCCGTCCCGGCCTTCGGACGAGAAGGCGGATGCGGTGGTTGCCGACAAGGACGTCAAGAACCCGATCTGACCTGGGGCTTTTTCCGGCTGGGGCCACCCTTCGCGAGGTTTGCGAAGGGTGGCCCCAGCCGTGTTCGGACAGCCTTACTTTGCTGGAAATGCCCAGGTCAAGGGGGCTACGGTCAAGGCGGACGAACCACGACGGAGGGGAAGAGACGATGAGTGTGATCACGCTGGAGGCGGACGCCGGACACCAGCCCCGGATACCCGCGGCCGGCCACCACCGGGACGTCAACGGGGGCTGGCTGCGCCCGGCCGTGTTCGGCGCGGTGGACGGGCTGGTGTCCAACTTCGCGCTGATGACCGGGGTGGTCGGCGGTGCGGTCTCCAACGGGACGGTGATCCTCACCGGGCTGGCGGGCCTGGCGGCCGGGGCCTGCTCGATGGCGGCGGGAGAGTACACCTCGGTGGCCTCGCAGCGGGAGCTGGTGCAGGCCGAGATCGAGGCCGAGCGGCTGGAGCTGAGCCGCAACCCGCACGGCGAGCTGGCCGAGCTGGCGCAGCTGTACGTGTCGCGGGGGGTGGACCCGGAGCTCGCGCACGAGGTGGCCCGGCAGCTGTCCGCCGACCCGGAGCTGGCGCTGGAGGTGCACGCCCGCGAGGAGTTGGGCGTCGACCCCACGGACCTGCCCTCGCCGCTGGTCGCGGCCGGTTCGTCGTTCCTGTGCTTCGCGCTCGGCGCGCTGCTGCCGCTGCTGCCGTACCTGCTGGGCGCGACCTCGCTGCTGCCCGCGCTGGTGCTGGCCGCCGCCGGGCTGTTCCTGTGCGGCGCCGTGGTGGCCCGGGTGACGGCGCGCAGCTGGTGGTTCAGCGGGCTGCGGCAGCTGGTGCTGGGCGGGGCCGCGGCCGGGGTGACCTACCTGCTGGGGTGGCTGATCGGAGGGCATGTGGGATGACCCAGAACTGTGCATGATTATGCTGGCCAATGCGTGACGTTTCACACATGGGCGTCGTGTCATGCCTGGCCTAGTCTCAGCATCCGGGCCTCGAAGCCGCGGATTCGCATCCGCGGGCGGGCTCCCGGAATGGATTCGCAGGCCGCCATGATCGGCGTGTGTGGCGATCCGGTTTCGCCCCTGTTTCAGGCCGTGGGTGGTTGGGCACAATCGTCGGGACGTGCACTGTGGCACGTCCTTCTTCCCACACCCCCTGACCTGCGCCTCGTCCCGCCATGTGGACGGGATATTCCGCTTCTCGGGATCCTGGGCATCATGTAACTTGCACGAAACCGCACCATCGCATCAGGGCCAACGTCGTCCCTACTTGCACCAACTTGCCGAAAGACGACGACGGGAGAGCCGATGCTGTCTGCATCCATGCACTCCGCCAACGAGCCCCAGGCCCCCCGGCCGTACGGGCTCGTGCCGGATGCGCGACCTGCTGCTCAGGGCCTGTACGACCCGCGAAACGAGCACGACGCCTGTGGCGTCGGTTTCGTCGCCACGCTGACCGGCATCGCCGACCACACCATCGTCGAGCAGGCGCTGACCGTCCTGCGCAACCTGGAGCACCGGGGCGCCACCGGCGCCGAGCCGGACTCCGGTGACGGCGCGGGCATCCTGACCCAGATCCCGGACGCCTTCCTGCGCGGGAAGGTCTCCTTCGAACTCCCGGAGGCCGGGGCCTACGCGGTGGGCATCGCCTTCCTGCCGGACGAGGACGAGGCGGATGCCGCCGCCGTCGCGCAGATCGAGGCCATCGCCGCCGAGGAGGACCTGACCGTCCTCGGCTGGCGCGACGTCCCGGTCACCCCCGACCTGCTCGGGGCCACCGCGCGGTCGGTGATGCCGCGGTTCCGGCAGGTCTTCCTGGCGCGGGAGGGACTGGCCGGCATCGGGCTGGACCGGGTCGCGTTCGTGGTGCGCAAGCGGGCCGAGCGCGAGGCCGGGGTGTACTTCCCCTCGCTGTCCGCCCGCACCATCGTCTACAAGGGCATGCTGACCACCGGCCAGCTGGAGCCCTTCTTCCCCGACCTGTCGGACCGCAGCTACGCGTCCGCGATCGGCCTGGTGCACTCGCGGTTCTCCACCAACACCTTCCCGAGCTGGCCGCTCGCCCACCCGTACCGCTTCGTCGCGCACAACGGCGAGATCAACACGGTCAAGGGCAACCGGAACTGGATGCGGGCGCGGGAGTCGCAGCTGGCCACGGACCTGATCCCGGCCAACAGGAACGGGCGGGGTCTGGAGCGGATCTTCCCGATCTGCACGCCGGACCACTCGGACTCGGCCTCGTTCGACGAGGTCCTGGAGCTGCTCCACCTCGGCGGCCGCTCGCTGCCGCACTCGGTGCTGATGATGATCCCGGAGGCGTGGGAGAACCACGCCACCATGGACCCGGCCCGCCGCGCGTTCTACCAGTACCACTCCAACCTCATGGAGCCGTGGGACGGCCCGGCCTGCGTCACCTTCACCGACGGCACCCAGATCGGCGCCGTGCTCGACCGCAACGGCCTGCGCCCGGCCCGGTACTGGATCACCGAGGACGGCCTGGTCGTGCTCTCCTCCGAGGTCGGCGTGCTCGACCTCGACCAGGAGAAGGTCGCCAGGAAGGGCCGCCTGCAGCCCGGCCGGATGTTCCTGATCGACACCGCCGAGGGCCGCATCGTCGACGACGAGGAGATCAAGTCCGCCCTCGCCGCCGAGCACCCCTACGAGGAGTGGGTCGGCGCCGGGCAGATCCAGCTGGCCAAGCTCCCCGAGCGCGAGCACATCGCGCACACCCACGCCTCCGTCACCCGTCGCCAGCAGACCTTCGGCTACACCGAGGAGGAGCTGCGGGTCATCCTGGCGCCGATGGCCAGGACCGGTGCCGAGGCGCTCGGTTCGATGGGCACCGACTCGCCGATCGCCGCGCTCAGCGAGAAGCCGCGCCTGCTGTTCGACTACTTCGTGCAGCTCTTCGCGCAGGTCACCAACCCGCCGCTGGACGCCATCCGCGAGGAGCTCGTCACCTCGCTGCTCTCCAACCTCGGCCCCGAGGGCAACCTGCTGGCCGCCGAGTCCGCCTCCTGCCGCTCGGTCGGCATCACCTTCCCGGTGATCGACAACGACGAGCTGGCCAAGCTCGTCCACATCAACGCCGACGGGGACCAGCCCGGCCTGAAGGCCGTCACGCTGTCCGGCCTGTACAAGGTCTCCTCCGGTGGGGACGGCCTGGCCTCCCGGCTGGCGGAGATCGCCGCCGAGGCCGACGCCGCGATCGCCGACGGCGCGCGGATCATCGTCCTGTCGGACCGGCACTCGGACGCCGAGCACGCCCCGATCCCCTCGCTGCTGCTCACCTCCGCGATCCACCACCACCTGATCCGCACCAAGCAGCGCACCCAGGTGTCGCTGCTGGTCGAGGCGGGCGACGTCCGCGAGGTGCACCACGTCGCGCTGCTGATCGGTTACGGCGCCGGCGCTGTCAACCCGTACCTGGCCATGGAGTCGGTCGAGGACCTCGTCGCGCAGGGCGTCTTCATCCAGGGCGTCGAGCCCGAGAGGGCCATCAAGAACCTGATCAAGGCGCTCGGCAAGGGCGTGCTCAAGGTCATGTCCAAGATGGGCATCTCGACCGTCGCCTCCTACCGCGGCGCCCAGGTCTTCGAGGCCATCGGGCTGTCGCAGGACCTGGTCGACGGCTACTTCGCCGGCACCACCAGCAAGCTCGGCGGCATCGGCCTGGACGAGATCGCCAAGGAGACCGCCGCCCGGCACGCCAAGGCCTACCCCGCCTCCGGCATCCCCGCCGCGCACCGCGCGCTGGAGATCGGTGGCGAGTACCAGTGGCGCCGCGAGGGCGAGCCGCACCTGTTCGACCCGGACACCGTCTTCCGGCTGCAGCACGCCACCCGCAACCGCCGGTACGACATCTTCAAGCAGTACACGGACCGGGTGAACGAGCAGTCCGCCCGCCTGATGACCCTGCGCGGCCTCTTCCAGCTGGACGGCCTCGGCCGCGAGGCGATCCCGGTCGAGGAGGTCGAGCCGGTCTCCGAGATCGTCAAGCGCTTCTCCACCGGCGCCATGTCGTACGGCTCGATCTCGCGCGAGGCCCACGAGACCCTCGCCATCGCGATGAACCGCCTCGGCGGCAAGTCCAACACCGGCGAGGGCGGCGAGGACCCGGACCGCCTGTACGACCCGGAGCGCCGCTCGGCGATCAAGCAGGTCGCCTCCGGCCGCTTCGGCGTCACCTCCGAGTACCTGGTCAACGCGGACGACATCCAGATCAAGATGGCCCAGGGCGCCAAGCCCGGCGAGGGCGGCCAGCTGCCCGGCCACAAGGTGTACCCCTGGGTCGCCAAGACCCGGCACTCCACCCCGGGCGTCGGCCTGATCTCCCCGCCGCCGCACCACGACATCTACTCGATCGAGGACCTGGCGCAGCTGATCCACGACCTCAAGAACGCCAACCCGGCGGCCCGCATCCACGTGAAGCTGGTCTCCGAGGTCGGCGTCGGGACGGTCGCGGCGGGTGTGTCCAAGGCGCACGCGGACGTGGTGCTGGTCTCCGGCCACGACGGTGGCACCGGTGCCTCGCCGCTCACCTCGCTCAAGCACGCCGGCGGCCCCTGGGAGCTCGGCCTCGCCGAGACCCAGCAGACGCTGCTGCTGAACGGGCTGCGCGACCGCATCGTGGTGCAGACCGACGGGCAGCTGAAGACCGGCCGCGACGTCGTCATCGCCGCGCTGCTCGGCGCCGAGGAGTTCGGCTTCGCGACCGCCCCGCTGGTCGTCTCCGGCTGCATCATGATGCGCGTCTGCCACCTGGACACCTGCCCGGTCGGCGTCGCCACCCAGAACCCGGTGCTGCGCGACCGCTTCTCCGGCAAGCCCGAATTCGTCGTCAACTTCTTCGAGTTCATCGCCGAGGAGGTCCGGGAGATCCTGGCCTCGCTGGGCTTCCGCTCGATCGAGGAGGCCGTCGGCCACGCCGAGCACATCAACCCGCAGGCCGCGATCGACCACTGGAAGGCCGCCGGGCTCGACCTGGCCCCGCTCTTCCACGTGCCGGAGCTGCCCGAGGGCGCCGCGCGCCACTGCACCACCACCCAGGACCACGCGCTCGACAAGGCCCTCGACAACCAGCTGATCGAGCTGGCCGAGGACGCCCTGGTGCGCGGCGAGGCCGTCCGGATCCAGCTGCCGATCCGCAACGTCAACCGCACGGTCGGCACCATGCTCGGCCACGAGGTGACCAAGCGGTACCGCGGCGAAGGCCTGCCGGAGGGGACCATCGACGTCACCTTCACCGGCTCGGCCGGCCAGTCCTTCGGCGCCTTCGTGCCGAAGGGGATCACCCTGCGGCTGGAGGGCGACGCCAACGACTACGTCGGCAAGGGCCTCTCCGGCGGCGTCGTGGTCGTCCGCCCCGCCCGCGAGGCCGCGGCCATCGGCAACGACGCCCAGAACCACGTCATCGCCGGCAACACCATCGGCTACGGCGCCACCTCCGGCCGGATCCACCTGCGCGGCAAGGCCGGCGAGCGCTTCGCCGTCCGCAACTCCGGCGCCACCCTGGTCGTCGAGGGCGTCGGTGACCACGGCCTGGAGTACATGACCGGCGGCCGGGTCGTCATCCTCGGCGAGACCGGACGCAACCTCGCGGCCGGCATGTCCGGCGGCATCGCGTACGTCCTCGACCTGCGCCCCGCCAACGTCAACGACGGCATGGTGGGCATCGAAGCCCCCACCGCCGCCGACCGCGACTGGCTGCGCGAGACCGTGCAGCAGCACTACGAGGAGACCGGCTCCACCGTGGCCGCCGAACTCCTGGCCGACTGGGGCAGCGGGGTCTCCCGCTTCTCCAAGATCATGCCGACCGACTACAAGGCAGTGCTCGCCGCCAAGGACGCCGCTGAGCGCGATGGCCTCTCCGAGACCGAGACCACTCGCAAGATGATGGAGGCGGCTAATGGCTGACCCCAAGGGCTTCCTGACCACGCCCAAGCAGCTGGCGGAGCGCCGCCCGGTCGACGTCCGGATCAAGGACTGGAACGAGGTCTACGTCGAGCGCAGCCTCCTGCCGATCATCACCAAGCAGGCCGGCCGCTGCATGGACTGCGGCATCCCGTTCTGCCACAACGGCTGCCCGCTCGGGAACCTCATCCCCGAGTGGAACGACCTCGCCTACCGGGACGACTGGGCCGGCGCGATCGAGCGGCTGCACGCCACCAACAACTTCCCGGAGTTCACGGGCCGCCTGTGCCCGGCGCCGTGCGAGTCCGCGTGCGTCCTCGGCATCAACCAGGACGCGGTGACCATCAAGAACGTCGAGGTCACCATCATCGACAAGGCCTGGGACCGCGGCGGCGTCACCCCGCAGGTGCCCGAGCGCCTCTCCGGCAAGACCGTCGCCGTCGTCGGCTCCGGCCCGGCCGGCCTCGCGGTCGCCCAGCAGCTCACCCGCGCCGGACACACCGTCGTGGTGTACGAGCGGGCCGACCGCATCGGCGGACTGCTGCGCTACGGCATCCCCGAGTTCAAGATGGAGAAGCGCCACATCAACCGCCGCATCGAGCAGATGCGGGCGGAGGGCACCCGGTTCCGCACCGGCGTGCACGTCGGCGAGGACATCACCGGGCAGCAGCTGCGCGAGCGCTTCGACGCCGTCGTCGTCGCGGCCGGCGCCACCACCGCCCGCGACCTGCCGGTGCCCGGGCGCGAGCTCAACGGCATCCACCAGGCCATGGAGTACCTGCCGCTGGCCAACAAGGTGCAGGAGGGCGACTACGTCGAAGCCCCGATCAGCGCCAAGGGCAAGCACGTCGTGGTCATCGGCGGCGGCGACACCGGCGCGGACTGCGTCGGCACCGCCCACCGGCAGGGCGCCCTCTCGGTGACCCAGCTGGAGATCATGCCGCGGCCCGGCGAGGAGCGGCCCGGACACCAGCCGTGGCCCACCATGCCGATGACCTACAAGGTCACCTCCGCCCACGAGGAGGGCGGCGAGCGGATCTACTCCGTCAACACCACCCGCTTCACCGGCGACGAGGACGGCAACGTCCAGGAACTGCACCTGGTCGAGGTGGAGTTCAAGGACGGCCGGTTCGAGCCGGTACCGGGCACCGAGCGCGCCATCCCGGCCCAGCTGGTCACCCTGGCCATGGGCTTCACCGGCACGGACGTGAAGAACGGGCTCGTCGAGCAGCTGGGAGTCGACCTCGACGCGCGGGGTAACATTGCCCGCGACGGCCGGTTCGCCACCAATGTCGATGGCGTGTACGTCTGCGGAGACGCCGGCCGAGGCCAGTCGCTGATCGTCTGGGCCATCGCGGAAGGCCGTTCGGCCGCCGCCGCGGTGGACAAGTACCTGGGCGGCAAGACCCCGCTTCCCGCCCCGATCCGACCCACGGACCGCCCCCTGGTGGTCTGACGGTCCGACCGGCCCACCCCGAACCCCCGGCGCCGCATCGCCGGGAGCTCAACCCGCTGCCCCCGCCAGCGTCGCCGGGCCAACGCGGTCTCCTGGCGCCTGCCCTCTTCCCCGACCAGTTGGAGGGCGGGCGCCGTCGCGTTTTCCGGGGGTTGCCGGGGAGTGGGGGATTGGTCGGGGGGTGGTGTGTCGTCGCGCTCGGGGAGGGGCGCGAGGGGCGGGGGTCGGCTTCGGAGCCCGTCCGGGGAGGGGGTCGGTCCGGGGCCGTGCGGGGAGGGGTGTTTCCCGCCACGGAAGGCGGGCGTGGGGGAGCCGCGCGCGAGCGGGGTGGGCCGGGGGCATCGGGTTTCGCGGTTCGTGTGCCGAGGGTCGGTTCCCAGCGGAATCACAGGCTTCTCACAGCGGCTGGAAACCGTCGCGGGACGGGCTGTTGTTCGTCGGTGCCAGGTGGCAGACTGCCGCCGACGGCCGGGGGGCTGCGCGAGTGCGGAGGGTGACTTCGATGGGCACGACTCAGGCAGGCGGAGGCGCGACGGTTCGACGTCTGCTGCTCGGAACCCAGCTGCGCAAGCTCCGGGAGGCCAGGGGCGTCAGCCGGGAGGAGGCCGGATACTCGATCCGCGCCTCGGAGTCCAAGATCAGCCGCATGGAACTCGGCCGGGTCGGCTTCAAGGAGCGCGACGTCGCCGATCTGCTCACCCTCTACGGCGTCGAGGCCGAGCAGGAGCGCGCCACGGTCCTCGGGCTCGTCCGCGACGCCAACGCCAACTCCTGGTGGCACGAGTACGGCGACGTACTCCCCGGCTGGTTCCAGAACTACCTCGGGCTGGAGGAGGCCGCCACCGAGATCCACAGCTACGAGGTCCAGTTCGTCCACGGGCTGCTGCAGACCGCCGACTACGCCCGGGCCGTCGTCACCGCCGGCTGCCACGACCACGGCGCCGAGGAGATCGAGCGCCGGGTCGACGTACGGCTCAAGCGCCAGGCGGTGCTCACCGGCGAGCGCGCGCCGCAGTTGGTCGCCGTGCTGGACGAGGCCGCGCTGCGCCGCCCCTGGGGCGGGCCCGGGCTGATGCGCGGCCAGCTGGACCGGCTGCTGGAACTCGGCGAACTGCCCAACGTGCGGCTGCAGGTGCTGCCCCTCGGCAACGCCGGGCTGTCCGCCGAGAGCGGCGCCTTCACCGTGCTGGGCTTCGCCGAGCCGGAGCTCTCCGACGTCGTCTACCTGGAGCAGTTCACCACCGCGCTCTACCTGGACAAGCCCGCCGAGGTCGCCGAGTACCGGCACGCCATGGCCGACCTGGTCGCCGACAGCCTGGACCCGCGGCGGACCCGCGAACTGCTGCACGCGGTGCGCCAGGAGCTGTGACACATCAGTACGATGACATCTCATCAGGTCGGTGCATGAGAGGGATCAGATGTCGTACTTCTCCGAGTTGGCGCTGCAGTACATCGACGGCGAGTGGTGCAGCGGCAGCGGCTCCTGGGACATCGTCGACGTCGACCCCTACACCGGCGAGAAACTCGCCACCATCACCGTCGCCACCGTCGACGAGGTCGACCGCGCCTACCGCGCCGCCGAGCACGCCCAGAAGGGGTGGGCCGCCACCAACCCCTACCGGCGGCGGCTGGTCTTCGAGCGCGCGCTGCGCCTGTTCGAGGAGCGCGAGCCGCAGATCGTCGCGGCGATCACGGCCGAGCTGGGCGGCACCGCGCTGAAGGCGGGCTTCGAACTCTCCCTGGTCAAGGACGTGCTGCGGGAGTGCCTGCACCTGGCGGTGGCCGCCGAGGGCCGACTGCTGCCCTCGCCCGCCCCCGGCAAGGAGAACCGGCTCTACCGGCTCCCGGTCGGCGTGGTCGGCGTGATCAGCCCGTTCAACTTCCCGCTGTTCCTGGCGCTCAAGGCGGTCGCCCCGGCGCTCGCCCTCGGCAACGGCGTGGTCCTCAAGCCGCACCAGGAGACCCCGGTGGTCGGCGGCGGCCTGATCGCGAAGATCTTCGAGGACGCCGGCCTGCCGCCCGGCGTGCTGAACGTGGTGATCACCGACATCGCCGAGATCGGCGACAGCTTCATCGAGCACCCGGTGCCCAAGGTGATCTCCTTCACCGGCTCCGACAAGGTCGGCCGGCACGTCGGCACCGTCGCCGCCGCGCACTTCAAGCGGTCGGTCCTGGAGCTCGGCGGCAACAGCGCGCTGATCGTGCTGGACGACGCCGACCTCGACTACGCCGTGGACGCGGCCGTGTTCAGCCGCTTCGTCCACCAGGGCCAGGTCTGCATGTCCGCCAACCGCGTGCTGGTGGACCGGAGCGTCGAGGCCGAGTTCACCGAGAAGTTCGTCGCCAAGATCGCCTCGCTCACCGTCGGCGACCCGAAGGACCCGGCCACCCACATCGGCCCGCTGATCAACTCCGTCCAGGCCGACGCCCTCACCACCCAGGTCGACCAGGCGGTCGCCGCCGGTGCCACCGCGCTGCTGCGCGGCACCACCACCGGCAGCCTGATGGCGCCCACCGTGCTCACCGGCCTCGCCGAGGACGCGCCGATCCTGCAGCGTGAACTGTTCGGCCCGGTGGTGCTGGTGGTGCCCTTCGACGGCGAGGAGGAGGCCGTACGGCTCGCCAACGCCACGCCGTTCGGGCTCAGCGGGGCGGTGCACACCGCGGACGTCGAGCGCGGGGTGCGGCTCGCCCAGCGGATCGAGACCGGCATGATCCACGTCAACGGCGGGACCATCGCGGACGAGCCGGGGGTGCCGTTCGGCGGGGAGAAGAACTCCGGCGTCGGGCGGCTCAACGGGGAGTCCACCGTGGACGCCTTCACCACGCTGAAGTGGATCTCGGTGCAGCACGGGCGGGCGGCGTTCCCGTTCTGATCCCCTTGCCGGTGGGGGACGCTCAGGCGGCGGACGTTCAGGCGGCGCGGGCCTCCCGGCGGTAGCCGCCGGGGGCCTGGCCGAACTCCCGCTTGAACGCCTTCGCGAAGGCGTACTCGGAGCCGTAGCCGGTCTGCGCCGCGACCGAGGTCAGCGGCGCCTCCGACTCGCGCAGCAGCCGGGCCGCCGTGGTCATCCGCCAGCGGGTCAGGTACGCCATCGGCGGCTCGCCCACCATCGTGGTGAAGCGGCGGGCGAAGGCGGCCCGGGACAGGCCCGCCCGGTCGGCCAGCGACTCCACCGTCCACGGGGTGGCCGGCGCCTCGTGGATCGCCACCAGGGCCGGGGCCACGGCGGCGTCCCGGAGCGCCGCCGCCCAGCCGGCCGCCGTCGCGGCGGGCTGGTCCTCGAACCAGGCCCGCAGGATGTACAGCAGCAGCGAGTCGATCAGCGCCGGGACGATACCGGTGGAGCCGATCCGGGGGTTCTCCAGCTCGGAGCCCAACAGCTGCACGGCGGCGGCCAGTTCGGGGTGGCGACCGTGCCGGGTCGGCAGGTGGATCAGGGCCGGCAGCTGGCGGACCATCGGGTGCGGACGGCCCTGGTCCAGGTGGTAGTTGCCGCACAGCAGGCTGGTGCGGGCGCCGTCGCCGCCCAGCGACACGGTGCCGATCGGCGGGGCGGAGTCCTTCACGCACTGCCGGGCGTCCACCGGGGGCGTGTCGGGGTGGTCGGCCAGGACGTGGCCCCGGCCGTCCCGCAGGAAGACGACGTCGCCCGGGCTGAGCGCCATCGGCCCCTGCCGCGCGGGTTCGGGGCCCGAGCCCAGCGGGATCAGCCAGCAGGTCCCGTACAGCACCACGTGGAAGCCGGCGCCGAGCACCGGGGGCAGGCGCAGTGCCCAGGGCGCGCGGCCCTCGGTGCGGACGGAGGACGGGTACGCCGTCCGCATCGAGCCCAGCGCCTCGGTCAGGATGTCCAACGCCCGTCCCCCTTGGGTGCCTTCGGTCTGTCTCTCGGTCCTCGGTCCTCAGTCGACGGTGAGGACGACCTTGCCCTGGACGGTACCGGAGCCGACCAGCTCGTGCGCCCGGCCGGCCTCGGCCAGCGGGAAGGCCCGCGCGACGTGCGGGCGGATCCGGCCCTCGTCCACCAGGGCGGCGATCGCTTCCAGCGCGGGGTGGTCCGGCTCGACCGAGACGCCCGCGAAGCGACGGCCGGCGGCCTCGACCGCGGCGGCGAGCTCCCGGTCGCGGTGCTCCATGATGCTCACCAGGACGCCACCCGGCTTCAGCACCTCGAGCGCGCGGGTGTTCTCGGAGGAGGAGTCGAAGACGACGTCGACCTCCTGGACCGCCCGCGTGTAGTCGGTGGTGCGGTAGTCGATGACCTCGTCGGCGCCGATCTCCTTCAGGAAGGCGTGCTTGGGCTCGCTGGCCAGCGCGATCACGTGTGCGCCGCGGGCCTTGGCGATCTGTACGGCGAGGTGGCCGACGCCCCCCGCCGCCCGGTGGATCAGCACCCGCTGCCCCTCGTCCACCTTCGCCGCGTCCACCAGGCCCTGCCAGGCCGTCAGCGCCGCGAGCGGCAGGGCGGCGGCCGCGGTGTGGTCCAGCGAGGCGGGCTTGCGGGCCAGCTGGTGCGAGGGCGCGGCCACGTACTCGGCATAGGCGTTCGCGGCCCGCGGGAAGAACGGCATCCCGTACACCTCCTCGCCCACCCGGTACCGGGCGTCCGGCGCGGCCTCCGCCACGATCCCGGAGACGTCCCAGCCCACCGTGAAGGGCGGCTCGCCCAGCAGCGGGAACAGGCCCGCCCGCACCGCCACGTCCACCGGGTTGACCCCGGCGGCCTTCACCCGCACCAGCACCTCGCCGCTCCGCAGCCGGGGGCGCTCGACCTCGGCGACCTCCAGGACCTCGGGCCCGCCGACCTCGCGCTGAACGATCGCACGCATCGCACTCACTCCCACTCCGGTCAACCCCGGCCCCCCGTGGGGCCGTTCTCGATGTGCTCAACGATAGGGAGAGCGGGCGAGCCGATGAATATCCTCCAGTCTCCGTCAGATGTCCGATCGTCTCGCGGGGAGAGCGAGTCAGGCCGGATAGCGGAGCAGGGTGTCGGTGGTGAGCTCGAAGTCGAAGGGGGCGGGAACCGGGACGCGGTCGCCGAACTTGCCGTTCCACTGCCGGTGGTAGCCGGTGGGGGAGGGGTCGGAGTAGAGCGTGATGCCGCCCGTGCGCGGGTCGATCACCAGGTACAGCGGGATGTCCATCAGCGGGTAGTCGCGGACCTTGCCGACCAGGTCGTTCTCCGGGTTGGACGGGGAGACGATCTCCACCGCGATGGCCGCCTGCTCGGCGGGCACCTCGTTGCCGCCGGATTCGAGGACCGAGAGCGGAACATAAGTGAGGTCGGGGTTGCGTAGCTTGCCGACGGTCGGGGAGGCGAGGTCGGTGTTCTCGCTCGGCATCAGCTCTGGGGGACGGTGCGCGTCGAACTGCCGTCGGACGATCCGGAGATTACCCGCGTGATCGGTCGGTGGGGGCGCCGTGACGATGATCGTGCGGCCGGAGACTTCGACCTTCCAGCCCGATGGCGGGGCCAGGGTGCGTGCGTACGCGAGGACGCGGTGATCGGACTCGATCATGCGGCCATCATGCCACCGCCCCGGACGCGGCGAGGCGCCGCCGGGCGGGGGCCCGGCGGCGCCTCGGGGGGAGTCGGGCGGGTCAGAAGACCGGCTGGCCGGCGCGGACGAGGCGCCAGGAGTCGGTGAAGAAGTCGGCCGGGTCCAGGACGCCCTTGGCCTTCACCCAGGCGATCATGGTGTTGCGGATCTCGTCGGAGTTCGACCAGACCAGCTTGGCCTTGGCGACGTGCGGGAAGTTGCCGCCGCCGTTGGCGCGGTAGTTGTTGACGGCCAGGACGAACTGGGCGGCGGGGTCGATCGGCTTGCCCTGGAAGGACAGGTTGATGATCCGCTGGCCCTTCGGCTGGGCGATGTCGATGTCGTAGCTCAGGCCGTAGACCGAGTCGTAGTTGTAGTCCGGGGTGGCCTCGGCGCCGGTCAGGGCGTCCTTGTCGACCGGGGCGCCCGGGGCGAGCTGGTTGTAGTACTTCGCCGAGAACTCCAGGTAGTCCTTGAGCTGGGCGCCCGTCAGGATGCGGGCCTCCAGGGTGTTCTCGTAGATGTAGAGGCCCGCGGCGTCGCGCAGCTTGACCTGGCCGGCCGGGATCACGGCGGTGCGGTTGAACGGGGCGGCCTGGGCGAGCACCGGCAGGTTGGCGTACTGGCCGCCGGCCAGCGCGGCCTTGACGGCGTCGGCCTGGACCCTGCCGATCAGGTCGATGATCGGGGTGGCCTTGAAGCGGGACTCGGCGATCGACAGCTCGATCTTGCTGGTGCCGATGTTCTGGTTGACGTACGCGACGACCTTCTTGTGCTGCTCGGTGATCGCGTTGGTGATCTCCGGGTTCTCCGGCACGGTGTTGGAGTTCAGCACCCGCGAGGAGACCGAGGTGACCTTCCAGGCGCCGTCGGCGAGCTCGACCTCGAAGTCGAAGCAGCTCAGGCGCTGGCCCCAGCAGAGCGGCTCGGAGAGCACGACGGTCTTGCCGGTCTTCTTGTTGACGATCAGCCGCTGCGGCACCTCCTTGTGGGTGTGGCCCACCAGCACCGCGTCGATGTCCGGGACGGTCTCCGCCATCTCGCCGGAGGCGTCCTCGGGCCAGGGCAGCTGGTCGCCGTAGGTGGTCGCCTCGTCGATGCCGGAGTGCGCCGAGACCACGATGACGTCCGCGCCCGCCGCCTTCATCCGCGGCACGTACTTCGCGGCGGTCTCCACGATGCCCGGGAAGACCATCTTCCCGCTGACGTTGGCCTTGTCCCAGATGGCGATGCCCGGGTTGGTGAGGCCCAGGATGCCGACCTTCAGCGGCTTGCCCTCGCCGAGATGCAGCTCCTTGATCACGTACGGCGGGAAGGCCGGCTTCTCGTTCTTCGCGTGCAGCGCGTTGGCGCCGAGCAGCGGGAACTCCAGCTGGTCCTCGAAGGCCTTCACGGTCGGGATGCCGTAGTTGAACTCGTGGTTGCCGAGCGCGGCGGCGTCGTACTCCATGAGGTTCATGGCGACGGCCATCGGGTGGTCCGGCACGGTGTCGCCGTCGGTGGCGATCGGCTCGATCCGGGCGTAGTAGTAGGTCAGCTGGGTGCCCTGGATGATGTCACCGGAGTCGATCAGCAGGCAGCGGTTCCAGCCCTTCTCCTCGCGCACCTGGTTGGCCAGGGTGGAGATCTTGGCGAGGCCGACCGCGTTGTGCGCCTTGTCGACGTACTCGGCGTCCGTGAAGTAGTCCCAGTTGAGCACCCGGCCGTGCAGGTCGGTGGTGCCCATGACGGTGAAGGACTGCTTGCGCGGCTTGTGCTGGCCCTTGGCGGCCGCCGTGTCCGGCTCGGCGGCCGCGGCGGAGGGGGCGGCGGCCACGGCGGCACCGCTCGCCAGGGCGGCGCCGGCGGCGGTGGCGGCGGACCGGGTGACGAAGTCACGGCGGTTCAGGGGCATGGATGACTCTCCGAGTGGGGGCGACGGCAGATCGTCCGTCAACTTGGTTACGTGATCAGGCGTGCGTCCACGCGTCGACGCGCGTAGAAGGACGCGCGTAGAAGTCTGCCGTGCGGGCCGGGTCGCTGGATAGTCCCCGGACCTGTCCAAGAGGTGAGATCTTGGCGACTCGTTCGTGACGGCGACGGGCGGGGACGGGGGTGCTATGTCGTCGCCCACCGGCCTGACCTGGGCTTCCGCCCCGGGCAGGCCGGTTCGGCGGCGGGCGGCCGGCCTCGCGTCCCGGGGTCAGGCCAGTTCGGCGGCCAGCAGGCCGACCTCCCGGCCCAGTTCCTCCGCCGGATCCGGGGCGCCCGGCCCCGCCCACGGCTGCCAGGCCCGCGCCCGCAGGTAGCCGGCCACCGCGAGCGGCAGCCGGTGCCGGATGATCCGCTCCGCCACCGGGCTCGGGCCGGCCTCGCGCAGCGCGGCCATCAGCGCGTCCACGCCGGCGGCGGGGGGCGGGGACACCGAGTCCAGGTACGCGGCCAGCTGGTCCAGCTCGGGCCGCGGCTCCGGGGGCTCCGGGGCCGGCGGCGGAGGAGGGGCCGGGGACGGGTCCGGCTCGGCCGTGCGGCCGGGCGTCAGCAGCGCACCCGCCCCGTACAGCCCGGCCACCACGCCCGGCCACCAGGCCCCGCCGAGCCCGGCGAAGTGCAGCCCCAGGCCGATTGCGCCACCCGCGCAGCCGACCAGGTTCTTGCCCGACTCCAGGTACCGCAGGGCCCTGCGGCCGAACCCGGCCTCGGCCTCACTGGTAGCCACGGATCTCCTCGAACGCCCCGTCCAGCGAGCCCGAACCGTCGAACAGCTTGCCGCCGGTGACGTCCGCGATCCCCTGCAGCTGGGACACCGCCGCCTCGCCGAACCTGATCGGGAACACCGGGATCGACTTCTCCCAGGCCGGCAGCCCGTCGTGGAAGCGCTTGAAGTCGCCGTCCGTCGGACCGGAGTTGCTCTCCCCGTCCGTCATCAGCACGATCGAGGTGAACCGGTCGTCGTTCGCCGCGGCCTGCTGGCGCTCGATCACCCGGTACGCCTCCTCCAGCGAGCCGTACACCGCCGTGCCGCCCGAGGCCGCCAGCGACTGCACGTCCGCGTTGATCGCCGCCAGCTCCTGCTGCGGACCGGGCTGGCTGCCGGTGGCCGGCACCACGTGCGTCTTGGACCACTTCACCGAGGACGCGAAGGACACCAGGGTGACCTCCTCGCGGTTGCGGAAGCGGCGCACCCCGCGGGTGTCGTCCGCCCCCGTCAGCCGGCCCAGCGCGCTCTTCAGCGCCGCGATCCGCGAACCCTCCATCGAGCCCGAGGTGTCCAGCACGTACACCGTCCGGGACGGGCGGCGCAGGTCGTTCTGGTACGAGGCCAGCAGGCCGTCCGCGACCGCCCGGGTGCCCGGGAACGGCAGCTCCCGGCGGCGGTCCGTCGGCAGCCCGGCGGCCGGGGCCACGCCCACCGTCGCGGGGCGGCGCAGCGTCGTCTCGGAGATGCGTTTCTGCACGTCCTCCTTGAGCAGGTACGAGGTCAGCCGCTGGAAGGCGTCGCGCTGGTCCGGCGCCGCCGAGGACAGCAGCGACAGCGGATAGTCCGCCGACACCACCCCGTCCAGCGGGCGCACCACCGTCAGCTGCTGCTGCGGCGGCAGCGTCTTGTTCAGCGACAGCAGCACCGACTCGTAGTTCACCAGCGCGCCCACCAGGCCCGACTCCGAGCGGGAGTACGCCTGGGCCAGCCAGCCCGAGGAGCCGGACGTCAGCTTCTGGCCGGTGAAGAACTGCTTCAGCTGCGGCGCCGCCTTCTGCACGTCCGCCTCGGCCAGCGCCCCGTCCGCCTTGGAGAACGCCGCGGCGACCGCCACCAGCGTCGAGAAGCCGGAGTTGGACCGCGAGGGATCGGCCATCCCGTACGTCAGCCTGCCGGCCGCGGCCGCGTCACCGACCTGCGCCCAGGTGACCTTCGAGCCGTCCCCCCAACCCAGCTCGCCGAGCACCGAGGAACGCACCCCGACCGCCACCGGTGAGACCATCACCGGGGTCTCGGACAGCACCTTGGACTTCCCGGCCGGGTCCAGCCGCAGGTACTGGTTGGACGGGAACCAGACCGCGTCGTACTTGCCGTCGGCCCGGCCCGCGGACACCGCGTCCGCGCCGTCCAGGGTGCCCGTCCAGGCGAACTGCACCGTCACCCCGGTGGCCTTCCGGGCCTCCTCCAGCACCGGTGCCAGGTCCTGCAGTTCACTGCCCGCCAGGACGCGCAGCACGCCCGGCCGGGCGGTCTCGGCGGGCGGGTCGGTCGGCTTCGGGCCGGCATCGCCGCCGGAGGAGGTGCAGGCGGTCACCGCGGCCAGCACGGCCGCCAGGGCGGCGGTGAGCCCGCCGCGGCGCTTCGTCCGGAGGTTCACTTCGGGGTCCCGCCCTTCGCCGCGTCGATCAGCTTGTTGAGGTTGTCCAGCGACGGCAGCGTGGCCTGCTTGAACCCCGCGGTCCTCAGGTCACGCGCGAACTTCGGCGTCTTGTCCTGCATCAGGCGCCAGAAGGCGTCCTGGTCGGCCTGCGGCCGCAGGCCGTACCCGGCCTCCAGGGCGCGCAGCACCGGGTCGTTCTCCAGCAGGTCGGCCAGCTTGCGGCCGTTGTCCGTACGGGCCACCAGGGTGTGGTCGGACTGGATGGTGGTGTCCGGGTACATCACCACCATGTCGCCGGTGTCCTTGTGCCGCAGCGGCAGCGCGGCGGCCTGCGACTCGTAGGCGAAGACCATGGTGCCGACGCCCGCGAAGAAGTCCCGGAACGGCTCGTCGCTGCTGATCTTCTGCATGCCCTGGAGACGGTTGGCGGTGCCCAGCAGCGGCCGTACGGCGTTGACCCCGGCGTCGTCCTGCACCACCTGGTCGTTGCCCGCGACGTAGGAGAGCAGGGCCAGGTACAGCGCGCCCGACGACGAGGTCTCCGGATCCGTCGTGGACACGAACAGCGGCCCGGCCAGCTCCGGGCGCTCGGCGGCGCCCGGCAGGTCGGTCCACTTCCGGCCCTCCTTCAGCGCGGCCGCGTACGCGTCCATCCGGAACGTCCACATGTGGCTCGTGGGGTCCTCCTGCGCCAGCTTGCCCTGCGCCAGGACCCGCGCCGCCGGCTCGTGCGTCACGATCACCAGCGGCGAGTAGAACGGCACCAGCGGAGAGTCCTTCAGCTGCCAGTTGCGCTGGATCTCCCGGGCCGGCGCGGCACTCGCGGGGAAGGCGAAGTCCAGCGACGGGGTGCTCTTCGCCTGCTCGCTCATCGTCCAGGAACCGGTCGAATCCGCCCGGACCACCAGGCCGTTCTTCTTCAACTCGGCTTTGACGGCGGGGTCGTCGAAGAAATCACGCTTCTCCGAACCGATCAGGCCGGAGACCGTCACCGGATCGGGGTCCTTCGTGCCGTCGGGGATCAGCGCGAAGGCCACCCCGCCCAACAGCGCCAGCGCCGCCACCACCCCCAGAGCCCGTTTCATGCCGAACGCCTCCCCCTCGTACGCGACTTCGGCCGCGACCGCTACGTCGTCCGGGTGGTTGCCCGGAATCCCCGGCTCGTCACCCGGGGGTGACGAGCGTCCCGCCGGGCGGGGAGCGGACGCGGAAGCCACGATGAACGACGGGTGAACACCCCTTCACGGAATCGCATCGACCGACCTCCGGAGGCCCCCGAACGGGACCGGCGGGAGGGGGGGCGCGGAAGGCTCTCGCACACCGGTCCGAGAATGTGTCAGATTGTTCAACTCGCCTTACGGCAAAGGTCATCCCGGGGACCGGACCCGCCTCGTCGTTACGCGCCGGTAATGCCTAGTCTCAGCACTATGCGCCGAGCAAAAATCGTCTGTACCCTCGGGCCCGCCACCGACTCGTACGACCAGATCAAGACCCTGGTCGACGCCGGGATGGACATCGCCCGACTCAACCTCAGCCACGGCACGCACGCCGAACACGAGGAACGCTACCGCCGCGTCCGCAAAGCCGCCGACGAGACCGGCCGCAGCGTCGGAGTCCTCGCCGACCTCCAAGGCCCGAAGATCCGGCTCGACACCTTCGCCCACGGGCCGGTACTCCTCGAACGCGGCGACGAGTTCACCATCTCCACCGACAACGGCGTCGTGGGGGACAAGGACATCTGCGGCACCACCTACTCCGGACTCGCCGGCGACGTCAGCCGCGGCGAACGCATCCTCGTCGACGACGGCCGCGTCACCCTCGAAGTCGTCGACGTCGACGGACCCCGGGTGCGGTGCCTCGTCATCGAAGGCGGCCTGGTCTCCGACCACAAGGGCCTCAACCTCCCCGGCGTCGCCGTCTCCGTCCCCGCACTCAGCGACAAGGACGTCGCCGACCTGCGGTGGGCGCTGCGCACCGGCGCCGACCTCGTCGCGCTCTCCTTCGTGCGGAGCGGGCGCGACATCGAGGACGTCCACCGGATCATGGCGGAGGAGGGGCGCTTCGTCCCCGTGATCGCCAAGATCGAGAAGCCGCAGGCGGTGGAGAACCTCGAATCCGTCGTCGACGCCTTCGACGGCATCATGGTGGCCCGCGGCGACCTGGGCGTGGAGATGCCCCTCGAACAGGTCCCGCTGGTCCAGAAGCGCGCTATCAAGCTGGCCCGCCGCAACGCCAAGCCGGTCATCGTCGCCACCCAGATGCTCGACTCGATGATCAACGCCTCCCGGCCGACCCGCGCCGAGGCCTCCGACGTCGCCAACGCCGTCCTCGACGGGACGGACGCGGTGATGCTCTCCGGGGAGACCTCCGTCGGCAAGTACCCCGTCGAGACGGTCAGGACCATGGGCCGGATCATCGAAGCCGCCGAGAACGACATCCTCGCCGCCGGCCTGCCCCCGCTCACCGCCGGCAGCAAGCCGCGCACCCAGGGCGGCGCCGTCGCCCGCGCGGCCGCCGAGATCGGCGACTTCCTGCACGCCAAGTACCTGATCGCCTTCACCCAGTCCGGCGACACCGCACGCCGGCTGACCCGCTACCGCTCGCCGATCCCGGTGCTCGCCTTCACCTACGAACCGGCCGTCCGCAGCCAACTCGCCCTCACCTGGGGCGTGGAGACCTTCCTCGGCCCGTTCGCCCCTACGACGGACCAGATGGTCGAACAGGTCGACGCGGCGCTGCTGTCGCTGGGCCGCTGCCAGAAGGGCGACATCGTCGTCATCACCGCCGGATCCCCGCCCGGCCTCGCCGGCTCCACCAACCTCGTCCGCGTCCACCACGTGGGGACGTTGGACGCCTGAACCCCCCCGGTCGCGGCGCGGCCCCGGTGGGGTCGCGCCGCCGTCAGCACTTCGGGCCGATGTGGGCGTCCATGAGGGCCACGGAGTCCTTGCGGGCGACGGAGATGTTGAAGCCGCCGTTGGACCGTGAGGCGTGCTTCCACTGGACGCCGACGGCGTCGAGGGTGGCGGTGAAGAGGCCGATGATGTCGGCCGAGGTGTTGGTGAAGAAGTACCGCGGGTACTCGTAGCGCTTCGTGACACCACCGACCGTGCGGGTCGCCCAGTTGGTGATGCGGCAGCCGTCGGAGTGGATCAGGCCGCGCAGGAACTCCCAGGGGTGGGCGTCCACGATCTCCTGCTGCCAGGGCTCCAGGGCTATGGTGCGCTCGTGCTTCTTGCCGGGGCCGTGCTGCGGGAAGAGGCAGGTCAGGTGGTTCGAGTAGACCTTGACGTCGCGACAGCCGGTTCGGCGAACGCGGCAGGGTGTGTTGTTGGGGAGGACCTGACGCATGGCCTGCTCGACGGAGTCCATGATCCCTGGCCACTTTTCGTCGCAGGTGACCTGGAGACTCTGGGTCCGGCGGTAGTCGTTGGGAAGCAGGATGTGGCCGTCGCCGAGGTAGAGGCCCAGGAGGTAGGCGTACGCGGAGCGGTTCAACCGGTCGCCGTAGCAGTGCGGGCAGGTGGAGCGCTTGCGGCCGGGGAGTTTGCCGCGCTTGGCACGGTCATGGTGTTTCCATGCACCGATCGTTCCGGTGGGAACGCCGAGTCGGCGGGCCACCTCGGCGTTGCGGACGCCTCGACGGAGCAGGAGGACGGCTTGGTCACGAGTGGATCGCACTGCCATACGGGTGATCGTGAACACCATGCGCTGAATGCGCGGGCGAATGAGGTGGTTGCCACCCGAACGGATGAAGCCCGTCGGCCGCCGGATCGTCCTAGACGGCTTCTGAATCGAAGGAAAAGTACCCCGGGTGGGATTCGAACCCACGCTGTCGGCGGTTTGAGCGCCGTGCCTCTAACCTCTGGGCTACCGGGGCATCCACAGATTCGAAGGTTACCCCCCGACCCTGCGAAACCAAACATACCGTGTCTAGGTACCCTCGTGCATGCAGTACCCCGCCGGAACGAGGAGCCCCGTGAGCACCGCCGACGAGCAGGCCCAGCCGCTTGAGACCGATACGCCCCAGATCACCCGGATCGTGATCGCCGAGGACGAGGCGCTGATCCGCCTCGATCTGAAGGAGATGCTGGAGGAGGAGGGGTACACCGTCGTCGGCGAGGCCGGGGACGGGGAGACGGCGGTGAAGCTCGTGGAGGAGCTGAAGCCGGATCTGGCGATCTTCGACGTGAAGATGCCGGTGCTGGACGGGCTGTCGGCCGCCGAGCAGATCCACGAGAAGCACCTGGCCCCCGTGCTGATGCTGACCGCGTTCTCGCAGCGGGAGCTGGTGGACCGGGCGCGGGACGCGGGGGCGATGGCGTACATCGTGAAGCCGTTCTCCAAGTCCGACCTGGTGCCGGCGATCGAGATGGCCGTGTCGCGGTACACCGAGATGCGGGCGCTGGAGAAGGAGATCGGGGATCTCACCCAGCGGCTGGAGACCCGGAAGCTGGTGGACCGGGCGAAGGGCGTGCTGCAGAGCAAGTTCGGGCTGAACGAGCCGGCCGCCTTCCGGTGGATCCAGAAGACCTCGATGGACCGGCGGATGACGATGGCGGCGGTGGCCGAGGCGGTCATCGAGGAGGGCGAGGCCCAGGACCGCAAGAAGGCGGAAGAGGGCAAGTCCGAGTAGCGCGACGACGAAGGGCCCGGCGGATGCTTCCGCCGGGCCCTTCGGGTGTTCGGGGTCAGTCCTCGCCGAGGTAGGCCTTGCGGACGGACTCGTCGTGCAACAGGTCCGCACCCGTCCCGGAGAGGACGACGCGGCCGGTCTCCATGACGTAGCCCCGGTCGGACAGCGACAGTGCCGCCTGGGCGTTCTGCTCGACGAGCAGGATGGTGGTGCCGGTCGACTTGAGCTCGACGATGGTCGCCATGATCTTCTGCATCATCAGCGGGGACAGGCCCATCGAGGGCTCGTCCAGCATGAGCAGCTTGGGCTGGGACATCAGTGCCCGGCCCATGGCGAGCATCTGCTGCTCGCCGCCCGACAGGGTGCCCGCGGCCTGCTTGCGGCGCTCGCCGAGGATGGGGAACAGGGTGTAGGCGCGTTCGACGTCGGCGGCGATGCCGGCGGTGTCGGTGCGCAGGAAGGCGCCGAGGAGGAGGTTCTCCTCGATGGTCATGCGGGGGAAGATGTGCCGGCCTTCGGGGGAGTGGGCGAGGCCGAGCGAGACGATCTTGTGGGCGGGGACGGTGCTCAGGTCCTGGCCGTCGAAGGTGATCCGGCCGGCGGTGGGCTTGAGCAGGCCGGAGAGGGTGCGCAGGGTGGTGGTCTTGCCGGCGCCGTTGGTGCCGATGAGGGTGGTGACCTCGCCCTGTTCGACGGTGAAGCTGATGCCCTTGACGGCTTCGATCTTGCCGTAGGCGACGCGGAGGTCCTCGACCTCGAGGAGCGCGGTCACTTGGTGTCCTCCGGTGTTGCGGGGGCGGGGGCGGTTTCTTCGAGCGGGGCCCCGAGGTAGGCGGTGATGACGCGTTCGTCGTTCTGGACGGTTTCGCGGTCGCCTTCGACGATCTTCTGGCCCTGGACGAGCACGGCGGTGCGGTCGCAGAGGTTGAAGATGAAGCGCATGTCGTGCTCGATGACCAGGATGGAGATGCCCCGGTCGCGGATGGCGAAGACGAGTTCCTCGGCGGCGCGGGTCTCCTGGGGGTTCATGCCGGCGGTGGGCTCGTCGAGGAGGAGCAGGCCGGGGTCGGAGGCGAGGGCGCGGGCGATCTCGAGCTTGCGCTGCTCGCCGTACGGGAGGTTGCGGGCGAGGTGGTCGGCCTTCTCGGCGAGGCCGGTGAACTGCAGGAGTTCCATGGCCTTCTCGCGGCTCTCGGCTTCGGCGCGGTGGTAGCCGGGGCCGCGGAGGATGGCGGAGAAGATGCCTTCCTTGGTGCGGGTGTGGCGGCCGACGAGGACGTTCTCCAGGACGGTCATGTTGGCGAAGAGCCGGATGTTCTGGAAGGTGCGGGCGATGCCGGCCTGGGTGACCAGGTGGGGCTTGGGGGGCAGGACGACGTCGCGGTAGCGGACGGAGCCCTCGGTGGGGACGTACAGGCCGGTGAGGCAGTTGAAGAAGGTGGTCTTGCCGGCGCCGTTGGGGCCGATGAGGCCGATGATCTCGCCCTCGCCGACGGTGAGGGAGACGTCGTTGACGGCGGTGAGGCCGCCGAAGCGCATGGTGACGCCGGTGACTTCGAGCAGGGGGGTGGCGGTGGTGGTCATCGGGTCGGTCACGCCCCTGCCTTGGTGAGTGCGGTCGGCTCGCCGGTGGGCTGGGCCGGGATGGCGGCCTCGTGGAACTCCAGCTGCCGGCGGCGGTTGGGGATGAGGCCCTCGGGGCGGACGCGCATCAGGACGATGAGGGCGATGCCGAAGGCGAGGAGCTGGTAGTCGGCGAGGAATTCGAGCTTCTTCGGGATGAGGAAGAGCAGGGTGGCGCCGGCCAGCGGTCCGCTGATGGTGCCCATGCCGCCGAGGATGACCGCGGCGAGCAGGAAGGCGGAGTTGGGCGGGAGGGCCTCGGCGAAGGTGTACTGGTCGGGGGTGACGGTGTAGCTGACGTGGGCCTGGACGGTGCCGGCGAGGCCGGCGAGGCAGGCGCCGAGGGCGAAGGCGAGGAGCTTGAGGCGGAAGCCGTTGATGCCCATGGCTTCGGCGGCGGTCTCGTCCTCGCGGATGGCGACCCAGGCGCGGCCGATGCGGGAGTTGCCGACCCGGGCGAAGACCAGGACGACCAGGGCGGTGACCAGGAGCATCAGCAGGTAGTAGTTGGAGAACCGGCCGAGTTCGATGCCGAGGACGGTGTGCGGCTTGCCGAGGTTGAAGCCGAGGATCTCCAGGTCGGGGATCCGCGGGATGCCGTTGGAGCCGTTGGTGACCTTGGGGCCGGTGGTGCCGTTGAGGTTGAGCATGGTGATGCGGAAGATCTCGCCGAAGCCGAGGGTGACGATGGCGAGGTAGTCGCCGCGCAGCCGCAGGGTGGGGGCGCCGATCAGGACGCCGAACACCATGGAGACGACGGCGCCGGTGAGCATCGCGGCCCAGAACGGGAACTGGACGTGGATGGGCGAGGCGGGGGAGCCGGAGACCAGGGCGGCGGCGTAGGCGCCGACGCCGAGGAAGGCGACGTACCCGAGGTCGAGCAGGCCGGCCAGGCCGACGACGATGTTGAGGCCGAGGGCGACGGTGGCGAAGATCAGGATGTTGGTGGCGACCGAGGTGTACTGGTCGCTGCTCTGGGTGAAGGGGAAGCTGGCGGCGGCGGCGAAGGCGGCGCCGGTGGTGACCGGGCGGTGCTTGACGGTCAGCGCGCGCAGCCGGGCGATCAGGCCGGAGCGGGTGAGGGCGGCGACGGTGGGGGCGGCGAACAGCAGGTAGCAGATGAAGAGTTCGCCGTACTCGGTGTCGATGCCGAAGGTGATCGCGAAGAGGCCGAGCCCGAAGGCGAGGACGATCAGCAGGACCTCGACCCAGGAGGGCAGGGCGCGCGGCGCGGTCGGCGGGCGCTCGACGGTGCCGAGGCGCAGCCAGGTGTTGGCGAGGTGGCCGAGCTGGAGGAGGAGGACGGCGCCGGTGGCGATGGCCACGCCGCCGGCGAGGGCGGTCATGACGGGGGCGACGGGCTTGTCGTCGGGGATGGCGTGGGCGCCGAGCCAGACCAGCGGGGCGGCCGGGACGAGCAGGAAGAGCCGCTTGTCGACGATGCGCAGCGGGACGGCGGTGCGGCGGTCGAGGGGGAGGCCGAGGGCGCCGAGGACGGTGAGCAGGCCGCCGGCGGCGAGGACCCAGCCGCCGGGTTCGAGGTTGACGAGGCCGTCGAGTTCGACGGCGATGGAGGCGACGGAGTAGGCGCTGACGGCGAGGGCGGCGGTGGCGGCGTACAGGACGGCGTTGTTGCTGCCGGAGGGGGCGGCCCAGCGCAGGCCGGGGACGCCCTGGCCGGCGAGCAGCAGGACGAGGGTGAGGAGGCCGGCGGCGAGGGCGAGCCACTGGAGGCCGGCCGGGGAGCCGTAGTAGGTGAGGTCGCCGGGGAAGTCGGAGGTCCAGGTCCAGGACATGGCGGCCGAGGCGGCGGTGGCGAGCGCGCCGAGGCCGGTGAGGGCGGCGGCGGCGCGGGCCGGCAGGGGGATGACCGGGGTGGTCTCGGTGGTCGTGGTGGTCATGGTGGTCACGCCCTGTCCGCGACGCGCTCGCCGAGCAGGCCCTGGGGCCGGACGAGGAGCACGAGGATGAGGAGAACGAAGGCCCAGACGTCCTTCCAGGCGCCGCCTCCGAAGAGGTGCATGCCGGGCAGGTGCTGGATGTAGCCGGTGGCGAGGGCTTCGGCGAGGCCGAGGGCCAGGCCGCCGAGCATGGCGCCGTAGATGTTGCCGATGCCGCCGAGGACGGCGGCGGTGAAGGCCTTGAGGCCGAGGATGAAGCCCATCCGGAAGTCGATCTGGCCGCTGCGCAGGCCGTAGGCGACGGCGGCGACGGCGGCGAACGCGGCGCCGATGGCGAAGGCCATGACGATGATGCGGTCGGTGTCGATGCCCATGAGCTTGGCGGTGTCGGGGTCCTGGCTGGTGGCCTGCATGGCGCGGCCGGAGCGGGTGCGGGTGACGAACCAGCCGAGGGCGAGCATGCACAGCGGGGCGGCGATGATCAGGAAGAGGTCGCTGCGCTGGATGGAGACGGAGCCGAGGCTGAAGGGGTCGCCGGGGATCTTGGGGAAGACCCGGGCCTTCTTGGCGTCGGGGTAGAAGGAGAAGACCAGCTGCTGCAGGAGGATGGACAGACCGATCGCGGTGATCAGCGGGGCGAGGCGGGGCGCGTTGCGCAGGGGGCGGTAGGCGAACCGCTCGGCGGCGACGGCGGTGAGGGTGGAGACCAGGACGCCGGCGATCAGCATCAGCGGTAGGGCCAGCCAGAGGGTGGTGCCGCCGGGGAGGGCGAGGTAGGCGGTCAGGGCGCCGAAGCCGCCGACCATGACGATCTCGCCGTGGGCGAAGTTGATGAGCTGGACGATGCCGTAGACCATCGTGTAGCCGATCGCGACGAGCCCGTAGAGGGCGCCGAGGATCAGGCCGTTGGCCAGCTGCTGCGGTAGGTCGTGCACCGCTGGGCCTCCGTAGTGCGTTCGGGGGTGTCCGCGTGGGTGGTGGATGTGGGGGCGCGCGGGGGCACTCGTGGCGCCCCCGCGCGCTGTGGTGGTGCTGCCGGACCGGTGCTGACGGAGGGTCAGCCCTTGAAGGTGCCGGACTTCTCGACGGCCCACTTGCCGTCCTTGACGGCGTAGACGGTGAGCTGCTTGTTGGTGGTGTCGCCGAACTCGTCGAAGGAGACCTTGCCGGTGACGCCGTCGAAGGTGACCTTCTGGACGGCGTCGCGGACGGCGGCGCGGTTCGGGACCTTGCCGTTGTTGTCCTTCACGGCCTGCTTGACGCCCTGGATGATGGCCCAGGCGCTGTCGTAGGAGTAGCCGCCGTAGGTCTCGTAGGCGTCCTTGTAGCCGGCCGCCTTGTAGTCGGCGATGTACTTCTTGGCGGTGTCGAGGGTCTCGACGGGCAGGCCGACGGCGGTGGCGTAGTCGCCCTGGCTCTTGGGGTTGAGCTTGATGTAGTCGCCGCTCTGCATGCCGTCGCCGCCCATCAGCGGGATGCTGACGCCGGCGTCCTTGAGCTGGAGGGAGAGCGGTCCGGCGGCGGGGTACTCGCCGCCGTAGTAGACGGCCTCGGCGCCGGAGCTCTTGACCTTGGTGACGATGGCGGCGAAGTCGCGGTCGTCGGGGTTGACGTGCTCCTCGCCGACGATGGTGCCGCCCTGCTTGGTGAACTCGCCCTTGAAGGTGGCGGCGAGGCCGGCGCCGTAGGTCTTCTGGTCGTCGATGAGGAAGACCTTGGTCTTCTTGGCGTCGTTGTAGAGGAACTGGGCGGCGAACGGGCCCTGGATGGCGTCGGTGGTGGCGGTGCGGAAGTAGGACTTGAAGGGGCGCTTCTTCTCGCCGCTGGCCCACTTCTCGCCCTGGCTGAGGGCGACGCCGGTGTTGGCGGGGGAGATCTCGGCCAGGTTGGCGTCGTCGAAGATCTGCTGCATCGACTGCGCGACGCTGGAGTTGAGCGGGCCGACCACGCCGAGGACCTTGGGGTCGCCGACCAGCTGGGTGGCGTTCTGCTGGCCGGGGGCGGGCTTGCCGGTGTCGTCGAGGGCCTTGATCTCGAACTTGACGCCGGGGACCTCGTTGGTCTCGTTGGCCTTCTTGACGGCGAGGTCGACGGAGTTGCGGATGCCGAGGCCGAGGGCGGAGAGGTCGCCGGTGAGCGGGGCGTCGACGCCGATGACGACGGTGGTGGAGCCGCTGTTGTCCTTGCCGCCGGCGGTGTCGCCGGTCTTCGCACCGCGGGAGCCGCAGGCGCTGAGGCTGAGGGCGCCGATCACGGCAATGCTCACGACAATGGCAGAACGATGACGCACGAGGGTCCCCTTCGGTTCAGGAGGCGCCCGCGCCGGAGTGGCGGGAGCCGGAGTGCGCGGAGGGCCGGGCCCTACGGTTGGCGCGGTGACTGGCCGTGACTCTAGATGTCGTGGGGCGGCTCGGGCAGTGCTGCGGGCATGCTGTGATTCTCTTGTTATGAGCACACGGAGCAGTTGTCTCAGCATGTGGTCGTTTCGGTTCGATCGATCCGCCGCTTTCGGGTGTTTACCCGCTGGTAGGAGGATGTAAGGCCCAGAAATGCAGGTTGCAGCTGGCGTTGCCGATAATCGGACAGCCGAGTCCGATTCCCGGGTTTCGGCCTTGCACGTCCGTATTGCGGACGATCCGGGCGCGGTGAAGTGAACCCGGGGTGGCGAAGGGCCCCGGAAGTGTCGGGTGCGTGGATTTCCTGTCTGTTACGCAGCGTTACAGGCGCGGGATGTCATCGGCGCGCCCGGGCATGCGAACGCCCCCTTGTTCGACCAACGCCTGCCCAGGGCGGTCGGTGGTCAAACAAGGGGGCGGACAAGGGATTTGATGGGGCGTCTTGTGAACTCGCCGCAGGTGTCGGCCCGTTAGGGCGGTCCGGCGGACGCTGCCGGACTCCGGAGCGTGTCCGGCCCGGCCCGTCCTAGAGGTCGCGCAGCATGCAGGTCAGCCGGCAGCTGGTGATCCGGCGGCCGGTGTCGTCGGTGATCGCGATCTCGTAGGTGGCGGCGGTGCGGCCCTTGAACACGGCCGTCGCCACCCCGGTGACCAGCCCGGAGGTCGCCGAGCGGTGGTGGGTCGCGTTGAGGTCCACGCCGACCGCGTACCGGCCGGGGCCGGCGTGCAGCATCGCGCCGATCGAGCCCAGCGTCTCGGCCAGCGCCGCGGACGCGCCGCCGTGCAGCAGGCCGTACGGCTGCTGGTTGCCCTCCACCGGCATGGTGCCGACCACGCGGTCGCCGGAGGCCTCGACGATCCGGATGCCGAGCTTCTCGCCGAGGTGCCCGCCGGAGAAGGTCTCGGGGGTGACGCCGAGCTTGGCGAAGTGGTCCAGCACCTCCTGCGGGACGTCGAGGACGGGGGCGGTGTCGGGGACCGCATCGGTCATGGGGAGCTCCTGCCGCTCGGGGATGTGCCGCCTGTGATCGTACGACCGTCCTACTCGCAGGTAGCAGCGGCCGCCGAACCGGCGCGGCGCCCCTTTTGTCGGTGCCGGGCCATAGGATCGGTGGCCGGAAGTGGAATCGGCAGGAACGGACGTTGACGTGGCTACGCAGAGTACGGACAAGGGCGCGACGGGTGGCGGCGGAGCCGGTGCGCGGCCCCGGCTGATGCTGCTCGACGGGCACTCGATGGCCTACCGGGCCTTCTACGCCCTGCCCGTGGAGAACTTCAACACCTCCACCGGGCAGCCCACCAACGCGGTCTACGGCTTCGCGTCGATGCTCGCCAACACCGTCCGCGACGAGCAGCCCACCCACCTCGCCGTCGCCTTCGACCTCTCCCGGCAGACGTTCCGCTCCGTCGAGTTCCCCGACTACAAGGCCAACCGGGCCAAGACGCCGGACGAGTTCAGGAGCCAGGTCGGCCTGATCGGCGAACTGCTCGACGCCATGAACATCCCCCGGCTCACGGTCGAGGGCTTCGAGGCCGACGACATCATCGCCACCCTGGCCACCGCCGCCGAGGCGGCCGGCTACGACGTCGACATCGTCACCGGCGACCGCGACTCGCTGCAGCTGGTCACCGACCACGTCACCGTCCTGTACCCGACCAAGGGCGTCTCCGAGCTCACCCGCTTCACCCCGGAGAAGGTCACCGAGAAGTACGGCGTCACCCCGCGCCAGTACCCGGACCTCGCCGCGCTGCGCGGGGACCCGTCCGACAACCTGCCCGGCATCCCCGGCGTCGGCGAGAAGACGGCCGCCAAGTGGGTCAACCAGTTCGGCTCCTTCGACGAACTCGTCTCCCGCGCCGACGAGGTGAAGGGCAAGATCGGCGAGAAGCTGCGCGACCACCTCGACTCGGTCAAGCGCAACCGGGTGCTGACCGAGCTGGTCCGCGACGTCGAACTCCCGCTCGGCGTCGCCGACCTGGCCCGCACGCCGTTCGACAAGGCCGCCGTCGGCACCCTGATGGAGTCGCTGGAGTTCCGCAACGCCAACTTCCGCGACCGGGTCTTCGGCATCGACCCGTCCGCCGGCGAGGAGGAGGCCGCCGAACTCGCCCCCGGCGTCGAGGTCGACGGCGAACTGCTCACCGACCCGGGCACGCTGGCCTCCTGGCTGCGCGAGCACGCCTCCGACGGCAAGACCACCGTCGCGCTGGCCGCCGTCTACCAGTGGGCGCTCGGCTCCGGCGAGGTCACCGAAGTGGCGCTCGCCGCCGGGGAGTCGGCGGCCTGGTTCGACCCGGCGCTGCTCGCCGAGGAGGACGAGCGGGCCTTCGCCGACTGGCTCGCCGACCCGGCCGCCCCCAAGGCCCTGCACATCGCCAAGCAGGTCATGCGCGCCTTCGCCGAGCGCGGCTGGACCGTCGAGGGCGTCGTCGCCGACACCGCCCTCGCCGCCTACCTGGAGAAGCCCGGCCGCCGCACCTTCACCCTGGAGGTGCTCGCCGAGGAGTACCTGGCCCGCTCGCTCGCCCCGGCCCCCGCCGCCGAGAGCGGCCAACTCGCCTTCGACGCGCCGGAGGAGGACCCGACGGCGCACGCCCAGGCGCTGATGCTCCAGGCCCGCGCCGTGCTCGACCTCGCCGCGCACTTCGACACCCGGCTCGCCGAGGTCGGCGCCACCGAGCTGATGCGCGACATGGAGCTGCCCATCGCCGCCCTGCTCGCCCGCATGGAGCGCTACGGCATCGCCGCCGACCGCCCCTGGCTCACCACGCTGGAGACGCGGTTCGCCGCCGAGATCCAGCGCTGCGTCGAGGAGGCGCACGCCGCCGCCGGTCACGAGTTCAACCTCGGCTCGCCCAAGCAGCTCCAGGAGATCCTCTTCGGCGAGCTCGCCCTCCCCAAGACCAAGAAGATCAAGACCGGCTACACCACCGACGCCGACGCGCTGACCTGGCTGGCCACCCAGACCGACAACGAGCTGCCGGTCATCCTGCTGCGCCACCGCGACCAGGCCAAGCTGCGCACCACCGTCGAGGGCCTGCTCAAGACCGTCTCGCCGCAGGGCCGGATCCACACCACCTTCAACCAGATGGTCGCCGCCACCGGCCGGCTCTCCTCGCAGGACCCGAACCTGCAGAACATCCCGGTCCGCACCGAGGAGGGCCGTGCCATCCGCCGCGCCTTCATCGTCGGCGAGGGCTACGAGTCGCTGCTCACCGCCGACTACTCGCAGATCGAACTGCGGATCATGGCGCACCTCTCCGAGGACGAGGCGCTGATCGAGGCCTTCGCCTCCGGGGAGGACCTGCACACCACCGTCGCCTCCCAGGTCTTCGAGGTCCCGGGCGCCGCCGTGGACGCCGAGATGCGCCGCAAGATCAAGGCGATGTCCTACGGCCTGGCGTACGGGCTGTCCGCGTACGGGCTCTCCCAGCAGCTCGGCATCAAGCCGGCCGAGGCGCAGGGCCTGATGGACACCTACTTCGAGCGCTTCGGCGGCGTGCGGGACTACCTGCGCCGGGTCGTCGACGAGGCCCGCGCGACGGGGTACACCGAGACCCTGCTCGGCCGCCGCCGCTACCTGCCGGACCTCAACAGCGACAACCGCCAGCGCCGCGAGATGGCCGAGCGGATGGCCCTCAACGCCCCGATCCAGGGCTCGGCCGCCGACATCGTCAAGATCGCCATGCTCCGGGTGGACGAGGCGCTGCGCGCGGCCGGCCTCACCTCGCGGATGCTGCTCCAGGTCCACGACGAAATCGTCCTGGAGCTGGCCCCCGGCGAGCGCGAGCGGGTCGAGGCGGTCGTCCGCGAGCAGATGGCGGGCGCCTACCCGCTGCGCGCCCCGCTGGACGTCTCGGTCGGCGTCGGCGCGAACTGGGAGGCCGCCGCGCACTGACGCGGCGTGCGGTACCCGGCGGGCCCGGACGCGTGGAGCGTCCGGGCCCGCCGTCGTCCGCAGCCCCGGGCGGCCCGGCCGGATCGCGGGGAACCGGCCCCTACGACGGGTCAATGTCGTACTACCGTAGGCCCAATGACAACAGGAGCCACATCGACCGACCAGCCCGTCTCGCTCGCCGAGGCGCCCACGCGCCAGGCCCGCAACTCCGCCGCCTTCTGGACCGCGACCGGCCTGAGCCGGGGCCACACGGTGATCCGGCGCCGCGGATTCGTCGCGGTCGACGGCGACGACCGTGCGGGCCTGCGGGTCCTGATCCAGGAGCCGGACCTCGACCCGGGCGAACTGGCCGAGGTGGGCGAGCTGGTCCGCGGGGCCAAGGGGACGGCCTACGTCGAGGACCCGTTCAGCGCGACCGACCTGAGCCACCTGGGCCTGCGCAACTGGCAGATGCCGGTCATGCTGCGCCTGCCCGGGCCCGTCGAGGAACCGGCGCTGGAGGTGATCCGGGTGGAGCGGCCCGAGGACCTCCAGGCGGCCGAGCGGGTCGTGATCGAGGGCTTCGAGCTGGACGGCTTCCAGCCCCACCGCCCCGGCGAGCTCTTCCCGACGGCGCTGATCGAACAGCCGGGCGTGGACGTGTTCATCGCCTCGATCGACGGCGAGGCCGCGGGCGCCGGCGTCAGCGTCCTGGCCGACGGCGTCGGCAGCCACTACTGGATCAGCACCTCCTCGGCCTTCCGCTCGCGCGGCGTGGGCCGGGCCGTCATGCTCGGCGCCCTCGCGCACCTGGCGGAGCTGCCGGCCACGCTCACCGCCTCCAAACTGGGCAGGCCGCTCTACGAGTCGCTGGGCTACGCCGTCGCGTCGCCCTCGACCTGGTGGGCCTCTCCTGCGGCGGACGCGTAGCGATCAGGCCCGCCGGCCCGGCGGTGCCCGGGCCGCACGGGAAGTCGGCGGGGCCGACTTCCCGTGCGGCCTGACCGGTCGGGCGACGTACCGCTCGTGTCCGATGACACGCTCCCAGGCGGGCTCGAACGGGCAGGAGGTCATCCTCACCGAGGCCGGGACCGGCTCGTCGATCTGATTTCGGGTCAAAACTCGTGCGCGTCGGTCAGGTTGACCGCGTCGGGACTCTGGTCGGTCCCGTCCGGCGGTCCTACGCTCCCGGCATGGCTCTGAACGACCTCCTGCGCACCGGCCCCGCCTCGACCGACATCGTCCTGCGCACGGGCGGCGGCACGCGGCGCACTGTGCTGTGGTACTGCCTGACGGCCGTCAGGAACGCGCTGATGGCGCCGGTGGTCCTCTTCGCGCCGACCTTCCTGACGGCGTTCTTCCTGTGGCTCCTCGACGCGAGCGGGGGCACCGTCGTCACGGTGGTCGGGGTGATCGTGGGGGTCGAGTACCTGCTCGCCGTCCCGCTGCTGGCCTGGACGGAAGTGAGCACCGTCCACCGGATCGAGTTCGCTCCGCCCGAGGCGGCGGAGCGCTTCCGGTTGGTCCGGGGCGGGCGCCCCGATGAGTGGTGCCCGCTGACGCGGCTGCCCGCCGTTCGGTTGGAGCGCAGCATCACGGAGCCCTACGAGGGCGATCCCGTGCCGGTCGAGGAGACGCTCGTCGGACGGTTCGACTTCACCGGCGAGCAGGTGGACTGGAAGCCGCCTGCCGGCACCGACGCGGAGCGCCTGCGGAAGGCCCTGACCGCGCTGCTCGGCCCCGCCGGCGTCAAGGTCGAGCTGACCACCAAGCGCGGCGTGCGGCCCAAGCCCTCGTCGGCGTCCTCCTCGCCGTGGATCTCCGGGGGATCGGGCTCGGCGAACGCGGGCGGCTGCTGAACGTCACCGTGGAAGCTCTGCGTCATCGCCTGGCCGGTACCGAAGTTGACCCTTCAAAGGCCTCGGAGGACTGGACGAAGCACCGGTGACAGCCGGAGGTTCGTGCGCGTAGCGTGGAGGGAGCTGGTCGACACGGGATCGACCCGACGGTGACCGCGCGTGCCCGAGACGCGACGGTCCCGGTCCCTGAGACCGAGGAGGACGCATGTCCAGGGAAATGCTCTTCTACCGGGCCGGCGACGGCCTGATAGCGACAGGAAGGCTCGGCACTGACGGCATCTTCGCCGACTTGGCCGACGGAAAGCTCGCCCCGAACTGGACGCACATCGTGCCGGTGGGGCGGGAGCTGTTGTTCTACCGTGCGGGCGACGGGGTGATCTCGACCGGGCGGATCGACACGAACGGGATCTTCGCCGAGCTGGCCGAGGGCGGTCTGGCACCGGCCTGGACGCACATCGTGCCGGTGGGGCGGGAGTTGCTGTTCTACCGTGCGGGCGACGGGGTGATCTCGACCGGGCGGATCGACACGGACGGGATCTTCGCCGAGCTGGCCGAGGGCCAGTTGGCCCCGAACTGGACGCGCATCGTGCCGGTGGGGCGGGAGTTGCTGTTCTACCGTGCCGGTGACGGGGTGATTTCCACGGGCAACCTCAGCGTCGCCGGCATCTTCGCCGAGCTGGCCGAGGGCGGTCTGGCGCCGGCCTGGACGCACATCGTGCCGGTGGGGCGGGAGCTGTTGTTCTACCGTGCGGGCGACGGGGTGATCTCGACCGGGCGGATCGACACGGACGGGATCTTCGCCGAGCTGGCCGAGGGCGGTCTGGCACCGGCCTGGACGCACATCGTGCCGGTGGGGCGGGAGTTGCTGTTCTACCGTGCGGGCGACGGGGTGATCTCGACCGGGCGGATCGACACCGAGGGGATCTTCGCCGAGCTGGCCGAGGGCGGTCTGAACCCGGACTGGACCAGCATCACCGCGCTGACAGCCTGAGCACCCGTCACTTCCGCGCGTTGGCGCGCTTGGTGGGTTCCGCCGTGGTCGGGTCCTCGGGCCAGGGGTGGCGGGGGTAGCGGCCCCTGAGGTCGGCGCGGACGGCGTGGTAGCCGTTGCGCCAGAAGCCCTCGAGGTCGCCGGTGACGGCGGCGGGGCGGCCGGCGGGGGAGAGGAGGTGGATGGTCAGCGGGACGCGGCCTCCGGCCAGGGTGGGGGTCGCCGTCCAGCCGAAGAGCTCCTGCAACTTGACGGCCAGCACCGGGCGTTCGGTGGTGTAGTCGACGCGTATCTTCGAGCCGCTGGGGACGGTGATGCGTTCGGGGGCGAGTTCGTCGAGGCGGCCCGCCTCGCCGCTCGTCCAGGGGAGGAGGCGCTGGAGGGCGGCGGTCGTGTCGATGCGGGCGAGGTCGGCGCGGCGCCGGGCGCGGGAGAGTTCGGGTTCCAGCCACTCCTCGGCGCGGTCGAGGAGGGCCTCGTCGCTGACGTCGGGCCACGGAGCGCCGATGGCGGTGTGCAGGAAGGCCAGGCGTTCGCGGAGGGTGGACGGGAAGGTCAGGAGGGTGCTCACGCCCTCGCGGCCGAGGCCTTCGAGGAGGGCCGCCCGGACGAGGGCGGGGTCGGGGCGGTCGAGGGGCTTCTCGGAGAGTTCGACGGCGCCGAGGGAGTCGACCCGGCGGGAGACGACGTCGCCGCGCCGGGTGTCCCAGTGGACCTCTTCGCGCCCGGTCAGCAGTGGTGCGCCGGCGAGCAGGGCGGTGGCCTCGTCCAGCGCCGCGGCGTGCAGGACGCGGGCGGAGGGGGAGCCGGCCGGTCGGTCGGCGACCGCGACGGCGAGCCAGGGCAGCGCGCCGAGCCGGGTGTCGGGGGCGAGTTCGGCGGCGGTGCCGGAGGCCATCAGGTAGGGGCTGCGCTCGCCGGGGGCGGGCTTGTCGACGCGGGCGCGGGCGATCCGCTCCGGGAAGGCGAGGGCGACGACGAGACCGACGGCGGTGGAGTCGGGCAGGGCGGTGGCGGGTTCGTCGCCGGCGGCGCGCTGCAGCCGGCGGACCTCCTCGCGCCAGCGTCCGGCGTAGGGGTCGCGGGAATCCTTCACACCGCGCCAGACCGCGCCGAGGTCGTCGCCCAGCGCCCGCGGCGGCTCCTCGGAGAGCAGCGCGACCACCTCGGCCGCGCGCCGCGCACCGACGGCGGGAGCGCCGTCGACCAGGGCGCGGGCGAGCCGGGGGTGCAGTCCGGTGCGGGCGAGGCGGACGCCGCGCGGGGTGGCCCGGCCGTCGGCGTCCACCGCGCCGAGGGCCCGGAGGGTCTGCCGGGCGGCGGCCATCGCCCCCGCCGGGGGCCGGTCGGGCAGGGCGAGGCCGGTGGCGTCCGGGTCGCCCCAGCAGGCGGCCTGGAGGGCGAACGGGGTGAGGTCGGCGAGGGCGATCTCGGGGGTGGGGAAGCGGGTCGCGCGGGCGTCCTCGGCCTCGTTCCAGCAGCGGTAGACGGTGCCGGGGGCCTCGCGCCCGGCCCGTCCGGCGCGCTGGCGGGCGGCGGCCAGCGAGGCGCGGACGGTGACCAGTCCGGCCAGTCCCCGGGCGTGGTCGGTGCGGGGTTCGCGGGCGAGCCCGGCGTCGACCACGACCCGTACGCCGGGCACGGTCAGCGAGGACTCGGCGACGGCGGTGGCGAGCACCACCCGGCGGCCCTCCCCGACGGACAGCGCGGCGTCCTGTACGGCCTGCGGGGCGCGGCCGTGCAGCTGCAGGACCTCGGCGCCGACGGAGCCCAACTGCCCCGCCACCCGGGTGATCTCGCCGACGCCGGGGAGGAAGCAGAGCACGTCGCCCGCCCGCTCGTCCAGGGCCCGCCGCACGGTCGCGGCCACGTGGTCGAGCAGGGCCGGGTCGACCCGGGTGCCGTGCGCGGGGCGGACGGCGCGCGGCGGCGGCGCCCACACCACGTCCACCGGGTGGGAGACCCCGTGCGCCTCCACCACCGGGGCACCGTCGAGGAGTTCGGCCCAGGCCTCGGTGTCGGAGGTGGCCGAGGCGCAGACCAGCCGCAGCTCGGGTCGCAGCGCGGCGCGGACGTCCAGCAGGAAGGCGAGCGCGGTGTCGGCGTCCAGGTGCCGTTCGTGGCACTCGTCCAGCACGACCACGTCCACCCCGGGCAACTCCTGGTCGCGCTGCAGCCGTTGGAGCAGCACCCCGGTGGTGACGACCTCCACCACGGTGTCCGGGCCGACCCGGCGGTCCCCGCGCACGGTGTAGCCGACCCGGCCGCCCACGGACTCGCCGAGCAGCCAGGCCATCCGCCGGGCGGCGGCCCGGACGGCGAGCCGGCGCGGCTCGGCGACCAGCACCCGCCGCACCGGACGCCCGGGATCGAGCAGCCCCGCCAGGGCGAGCGGGACGAGCGTGGTCTTGCCGGTGCCGGGCGGGGCGGCGAGGACGGCGGTGCCGGGCCCGTCCAGCGCGTCGTGCAGCGCGGGCAGGGCGGTGCGGACGGGCAGGTCGCGCCAGGCCGGGTTCATGGAGCGGCTCAGCCCCGCTCGGTGACGAAGATCGCCGTGCCGGGGATCAGCCGCCCCCGCAGCGGGGACCAGCCGCCCCACTCCTGCTCCAGCGCGGCGGGCCACTCGGGCTCCACCAGGTCCACCAGCCGGAAGCCCGCGGCGACGAGTTCGCGGACCCGGTCGCCGAGGGTGCGGTGGTGCTCGACGTAGGTGGCGCGGCCCTGTTCGTCCTCCTCGACGTACGGGGTGCGGTCGAAGTAGGAGGACATCGCGGTGAGGCCCTCGACGCCGGGCTCGTCGGGGAAGGCCCAGCGGATCGGGTGGGTCACCGAGAACACCCAGCGCCCGCCGGGCCGCAGCACCCGGTGCACCTCGCGCATCAGCGCCCCGGTGTCGGCGCTGAACGGGACGGCGCCGTAGGCGGAGCAGGCGAGGTCGAAGGAGCCGTCGGCGAAGGGCAGCACGGCTGCGTCGGCCTGGACCACCGGGACGGGCGGGGTGCCGCGGCCGAGGTCGATCCGGCGGGAGTGCTGGAGCTGGCGGTGGGAGATGTCCAGGGCGACGGGCCGGGCGCCGCGGCCGGCCAGCCAGCGCGAGCACTGGGCGGCGCCGGCGCCGAGCTCCAGGACGTCCTTGCCGGCGACCTCGCCGAGCAGGCGGGCGTCGGCCTCGTCGAGGCCCTCGGGGCACCAGGTGAAGCGGTCGTCGCCGAGGAACTCGCCGTGCTCGTCCTGGTACTCGTCGGCGTTGCGGTCCCACCAGTGCCGGCTGGCCCGGCTGCTCTCCCCGGCCCCGGCCTCGCGCCGCACGGCGTCGTCGCCGTCCTCCTCCTCGACCTGCGCCGGGGAGGTGTCAAGATCGTGCAGGGACGGGTGGGGGGTGGTGGCCACGGTGACAATGCCCATCGCGTAGGGTATGGAGTGCGGAAGCGCCGCTGCCGCGAACCGGGCCCGTGAGGGGCCGGATCCTGGCGGTGGCATCCGGGGAAGGGCTCCTTCGGGCGCCACCGAGAGGTGCGCAATCGGAGGATATGGCCTGATCCGTACCGGGCTCCACCGTCTTGCCTCTTCTGGCGTTGACCGTGCCTGGCCGTCCCCGTATGCTACAAGTTGCGCTGCGGGCCTGCGCGCCTCGGACGGAGCAGGTCGCGCTCGCATCTGTCGAAGACCCCACGGTCGCAAGACGGACGCCGGTTCTCGTTGTTCACGGGATCACCGGTGCGCCGTGTTCTTGGCTGTCCGGCTTTCGGTGGGAGCGATACGGGCCCTCCGCGTGGCATTACCTACGACTTTCATGTCCGTACCGGAGCCCTTTTCCTAATGACGAGCCCCACCGACTCCTCCCTCAGCACCACCCCGCAGGTCGCGGTCAACGACATCGGCGACGCGGACGCGTTCCTCGCCGCGATCGACGAGACCATCAAGTACTTCAACGATGGCGACATCGTCGAGGGCGTCATCGTGAAGGTCGACCGTGACGAGGTGCTCCTCGACATCGGTTACAAGACCGAGGGCGTCATCCCGTCCCGCGAGCTCTCGATCAAGCACGACGTTGACCCGCACGAGGTCGTCGCCGTCGGTGACAACATCGAGGCCCTGGTTCTCCAGAAGGAGGACAAGGAGGGTCGTCTCATCCTGTCCAAGAAGCGCGCTCAGTACGAGCGTGCCTGGGGCACGATCGAGAAGATCAAGGAAGAGGACGGCATCGTCACCGGTACCGTCATCGAGGTCGTCAAGGGTGGTCTCATCCTCGACATCGGCCTCCGCGGCTTCCTCCCCGCCTCGCTCGTCGAGATGCGCCGCGTCCGCGACCTCCAGCCCTACGTGGGCAAGGAGCTCGAGGCCAAGATCATCGAGCTGGACAAGAACCGCAACAACGTGGTCCTGTCCCGCCGTGCCTGGCTGGAGCAGACCCAGAGCGAGGTCCGCCAGACCTTCCTCACCACCCTGCAGAAGGGCCAGGTGCGCTCCGGCGTCGTCTCCTCGATCGTCAACTTCGGTGCCTTCGTGGACCTGGGTGGCGTCGACGGCCTGGTGCACGTCTCCGAGCTGTCCTGGAAGCACATCGACCACCCGTCCGAGGTCGTCGAGGTCGGCCAGGAGGTCACCGTCGAGGTTCTCGACGTGGACATGGACCGCGAGCGCGTCTCCCTGTCGCTGAAGGCGACCCAGGAGGACCCGTGGCAGCAGTTCGCCCGTACCCACCAGATCGGCCAGGTCGTCCCGGGTAAGGTCACCAAGCTGGTTCCGTTCGGTGCGTTCGTCCGCGTGGACGAGGGCATCGAGGGTCTGGTCCACATCTCCGAGCTGGCCGAGCGCCACGTGGAGATCCCGGAGCAGGTCGTCCAGGTCGGCGACGAGATCTTCGTCAAGGTCATCGACATCGACCTGGAGCGTCGTCGCATCAGCCTGTCGCTCAAGCAGGCCAACGAGGCCCTGGGTGCCAACCCGGCCGAGGTCGAGTTCGACCCGACCCTGTACGGCATGGCCGCCTCGTACGACGACCAGGGCAACTACATCTACCCGGAGGGCTTCGACCCCGAGGCGAACGACTGGCTGCCCGGCTTCGAGAAGCAGCGTGAGGAGTGGGAGCGCCAGTACGCCGAGGCGCAGGCCCGCTTCGAGCAGCACCAGGCCCAGGTCATCAAGAGCCGTGAGGCCGACGCCCAGGCCGCCGAGGAGGGTGGCGACGCCGTCGCCGCCGCCGCCGGTGGTTCCTACTCGTCCTCCAGCGACGAGGGCTCCGGCGCCCTGGCCTCCGACGAGGCCCTGGCCGCCCTGCGCGAGAAGCTGGCCGGTGGCCAGAGCTGAGGCTCTCGCTTCCCGCTAGCCGATAGCTAGCAGGTGGGCCCCATCCGGGAATTCCCGGATGGGGCCCATTTGGTTTTCCGCGCTGATTTATGCGCCTTACAACTGATGTGTTCTTTATGTGAAGGGAAATGTGAGATGAGGCTCATTGCCCTTCTATAGGCCGAAGTTCGGGTTGCGCCTACATTGAGTGGAGCTGCCCGAAAGGCTCCTTCATGCGCAACCCCTCCTCCGCTGACGCCCCCGCCGCCGTGGTCGGCGGCCGGCTCGCGGCCCTCGGCCGGTTCTGCTTCCGCCACCGTCGCTGGGTGCTCGGCTTCTGGGCCGTCGTCCTGGTCGTCGGCGTCCTGATCGGCGGCCGGGTCTTCGAGGGCTCGGTGGCCGGAGCCTCCTCCGCCTCCGCCGAGGCCGACCGGGGCAGCGCGGTGGTCGCCGCGGCCGACCCGGCCAAGGGCACCGTCACCGCCGTGGTGGACGGCAGGCCGGTGGACGATCCGGCGGTCAAGGCCGCCGTCGAGAAGGCCACCGCCGAGATCGCCGGACTGCCCGGGGTCTCCTCCGCCCTCGACGCCTACGGCACCGGCCCGGCGCCGGCCGCGCTGCGGTCCGCCGACGGCGCGGCGAGCCTGGTCACCGTACGGATGGCCGACACCTCCACGCAGGCGCAGACCGACGCCGTCACCGAGCGGCTCACCGCGCTGAACGGCGCGGGCGGGGCGCACGTGACCGTCGGCGGGGACCTGGTGCTGCAGCAGGAGGTCAAGAAGCAGACCGAGCGGGACACCCGCTTCGGCGAGATGGTGACGCTGCCGCTCACGCTGGTCGTCATGGTGCTGGTCTTCGGCGGGCTCGCGGCGGCCTCGCTGCCGGTGATCGGGGCGGTCGCCTCGGTGGGCGGCGCGCTGCTGGCCATGTTCGGGTTCAGCCGGATCATGGACATCGACACCAGCGTGCTGCCGATCGCCACGGTGCTGGGGCTCGGCCTCTCGATCGACTACGCGCTGCTCATGGTGAATCGTTTCCGCGAGGAACGCGGCCACGGCGCTGACATCGCCGCCGCCGTCGAGCGCACCGCGGCGACCGCGGGCCGCACCGTGGCCTTCTCCGGACTGACCGTGGCCGTCGCGCTGTCCGGTCTCTTCGTCTTCACCAGCCCGGTGCTCGGCGCGGTGGCCGCGGCCGGGGTGAGCGTCGTGGTGATCGCCGTCGCCGCCGCGCTGACCCTGATCCCCGCCCTGCTCGGCTTCGCCGGCTCGCGGATCAAGGCGCCCGCCGCGCCCGTACCGGACGAGGGCTTCTTCAGCCGGACCGTCCGGAGGGTCCGCAAGCGGGCGGTGGCGGTCGCGCTCGCCTGCGTGGCGCTGCTGATGGCGGCCGGGGCGCCGTTCCTGCACGCCGAGATGCGCAGCTCCGGTGCGGCCGTGCTGCCCGCCTCCTCGGCCGGGCGGCAGGTCGCCGAGACCGTCGACCAGCGCTTCCCGCAGGCCTCGGCCGCGCCGATCACCGTGGTGGTCGAGGGCGGGGCCCAGGTCGCCCAGGCGTACGCGGACGAGGTGGTCGCCAAACTGCCCGGGGTGAGCGGGGTCCGGGCGGTGAGCCCGGTGAACGACGCCGTCTCCACGATCGACGTGCTGGTGCACGGGGACCCGCAGGGCGGGCAGGCGAAGCACGTGGTGGAGGAGCTGCGGGCGGACCGCGGCGGACTGAGGACCTACGTCACCGGCGGCGCGGCCTCGGTCGTGGACTTCCAGGACGAGCTGGTGTCGCGCGGGCCGTGGGCGCTCGGACTGGTCGCGGCCGGGACGCTGGTGCTGCTGTTCCTGATGACCGGCTCGGTGGTGATGCCGGTCAAGGCGCTGCTGATGAACCTGCTCTCGCTGGGCGCCTCGCTCGGCGCGCTCACCCTGGTGTTCCAGGACGGGTACTTCAGCGGGCTCCTCGGGTTCAGTCCCACCGGCGGGCTGGAGACCTTCATCCCGGTGCTGGTCTTCGCCTTCGCCTTCGGGCTGTCGATGGACTACGAGGTGTTCCTGCTCGCCCGGATCAAGGAGCTGCACTCGCGCGGGTACAGCTGTACCAAGGCGGTGGAGCTCGGTGTCCAGCGCAGCGGTCGGATCATCACCTCGGCGGCGCTGCTGATGGTGATCGTCTTCGCCGGGTTCGCGCTCGGGGACATGCTGATGGTCAAGCAGATGGGCATCGCGCTGGCCGTCGCCGTGGCGGTGGACGCCACCCTGGTGCGCTGTCTGCTGGTGCCGGCCGCGATGAGCCTGTTCGGCGAGTTCAACTGGTGGGCGCCCGCGCCGCTCAAGCGGCTGCACAAGCGGTTCGGGCTGAGCGAGCACGTGGATCTGCCGGAGATCAGGGCGGCGGTGCTCCCGGGGCAGCGGCCGGCGGTCGAGTCGGCGGCCGGGGCGGCAGGCCATGGGCCCGTGGCCGGGGCGCCGGTGCGCGAGTCGGGCGCCGGTGAGCCGGTGGGCCCGGGCCTGGTCGGTTCAGCGCAGCCGGTCTAGCAGGGCGACGGCGTCCCGGAGCCGGTCCCGTTCGACGGGGGTGAGCCGGGCCTCGATCGCGGTGGCGATGTGGTGCTCGCGGCGGGCGCGCTGGTCGAGCAGGGCGGTGCGGCCGGCCCCGGTGGCGGCGACGAGCTGCTTGCGGCCGTCGGTGGGGTGGGGCTGCTGGGCGACCAGGCCGGCCTCGGCCATCAGGGCGACGGTGCGGGCCATCGACTGGTGCCGGACGTTCCGGCGGTCGGCGAGTTCGGCGACGGTGTAGGAGCACTCGTCGCGGACCAGCAGGCCGAGCACCGCGGCCTGGTTCGGCGGCAGGTCGTCGCCGTCGCGCAGGGCGCGGACCAGTCCGCCGAGGGCGGTGCGCAGGTCGGCGGCGAGTTCCAGGGTGTCGGGGTGCGGGGCTTCGCTGGGCATGGGAGCAGTCTATCCGGAATTCCTACAGCATTGCTGTACAGCTTTGCTGTAGGGTTTCGGCATGCGAATCACCAAGTTCGGTCACGCCTGCGTCCGCGTCGAGCACGGGGACACCACCGTCGTCGTCGACCCCGGGGCCTTCACCGACCCCGCCGCCCTGGCCGGGGCGGACGCCGTCCTGATCACCCACGAGCACATGGACCACTTCGAGGAGTCCCGGCTGCGCGCCGTGCTGGAGGCCGACCCGGCGCTGCGGGTGTGGACCAACAGCGCTGTCGCCGCCCAGCTGGAGGGCGTCGCCCAGCGGGTGTCGGTGGTCGGGGAGGGGGACGCCTTCGAGCTCGGCGGGTCCGGTGGGCTCGGTGTCTCGGTGCACGGCGAGTGGCACGCGGTGATCCACCCGGACATCCCGCGGGTGCGCAACATCGGCTTCCTCTTCGACGGCCGGCTCTTCCACCCCGGTGACGCGCTGACCGTGCCGCCGCACACCGTCGAGACGCTGCTGCTGCCGATCGGCGCGCCCTGGACCAAGGTGTCCGAGCTGGTCGACTACGTCCGCGAGGCGGGCCCGCGCCAGGCGGTGCCGGTGCACGACGCGGTGCTCAGCCCGATCGGGCTCGCCGTGCACACCCGGCTGGTCGGCACCGAGGGGCCGGGGGGTGCCGCCCTGCACACGCTGGGCGAGCGCGAGAGCCTCGACCTGGGCTGACGGGTGGTGACGGGCCGGGCGCCGACCGATGGAGGGGCTCGGGCGTCGACCGGTGCTGACGGGCCCGGTCGCGCGCCGGTAGCCTGACGCCATGCTGAAGATCGGACTGACGGGTGGCATCGGCGCGGGCAAGAGCGAGGTGTCCCGGCTGTTCGCCGCGCACGGCGCGGTGATCGTGGACTCCGACCTGATCGCCCGTGAGGTGGTGGCCCCCGGGACGGACGGCCTGGCGGCCGTGGTCGCCGAGTTCGGCCCGGAGGTGCTGCGGGAGGACGGCACGCTGGACCGCCCGGCCCTCGGGGCCGTCGTGTTCGCCGATCCGGAGCGGCTGAAGGCGCTGAACGCGATCGTCCACCCGCTGGTCCGGGCCCGCTCCGCCGAGCTGGAGGCGGCGGCCGCGCCCGACGCGGTGGTGGTGCACGACGTGCCGCTGCTGGCCGAGAACGGGCTGGCGCCGCTGTTCGACCTGATCGTGGTGGTCGACGCGGCCGACGAGGTGCGGCTGGACCGGCTGGTGCGGCTGCGCGGAATGGCCGAGGAGGAGGCCCGGGCCCGGATGGACGCGCAGGCCTCGCGGGCGGACCGGCTGGCGATCGCCGACCTGGTGATCGACAACGGCCGGGGGCTGGCGGAGCTGTCGGCCCGGGTCGACGAGGTGTGGGCGGAGCTGGCGGAGCGCGCGGCCGCCTCCTGACCCGGTCGTGTGCGGCGGGACGTCGGATCCACCGACGTCCCGCCGCGTGTCCGCGGGGCTCGCCGGGCCTCGCCTTCCGGCGGGCAGGGCAGGCTCCGAGTGGCCGGGAAGGGGCTGTCGAAACGCCGCCGGTGGGGAGAGCATGGCGGAATGGATGATCGTTTTCAGTCGGAGCAGCACCCGGCCGGGCCGCTGGTCGTCGAGCGGCTGGCGCGGTACGCCCGTGCCGAACAGGAGGAGATCCTCGGCCCCGGGGAGGACCCGTACGGGGTCCGGTACACCGGGCTGACCTTCCTGCCCAAGGAGATCCACTTCGGGATCCGGGCCGCCGACGGACGGCTGGTCGCCCACACCGGGCTGCTGCCGCTGCCGCTCACCGCGGGCGGCACCGACCTGGTGGTGATGGGCGTCGGTGGGGTCTGCGTCGCCCCCGACCGGCGCGGCGGCGGCCTCGCGCAGGCCGTGGTCGGGACCGCCCTGGACCACGCGCGCACGCTCGGCCACCGGCACGCGCTGCTGTTCTGCCGTCCGCCGCTGGCCGCGTTCTACCGGGGCCTCGGCTTCCGCGAGGTGGTGGAGGAGGTGACGGTGGAACAGCCGGAGGGGCGGCTGGCGGTGATGCCGCTGTGCACCATGTGGGTGCCGCTGACGGCGGGGGCCGGGTGGCCGGAGGGGCCGGTGCGGCTGCGGTCGCTGCCGATGTGAGGGGCGGCGCCCGCGGCCGGGGTGCGACGGCCGGTCAGACGGTGACGGCCGGTGCGTGGGCCTCGGCGTGGGCCTCGGCGTGGGCCACGGCGGCGGCGGCCAGCGCGCGGATCATGGCGTGCGCCCGGGTGCCGTCGCCGGACAGCTCGGGCTGGAACAGCGAGGCGAGGAAGAAGGGGTGCTCCGGCAGCTCCAGGATCCGCACCTCGCCGGACTCGTCCGCGCCGCTGAACCGCAGGCCGCCGGCGCGCAGCCGGTCCAGGTAGGCCGGGTGGAGGCCGTACGCGCAGTGGTAGCGCTCCAGGGTGCGGGTGGTGCCGAGGACGCGCTCGGCGAGGGTGCCCGGGGTGACGGTGACGGCGCCCTCGTGGCCGACCAGTGAGCAGCTCAACGGGGCGATCACCTGCTCGTCCCGGTCCGGGTCCTGCTCGGCGTGGACGGCGTCGGCGAGGCCGCAGACCTCGCGGGCGTACTCCAGCACCGCGTGCTGGAACCCGGCGCAGGTGCCGAGGAAGGGGATGCCGCGCTCGCGGGCGGTCCGGACGGCCGCCAGGGCGCCCGCCTCGCTGCGGTACGGGCTGCCGGGCAGCAGCCAGATCGCGTCGAAGCCGGCCAGGGCGCCGGGGGCTTCGGCGTCCTCGGTCGGGATCCAGTAGGCGTCCAGGACGAGCCGGTCGTGCTCGGCGAGGGCGTCGAGCAGGCCGGGGATCCGGGCGTGCGAGCGGACGGCGGGGGAGCGGTCGCCGACCAGGGCGATCCGCGGGGTCAGGTAGGTCATGCGGCTATCCTGACCCCGCACCCGAGATCAGCGCCAACGATGATTTCTTACCTCTCGATCAGATCGGTTGATGACCGCCGTGGATCCCCAGCAGCTGCGCACCTTCGTCACCGTCGCCCGCGTCGCCTCCTTCTCGGACGCGGCGCGGGAGCTCGGCTACACCCAGTCCGCCGTCTCCCAGCAGATCGCCGCGCTGGAGGCGGACCTCGGGACGGCACTGCTGGTCCGCCGTCCGGTCGGCCCGACCGACGCCGGCCGGCGGCTGCTGGAGCACGCGGCGCCCCTGCTGGTCCGGCTGGAGGCGGCGCGCGCCGACGTCGCGCGCCTGGTCGGCGCCCCGAGCGCCCGGCTGGTTCTCGGTGCCACACCACTGGCGGTCGGCGCGGACTTGGGGCGCGCGCTCGGCGAGGTGCGCCGGGCGTACCCGCGGGTGGAACCGGTGGTCCGGGTGCTCGCCCAGGACGTGCTGCCCGCGCAGGTCGCCACCGGGGAGGTCGACCTCGCCCTGATCGACGGACTGGCCGCGCCCAGCGACCCGCTGCCGCTGCCCGACGTCGGTCCGCTGCGCACCGTCGCGGTGGACGAGCGGCCGGTCGCCGTCGCGCTGCCGCTCGGCCACCCGCTGGCGGGCCGCGGCGGCCTCGCGCTCGCCGACCTCTCCGCCGCCCGCTGGCTGGACGCCCCCGACCTCACCCCGCCGGCGGCCCGGCTGCGCGCGGCCGCCGGGGTCGACGGCTTCCGGCCCGCCACCCGCTACCAGGGCACCGATCTGCACGGACTGCTGGCCCTGGTCGCCGCCGGGCACGGGCTGACGCTGCTGCCCGAGCCGGTCCTGGCCGGGGCGCCCGGGGTCGCGTCCGCGCCGATCGCCGCGCCCCGGCTGGTGCACCGCACCGAGCTGGTGCACGGCAGCCTCCCGGAGGGGCCGGCGGCGCTGCTGGCACGGCTGCTGGCGGGCGGGACGGATCCGGTCTGACCGGCGGCGCCCCGAGAGCGGGTCAGGAGGTCGGCGGGCGGCCGGGGTCGGGTGGGCGGTGGTTGTGAAGGCGGAGTCATCGACCGTTCACGTCCCGCGCCTGACGGTCGTCGCGTGCGCGGTGGTGTCATGAGCACAGTCGCCCGGTGACCGACCGGGCCGACCCAGGAGAACTTCCCCATGATGCTCCGTCAGCGCCTGACCGTCGTCGCGGCGGCGGCCACCCTCGCCGCGGCCGGCCTGGCCACCGGCACCGCCCAGGCCGCCGCCCCGGCGACCGACGTCACCGCGAAGTCCGCGGCGATCACCGCGAGTTGTTCGCAGGACTACCTGCCGCTCCCCGATCCGTCGTGCACCCCCGGTGCGTACAACCCGGACGTCACCCAGGACACCATCGGGCAGACCATCTGCGTCTCCGGCTGGACCGCCACCGTCCGTCCGCCGACCAGCTACACCAATCCGCTGAAGGTCCGGCAGATCGCCGCGTACGGCTACGCGGACACCAGCACGGCGGACTACGAGGAGGACCACCTCGTCCCGCTGGAGCTCGGCGGCGCCCCGCGCGACCCGGCCAACCTGTGGCCCGAGCCGCGCTACGGCAGCCAGCCTGCGCAGAGCAAGGACTCCGTCGAGACCAAGCTCAAGAACGCGGTGTGCCGCGGCCAGGTCGGCCTGGACGACGCCCGCGCCGCGATCGCCGGCGACTGGACCACGGCGCTCAGCGTTCTGGGGCTGTAGCCGCCCGCGGTGCGCGGGCGACCTGACGCTCCGACGCACTCGGACGCAGGCTTACGCTCGCGGACGCAGGCTGACGCACGCGCGCGGTGAAGCCGGTTCACCGGGCGCGGGCGTGCAGGAGCCGTCCGGCCCGTCCGGTCCCCTGTGCCGGACGGGCCGGACGGCCGTCTGTGGGGTGCGGGCGCTCACCCGGAGCGCCCCGGGATCAGCCGCAGCCCGGGAGGGCCTCGCACATCGGCGCCGTCATGCCGGTGCCGACGTACTTGTCCTCGGGGGCCTTCCAGGCGTCCTTGGGCTGGGCGCCGGCCTTGGTGGTGGCCCAGACGGACAGCTCGCTGACCGTCCCGCCGTCGGTGACGGCGTACTCGTGCAGGGTGACGGTGGAGCCGTCGGCCTGCGGAACGGTCAGGACGGCGGCGAAGTACGGCGCGTCCGCGGCGCTGTTGACCTTGACGGTCGCGCCGGGCGCGGTCTTGGCGCAGCCCTTGAGCGCGTCGGTCAGCCGCGAGTCGACCATGTTGGTGGTCTGCTTGGTGCCGCTGCTGTGGGTCGGGTCGCCGACGAAGAGCAGGGTCTGCTGGGCCGTCCAGCGGTCGCCGCCGAAGCCGACCGAGGCCTTCGCGGAGGCGGTGCCGGCGAACGCGTACTCGTCGTCCTTGGCGATCGGGGCGTGGCACAGCTCCATGCCCTTGAACTGGACCGGACCGCTGCCCGGCTTGGCGTTGGCCGCCAGCGGCGGGTAGTGGTAGGTCTCGTCCATCGGGATGCTCTTGGTGTCCATCCAGGCCTTGGCCGGGATGCCCTTGGCGGCGTCGGCGCCGCCGGTGCCGGCGGGCTTGGGGGCACCGGTGGCGGGGGCGCCGGATCCGGTGCCGGCCGGAGCGGCCGCGGTGGCGGACGGTGCGGGGGCGGCGGTCTTGCCGGCGTCCTGGCCGCTGTCGTCCGGTCCGCAGGCGCTGAGGGCGCCCAGGCAGACGAGGGCTGCGGCGGTGGCGGTGACCAGTCGGGTGCTGCGCAACTGACGATTCCTCAAGTGTCCGGTGGCGTGGATCGGGGTCGGGCGCGCTCCGGCCGCGGGCCGCGGGTGCGCGGTACCGCCCGTCCGTCCCCGCCGCCCGGGCGACCCGTGGTCGCGGGCGCTCGGCATGGCTGTTCCTCCCCCGTTGACGTGCTGCCGTCCGGCTCCTGGTCGCCGCCGCCCTCCTCGGGTCTGAGGGGCGGTCAGCGCCGGTGCTGCGTCGACGGCGGTCGAAACCTATGCCAAGGGGCGGCCGGGAGCAAAGCGGGATTCCGGCGGACGCTCGGGCGCCCCGCGCGGTTGCAGGGCGCAGGTGGCGAACATGTGTGCGGGCGCGGCGGGAGCTATGACGGCGCGCCGGGATCTCCTGGGCGCGCGGCCGTCCTCGTGCGCCCTTCGGGACGGCGCATCCGCGCTGCTGGAGTGCGGTGTTACGGGCCCGTACGACGCCCTCGGGCCCAGCGGCGGACGGGGCACGGGCGGACGCGGACACCAAGGCTTCCCCTCGACGGGCGCGGCCGGGACGCCGCCGAGAGGGTCTAGGGACGGGTGCCCGGCACGCCGAGCTGCTGGGAGAGCCAGGGGAGGGCCTGGGCGAAGGTCGCGGCGCCGGTCTGCCAGGTGTGCTTGCCGGAGCCGACGGCGGAGACGGTGCGGATGCCGTCCTTCCGGGCGGCCGCCTCCAGGGCTTTGGCGGACTCGATCTGGCCGTGCTCCTCGTCGCCCTGGCCGAAGAAGCCGGAGACGCCCTGGTACTTGGGGTGGTGGGCGAGCACGGTCAGCGGGTCGTGGGCCGCCCAGGCCGCGGCGTCGCCGCCGTACAGCTCCTGGACGGTGTGGTCCTTGTCGCCGATGAAGGGGCCCTTGTCGCCGGAGAAGTCGCCGAAGTGGGTGAACACACCCGGGTGTTCGACGGTGAGGTCGAAGGCGCAGGTGCCGCCCATCGACCAGCCGGCCACGCCCCACTTGTGCGGGTCGGTGGCGGCGTTGAAGGTCTTCTGGACGAACGGCGGGACGTCCTTGACCAGGTGGGACTCGGCGTGGCCGTGCGGGCCGTCCACGCACTCGGTGTCCACCCGGAAGCCGCCGGTGGCGTCCACGAAGACCAGGATCGGCGCGAAGCCGTTGTGCTGGGCGGCGAACGCGTCGGCCGTCTTCACGGCGTTGCCGGAGCGGATCCAGTTGTCCGGTGCGGCGAACTCGCCGCCGATCATCTCCAGCACCGGGAGCTTGGGCCGGTTCTGGCTGCGGAACCAGGCGGGCGGCAGGTAGACCAGCTCCTGGCGGTGGGGGAAGCCGCCGCCGGTGTCCGGTATGTCGACCTGGACGATGCGGCCGGTCTTCGTCTTCCCGTGGACGGAGGCGAGTTCGGCGAGCGTGATCTGGTCCGGCAGCGGCTGTCCGCCGAGCTCGCCGACCGCGTCCCCCAGGGTCGGGTAGTAGCCGGTGGCGATGTTCACGCTGTTCGCCGCGCAGAAGAGCGCCAGCAGGACGGTCGGCGCCGCCAGTGCCCGCCGCCACCACCGCGCGCCGCGCCAGCCGAACCCGAGCACGCAGAGCGCCGCGACCGCGACCCCGCTCCACAGCCACACGCCGTACGGGATCGGGTCGGTGATCCCGCTCAGCGCCACCACCGCCCCGGCGGCGACGGCGGTGACCACCAGGGCCGTCCCGAGCGCGACCGGCCCCCACCTGACCCGCCACGCGCGGTCCCGCCGGGCCACCGTGACCAGGAGGAGCGCCAGGGCCGCCGCCCGGACCGTCCAGGGGAACCAGCCGTCGAGCAGCGAGACGTTCATGGGGCCGGAGGCTAGGCGCGCCGGATGAGAGGCCGGTTAAAGAGCGGCGGTTCGCCGGAAGAGGGCTGTGAGGAGGAAGGGGAGGCCGAAGAGCGCGGAGCCGGGAGCCTGGGCGGCCATCGGGCGGAGCTCCAGCGGGGTCAGCTCGCGGAACAGCGAGCGGAGTTCCTCGGGCGAGTACGCCAGTCCGCCCTCCAGGACGCCGAGCCGGTACAGCTCCTCGTCCGGCCGCTCGGACCCCATCGCCCCGGCGGCGAACGCGGTGACGGCGAAGTGCCCGCCGGGCGCGAGGACGCGGTCGAGCAGCGCGAGGTAGCTGATCCTGCGGTGCGGCGGGAGGTGGTGCAGGCAGCCGGAGTCGTAGACCAGGTCGTAGCGGGCGTGCGGGAGTTCGACCTCGAAGATGTCCGCCCGGTGGAAGCGCGGCCCGGCGGCGAGGCCCGCCTCGCGGGCGCGCTCCTCGGCCCAGGCGACGGCGGTGGCGGAGAGGTCGACGGCGTCCACCTCGAACCCGGCGGCCGCCAGGTGGAGGGCGTTCCGCCCGGGCCCGCAGCCGAGGTCGAGGGCGCGGCCGGGGGTGATCAGGCCCCGGTCGAGGTAGGAGACCAGGTTCTCGTCCGGTGCGGGGGTGAAGAAGGGGCGGTCGGCGGACCGGTCCGCGTAGAAGCCGTCCCAGAAGGGTTCGGTCGGCGGGAAGAGGCGGTCGAGGAGGCCGAGGACGTCCTCGGTGGTGCGGACGGTGCGGTTCATGCGGTCGAGCGTAGGCGGGCCGGCGGGTGACCGCGAGGTCGTTGCGCGCGCCCCAAGAGGCGCTGGGGGAAGGGAGGTTGGGGCCCTGGTGGTGGGGGCGGGCACGGGTGGTCCGGGGGCGGTCGGGGGTGCGGCGGCGCCCCCGTCGCGGGCCGGGGAGGGGTGCTTCCGCGCAGCGGCGGAGGGGGTCGCTGAGGGGTGCGGAGTAACGCTTCGATCAAGAACGCCCTGCGGTCGGGGTGCTCCCGCGTGCTAGGTTCGAACGCGTTCAAATGTGAGGGGTGAGGGATCCGTGGAAGCGGTGCCGGTGAGCGCCCGATGGCTGTCCGGGCTGGGCGGTGCGGCCTTCCTGCTGCCGGTGGTCGCCGTGCTGGACGGGTACGGCGCGGCCGGGGTGTCCCTGTACGCGGCCGGGCTGCTCTGTGCCGCCGCCTGCGCCGTACCGCCCTTCTTCCGCAGCCGGAAGCACTTCCGGGTCGCCTGCGCGGCCGCCGGGATGGGGGTCGCGGCGGTCTCGGTACCGTGCGCGCTGGTCGGCGTCCTGTTCCTGTTGCTGACCGGGGCCTGGCCGCTCTACCTGGCCTTCCTCGCCCTGCCGATCACCGCGGTCGCCGGCCTGATCGCCGGGTTCCAGCGGGCCCGCGGCCCCGAGTGCGGCCGCCGGGCGGCCGTGGTCGCGTGGGTGTGCGCGGCGGTCACGGTGATCGGCTGGGGAGTCGTCAGTCTGTGGGCGCTCTCGGTCCGGCCCTAGACGACTCCGAACCACTCCTCGGCGAGGGCGTCCAGGGTGCCGGCCGAGGGCTTCAACTCCCGCAGGTACCAGGGGAGATTGCTGTAGACGTGGAGCAGGGTGTACGCCATCAGCAGGCGGGGGTCGACGTCGCGGCCGTAGCCGCGCAGCAGGTGTCCGAGGAGGTGGGGGTCGGCGCGGGTGGTGAAGAGGCCGACGGCGACGAGGTCGTAGGCGGGGTCGCCGATCATCGCGGGCTCGAAGTCGAACAGGCCGGTGAGGCGCCAGCCGTCGGCCGGGTCGGTGAGCAGGTGCTCGCGCATGAACTCGGTGTGCAGCAGGGCGCGTCGGGGGGCCCGGGGGAGCGGGGCGGTGGCCAGGAAGTCGGGGATCTGCTCCGACCAGGCCTCCGGCAGGCCGCGTCCGCGCTGGCGGGCGACGGCGCCGGCCTGCTGGCGGGCCAGGAAGGCGGACCAGTCGCCGGGGCCGAGGGCGTCGGCGAGCGGCTCGGGGTCGAGGGCGTGCAGGGCGGCGAGCGCCTCGCCGCAGTCGTGGGCGATCCGCTCCCGGTCGGGCTGCGGGACGCGCGGCCAGGCGGGTGCGAGGCCCTCGCCGGGCAGCCGGGACATCAGCACGTAGCGCCAGCCGTTGACGTAGGCGCCGGCGGCCCGGAGCTCGGGGGTGGGGATCGGCAGTGCGCCCCGCAGCCGGTCGAGGACGCGCTCCTCGACCAGGCCGTCCGCGGCGCTCGCGGCCGGGAACAGCTTGAGGACGTGCGCGTCGCCGACCGCGTAGACCGGGACGGAGCCCTCCGCGAAGCGCTCCAGCGGCAGGCCGCCGACGCCGAGCCGGGCGCAGAGGGCCTCGGCGCCGGGGCGCATCACCGATTCGTCGGGGACGACCGCGTCCCATTCCTCGTCCGTCTCCACCAGGGGCAGCATGGGCGCACGGTAAGCGGGCCGGCGCCGCCGCGCCAAGCCGTTTTCCCGCTCACTCGGCTCCGAGGTCGTCGGCGTCGGGGGAGACGGGTTCGGGCCCCTCGGCCGGGTCGCGGGTGAGCAGGTAGCGGGCGCCGGGGCCGGCCTCGGCGGCGCGGTCGCCGGCGTTGTAGAGGGCGCAGCGGGACAGTGAGAGGCAGCCGCAGCCGATGCAGCCGGACAACTTGCGCTTCAGCAGTTCGAGTTCGGCGATCTGTTCGTCGATCCGGCTCTGCCAGGACTCGGCGACCCGGTCCCATTCGGTGCCGCTGGGGGCGGGGCGTTCGGGGAGGCGGTCGAGGGCGACCTTCGCCTCGTCCAGGGAGAGGCCGACCCGCTGGGCGGCGCGGACGAAGGCGATCCGGCGCAGGGTGCCGCGGGTGTAGCGGCGTTGACCGCCGGTGGTGCGGGTGGCGTGGATCAGGCCGAGGCTCTCGTAGTAGCGCAGCGCGGAGGCGGCGAGGCCGCTGCGGTGGGCGAGTTGGCCGATGGTGAGCAGGTCGCCGTGGTGCGGGCCGGGGGCGCGGCGGCCGTCGGTGAGGGCGGTCATGGGCATCCACTGTAGCCGCTTGACCTCAAGTCGGCTTTAAGTTGCAGGATCGTGGCCATGACGACGAACGCAACCGCGGAAACCGTGACCGAGGCCCGTCCGCAGGCCCGTTTCGAGGACCTGCCGGCCCTGATGGGCCTGATGACCGGCGACGAGAAGCACGGCCCCGCCGCCACCTCCACCCTGGACGCGCTCTGGGTGCTGTACGACCGGGTCCTCGACGTCACCCCGGCCACCGCCGAGGCGCAGGACCGGGACCGTTTCCTGCTCTCCAAGGGGCACGGCCCGATGGCGTACTACGCGGTGCTGGCGGCCAAGGGCTTCCTCGACCCCGAGGTGCTGCCGAGCTTCGGCGGCTACGACTCACCGCTCGGGCACCACCCGGACCGCACGCTGGTGCCCGGGGTGGAGATCGCCTCCGGCTCGCTGGGGCACGGTCTGCCGCTGGGCGTCGGCACGGCGCTCGGGCTGCGGGCGCAGGGCCTGGCCGAGCCCGCGGTGTGGGTGCTGGTCGGCGACGCCGAGTTCGACGAGGGCTCCAACCACGAGGCGGTCGCCTTCGCCGGGGCGTACGGGCTGGACCGGCTGCACGTCGTGGTGATCGACAACTCCTCGGCCACGCACGGCTGGCAGGGCGGCATCGCCCAGCGCTTCGCGGCCGAGGGCTGGTCCACCGCGACGGTGGACGGCCGCGACCACGAGGCGCTGTACCGGGCCTTCACCGCCGAGCACCCGGGCCGCCCGCACGTGGTGGTCGCCCGGGTGGAGCCCAAGGACTCCTGAGCGCGCCCCTTCCCCCCGTCGAACCGGACCGAGCGAAGACCCACCCCCGAGAGGAACCCCACCGATGGACACCATGCGAGACCGCTTCGTCGACGTCACCACCCGCCTGCTGGGCGAGGACCCGCGGCTGGCCGTGGTGCTCGCCGACATCACCGCGGCCGCCTTCGCCCCGGCCCAGGAGCGCCATCCCGACCGGGTGGTGAACGTCGGCATCCGGGAGCAGCTGCTGATCGGCGCCGCGGGCGGCCTCGCGCTGAGCGGGATGCGCCCGATCGCCCACACCTTCGCCAGCTTCCTGATCGAACGGCCCTTCGAGCAGGTCAAGTTGGACCTGACCCACCAGGGTGTCGGAGCCGTCCTGGTCAGCGCGGCCGGCTCGTACGACTGGCCGGCCGGCGGCCGCACCCACATGTCCCCGGGGGACGTCGCGCTGCTGGACACCCTGCCGGACTGGACCGTGCACGTCCCCGGCCACCCGGACGAGGCCGAGCGGCTGCTTCGGCACGCCTACGCGGACGGTGACCGCACCGTGTACGTCCGGCTCTCGGCGCACCAGAACGCGGCGCCGGTGGCGGTCGAGCCGGGCCGGTTCAGCACCGTCCGCACCGGCACCCGCGGCGTGGTGCTGGCGGTCGGGCCGATGCTGGACGCGGTGCTCGCGGCCACCGAGGGCCTGGACGTCACCGTGCTGTACGCGGCGACGGTGCGCCCCTTCGACGCCGCCGGGCTGCGCGCGGCCGTCGGCGACCGGGCGGACGTGGTGCTGGTCGAGCCGTACCTGGCGGGCACCTCGGCCGGCGCGGCGCACGAGGCGCTGGCCGACCGCCCGCACCGGGTGCTGGGCCTGGGCGTGCCGCGTGAGGAGCACCGGCACTACGGCTCGATCGCCGAGCACCTGGCGGCCTACGGCCTGGACGCCGCGGCGCTGCGGGAGCGGATCGGCACCTTCCTCTGGTGAGGGTGGGCCGCGCCCCTGCGGGCTACACCGCGACCACGGCCACCGCGTCCGCCCCCACCCGCACCGCCGTTCCGTCGAGCGCCGCCGGGCCGAAGGCCGCGACCAGTTCGCGCCCGGTGGCCCCCAGCGGCAGAGCGGCCTCCTGCGCGCCGAGGTTGACCGCGACCCGGTACGGCCCGCGGTGCACCACCAGCCAGCCCGCCGCCTCGTCGAAGGCGGTGCGGACCGCGCCGAGGTCGGGATCGGCGAGTTCCGGCCGCGCGCGCCGCAGTCGGATCAACGTCCGGTACCAGTCGAGCAGTTCGGAGTGCGGGGCGCGCCGGGGCTCGGTCCAGTCGAGGACGGAGCGCAGCACGGTGGCGGGCTCCTGCGGGTCGGGGACGGCCTCGGCGGCCCAGCCGTGTTCGGCGAACTCCCGTCGTCGGCCCTGCCGGACGGCTTCCGCGAGGTCCGGGTCGGTGTGGTCGGTGAAGTACTGCCACGGGGTGGCGGCACCCCACTCCTCGCCCATGAACAGCATCGGGGTGAACGGCGAGGTGAGCACCAGCGCGGCGCCGCAGGCCAGTCGGCCGGCCGGGAGCGTGGTGGAGAGGCGGTCCCCGAGCGCCCGGTTGCCGACCTGGTCGTGGGTCTGCAGGTAGCCGAGCAGCCGGTGGCCCTCGGCGGTGGGGAAGGGGCGCCCGTGCCGGCGGCCGCGGAAGGAGGACCAGGTGCCGTCGTGGAAGAAGCCCCGGGTGAGGGTCTTGGCGACGGCTGCGAGCGGGGCGCGCGCGAAGTCCCCGTAGTAACCCTGGGATTCGCCGGTGAGCGCGCAGTGCAGGGCGTGGTGGAAGTCGTCGCTCCACTGGGCGGTGAGGCCGTGGCCGCCGGCCGCGCGCGGGGCGGTGGTGCGCGGGGTGTTGAGGTCCGACTCGGCGACCAGGAACAGCGGCCGGTTCGTCGCGACGGCCAACTTCTCGACCTCGTGGGCGAGTTCCTCCAGGAAGTGGACGGCCCGGTCGTCCGCGAGGGCGTGCACGGCGTCCAGCCGCAGGCCGTCGATCCGGTAGTCGCGCAGCCAGGCCAGCGCGCTGCCGATCAGGTACGCGCGGACCTCGTCCGAGCCGGGCGCGTCCAGGTTCACCGCGGAGCCCCACGGGGTGTGGTGCCGGTCGGTGAAGTACGGGCCGAAGAGCGGCAGGTAGTTGCCGGACGGCCCGAGGTGGTTGTGCACGACGTCGAGGACGACGCCGAGGCCCTTGCGGTGGGCGGCGTCGACGAAGCGCTTGAGCCCCTCCGGCCCGCCGTAGGGCTCGTGGACGGCCCAGAGCGAGACTCCGTCGTAGCCCCAGCCGTGCCGGCCGGGGAACGGGCAGACCGGCATCACCTCGACGAAGTCCACGCCCAACTCGACCAGGTGGTCCAGGTGTTCGGCGGCGGCGTCGAAGGTGCCGCGTGCGGTGAAGGTGCCGATGTGCAGCTCGTACAGCACCGCCCCGGGCAGTGCGCGGCCGCGCCAGCCGGTCCGGGACCAGCGGAACGCGGCGTGGTCCACCCGCCGGCTGGGGCCGTCGGGGCCGTGCGGCTGCCAGGCGGAGCGCGGGTCGGGCAGCGGCGGGCCGCCGTCCAGGCGGAAGGCGTAGTCGCCCGCCGGAGCCTCGCCGGACCACCAGCCCGCGCGCTCCGCGCAGCGCCGCAGCGGGTGTTCCACGCCGTCGACGTCGACGCTGACGCGGGAGGCGGCCCCGGGCGCCCACACCTCGTAGGCGGCCATCAGCCCCTCCTGGTCAGCAGCGCCACCGGGGAGGCGGCCAGCAGGTCGGCCAGCGGGACCGGGCCCGCCGGGAAGCTCCGCAGGGTCAGCTCGTCCGTCCACGGCTGGCCCGGCGGCAGGTCCAGCACGGTGTCGCGCCAGCCGCCCGACCGCTCCAGACCGTAGGGCAGCCGGGTGACGGCGGTGACGACGTCGTTCCCGCGCGCGAAGGCCAGCAGGTGGTCGGCGGCGGGGCCCGTCGCGTCCAGCGGGCGGTAGGTGCCGAGCGGGTGGGAGCGGCGCAGGTGCAGCGCCCTGGTGGTGAGGTGCAGCTTCTCCCGGGCGAGGTCGCCGGGGCGGGCGGCGGCCGAGTCGGTGAGCCGGACGGCGAGCCGGCCGAAGTCCACCACGCCGCGGTTGTCCGGGTCGACCAGGGTGTAGAGCGGCTCCTCGCTGCCCTGGTAGAGGTCGGGCACGCCGGGCACGGTGAGGTGCAGCAGCGCGGCGGCGAGGGTGTTGGAACGGGCGTACGGGGCGAGGGCGTGCACCGTGCCCTCGATCCGGGGGAGCAGCCCGGGGTTGCCGTGGACGGCGCGGGCCCGGTCCTCCAGCGCCCGCTCGTAGCGCGGCTCGGGCTCGGTCCAGGAGGTGTGCAGCTTGGCCTCGCGGACGGCCTTGAGCAGGGCGGCGACCAGCCGGTCCGGGGTGATCGGCCAGGCGGCGACCAGGGTGTGCCAGAGCAGCCAGTCGGCGTCGCGGTCGAGCCCGGGGGCGGCCGGCCCGGCCGCGGTGGACCAGGCGGAGGCCTCGGCGGCCCAGGCTTCGGGCTGCTCGGCGAGGACGGCGAGCCGGGCGCGGGCGTCGGCGCTGCGCTTGGTGTCGTGGGTGGAGAGCACCGTCATGCTGTGCGGCCAGTCGCGCTCCTGGCGGCGGCACCAGTCGTGGAACTCCGCCGGACGCAGGCCGGGCCGGGCGGGCTCGCCGCCGACCTCGTTGAGCCCGGGCAGCGCGTTCCAGCGGTAGAAGGCGGTGTCCTCGACGCCCTTGGCGGCCACCGCGGCGGCGGTCTGGGCGAAGCGGACGCAGAACTCGTCGTGGTCGGGGCCGCGCCCCAGCTCGCCGAGCGCCAGGGCGGCCAGCAGCCGGTCGGTCGGGTCGGTGGAGCCGTCCAAGGCGGCCCGCAGCTGCTGCTCCGAGGCGGGGGGCACCGCCTCGCCGGGCCGCGCGTACGGCCGGTACGCCGGGTAGCCGGTGAGCAGCCGGCCGAGTGCCGCGCGCAGCTGCCAGGGCGCGTGGTCGGCGTGCGCGGGCTCGGCGGCGCCGATCCGCAGCGCGATCCGCACCAGCCGTTCGACCTCGGCGGCGAGCTCGCCGTCCGGCCCGGTCATGTCGGCCCGGCCGCGCCGGGCGGCGGCGATCGCCGGGTGCGGGTCCTCACAGAGGTCGCGGGCCGGGCCGCCGGGCGGGAAGGGGCCGCGCAGGAAGGCCTCGTACGCCCCGGCGAGGCGGCAGGCGCCGGCGTGGTCGGTGAGCACGCCGTCGATCCGGCGCAGCGCGTCGTAGCCGGTGGTGCCGGCGACCGGCCAGTCCTCGGGGAGGCGCTCGTCGCCGGTGAGGATCTTCTCGACCACGACGTACGCGCCGGCGGCGGCCCGCGCCGTCGGGCGCTCGTCCGCCGGTGCCGCGCCCTCGTCCGCCGGTACCCCGCCCTGAGCCGGCGCCCCGCCGGTGGTTCCCGACGCCCCGCCGGTGGTCCCCGACGCCCCGCCGGTGGCCGCTGCGAGCCGGCGCAGGTAGCCGCGCGGGTCGGCGAGCCCGTCCGGGTGGTCGATCCGGAAGCCGTCCAGGACGCCGTCGGCGTGCAGTCCCAGCAGCACGGTGTGGGTGGCGGCGAACACCTCCGGGTCCTCGACCCGCAGCGCGATCAGGTCGTTGACGGTGAAGAACCGCCGGTAGTTGAGCTCGGTGCGGGCCAGCCGCCACCAGGCGAGCCGGTACCACTGGCGGGCGAGCAGTTCGGGCAGCGGCAGGTGCTCGGTGCCGGGGCGCAGCGGCAGCTCGTGGCGGTGGTGGCGCAGGGTCCGGCCGTCGACGGTCAGCTGGTCCAGGACGGCGCCGAGCCGGTCGCCGAGCAGCGGCAGCAGCACCCGGCCGCGCCCGGGGGCGTCGACGGGGCCGGGCTGGGCGGTCCAGTCGATGTCGAACCAGCGTGCGTACGGCGAGTCCGGCCCGTCCCGCAGGACCTGCCAGAGCGGCCGGTTGAGCCGCTCGGGGACGGGCACGGCCATGTGGTTGGGCACCACGTCGGCGATCAGCCGCAGGCCGTGCCGGTGCGCGGCGGCGGCCAGCGCGCGCAGCGCCGCCTCGCCGCCGAGCTGTTCGCTGATCCGGGTGTGGTCGACGGTGTCGTAGCCGTGGGTGGAGCCGGGGACGGCCTCCAGCAGCGGGGAGAGGTGCAGGTGGGACACGCCGAGGGCGGCCAGGTAGGGGACGGCGGCGGTGGCGTCGTGGAGGGTGAATCCGGGCTGGAGCTGGAGGCGGTAGGTGGCGGTGGGCGGGCCCCCGGGAGGGTTGACGGCCGGGCGGGGCTGGGCGGGCTCGGCGGCGGAGGTCATAGCTCCATAGGTACCCGGGGGAGCCCGCCGCCAAGACCCGCTGCTGATCCGAACAGGTGACCGCCCGGTGCCCGTGGTGGGTACCGCCCCGGGCCGGCCGGGGCCGGCCGCCCCGCTCAGGCCGGCCGCTGCAGCACCATCAGCGAGCGGTCGACGAGCCAGAGGGTGTCCCCCGCCTTGACCCGTGCGCCGGTGCCCGGGGCGGGCAGCCGGGGCTGCGCGGTGTCCACCACGACCCGCCACTCCTGACCGTGGTCGGCGGGCACGGTGAACTCCAGCGGTTCGAAGTGCGCGTTGAACATCAGCAGGAAGGAGTCGTCGACGATCCGCCCGCCGCGCCGGTCCGGTTCGGAGATCGCGTAGCCGTTCAGGAAGACGGTCAGCGACTTGGCGTAGCTGGCGCCCCAGTTGCGCTTGGTCATCTCCTCGCCGGTGGGGGTGAACCAGGCGATGTCGGTGAGGTCGTCGAAGCCGCCGGAGGCCGGGGCGGCCGCGCCGTGCCGCCCGGAGACCGGCCGCCCGTGGAAGAAGCGGCGCCGCCGGAACACCGGGTGGTCGCGGCGCAGCCAGATCATCCCCTGGGTGAACTCCAGCAGCCGCGCCTGCGGGCCGTCGCCCTCGGGCCAGTGCACCCAGGTGAGTTCGTTGTCCTGGCAGTAGGCGTTGTTGTTGCCGAGCTGGGTGCGGCCGAGCTCGTCGCCGTGCGAGAGCATCGGCACGCCCTGGGAGAGCATCAGGGTGGCGATGAAGTTGCGCTGCTGGCGGGCCCGCAGCTCCTCGACGGCCGGGTCGTCGGCGGGGCCCTCGACGCCGCAGTTCCAGGAGCGGTTGAAGGATTCGCCGTCGCGGTTGTCCTCGCCGTTGGCCTGGTTGTGCTTCTCGTTGTAGGAGACGAGGTCGCGCAGGGTGAAGCCGTCGTGGCAGGTGACGAAGTTGATGGAGGCGATCGGGCGGCGGCCGTCGTCCTGGTAGAGGTCGGAGGAGCCGGTGAGCCGGGAGCCGAACTCGGCGAGGGTGGCGTTCTCGCCGCGCCACAGGTCGCGCACGGTGTCCCGGTACATGCCGTTCCACTCCGTCCACAGCGGGGGGAAGTTGCCGACCTGGTAGCCGCCCTCGCCGAGGTCCCAGGGCTCGGCGATCAGCTTGGCCTGGGAGACCACCGGGTCCTGCTGGACCAGGTCGAAGAAGGACGAGAGCCGGTCCACCTCGTGGAACTGGCGGGCGAGCGTGGCGGCGAGGTCGAATCTGAAGCCGTCCACGTGCATCTCGGTGACCCAGTAGCGCAGCGAGTCCATGATCAGCTGGAGCACGTGCGGGCTGCGCATCAGCAGGCTGTTGCCGGTGCCGGTGGTGTCCTCGTAGAAGCGCTGGTCCTGGGCGAGGCGGTAGTAGGAGACGTTGTCCAGGCCGCGCAGCGAGAGCGTCGGGCCGAGGTGGTTGCCCTCGGCGGTGTGGTTGTAGACGACGTCCAGGATCACCTCGATCCCGGCCGCGTGCAGCGCCTTGACCATGGACTTGAACTCCTGCACCTGCTGGCCGCGGTCGCCGGTGGAGGAGTAGGAGGAGTGCGGGGCGAAGAAGCCGACGGTGTTGTAGCCCCAGTAGTTGGCCAGGCCGAGGTCGCGCAGCCGGTGGTCGCGGACGAACTGGTGCACCGGCATCAGCTCGATCGCGGTGACTCCGAGCTTGGCCAGGTGCTCGATCACCGCCGGGTGGGCCAGGCCGGCGAAGGTGCCGCGGATCTCCTCGGGGATGCCCGGGTGCAGCCGGGTGAGGCCCTTGACGTGGGCCTCGTAGATGACGGTGCGGTGGTAGTCGGTGCGCGGCGGGCGGTCGGTGCCCCAGTCGAAGTACGGGTTGATCACCACCGAGTGCATCGTGTGCGGGGCGGAGTCGAGGTCGTTGCGGCGCTCGGGCGCGCCGAAGTGGTAGCCGTAGACCGACTCGTCCCAGTCGATGTGGCCGCTCATCGCCTTGGCGTACGGGTCCAGGAGCAGCTTGGCGCTGTTGTGCCGCTGCCCCAGGCCCGGGTTGTACGGGCCGTGGACGCGGAAGCCGTAGCGCTGGCCGGGCTGGACGCCCGGGAGGTAGGCGTGCCGGACGAAGGCGTCCGTCTCGCGCAGTTCGACGGCGGTCTCGGAGCCGTCCTGGTCGAGCAGGCACAGCTCGATGCGGTCGGCGCTCTCGGAGAACACGGCGAAGTTGGTACCGGCCCCGTCGTAGGTGGCACCGAGGGGGTAGGGCGTGCCGGGCCAGACCTGCATGACTCCTCAACTTCCTTACGGCCGACGGAAACTGACATGTAAGTCCGACAATAAGTCCGGCAGCTTGCCCGGACCCGGACGCTCTCTGCCCGGCCGGGCGGCCGGACATGTGCGGTGCTCGCGCGCCGTGACGCACGGCACAGCCCGCATACTCCCCGAGCCCTTCCCCGGCGGCCGGGAGAACCGGCCCGGGTTGGTCCGAACGAGTGTCCGTCGGGCATTCGTGTGAAGAGTGGTGCCGCTGGTGCGAGTGCGACCGGCCCCGGGCGCGGGCGCGACCGTCGGCCATCCGGCTGCGGTCGGCTCTCGATCGGCAGTACCCTTGATCGTCCGGCCGCCCCGGCCGACCCGGTGTTTGTCAACGGCCCGTCAAGGGCCCCCGCCTCCGCGGGGGTCAGCCGCAGATGAGGTGGCGCATGGTGTTCCCCGCTGGCGGCCGTGGCTCCGGGCCCGACGTCCCGGAGCGGGGCGCGGGCCGCAGCGAGGCGCCCACGGTCGTCATGCGCCCCACCCTGACCGGCCGCGCGCTGGTGCCCGCCCAGAGCGGCCCGGTCGAGATACCCGCGCTGGCCTGGTCCGGCGCGGAGTGGGAGGACGCCTACCAGCGGGTCCGGCTGTCCGGCCGCGCCTACGTCTGGCTCAACCTGGTCGAGCAGCGGCTGCGCTCCCTGGTGGACGAGGTGCTGCACCCCATCTACGCCCCCGCCCACGGCGAGGACTGGGTCACCGCCGCCGCCGGACCGGCCGGCGAGGAGTGGGCGCACCGGGCCGGGGCGGTGCGCGAGGTCAGCCGCCGCAAGGGCTACCTGCTCGACCCGGCCGACGACGACCCGCTGGTCTTCCTCACCCTGCCCCAGCTGCGCGAGCTGATGGTCCAGCACTGGCCCTGCTTCGAGCCGTACCTGGCCGACCGGCGCGAGATCGAGCTCGCGCTGGACGAACTGGAGGTGGCCCGGCACGTGGTCTCCCGCAACCGGGTGCTCACCCAGACCGTCCTGGCGCAGACCGAGCGGGCCGCCGCCCGGCTGCTGGCCGTCCTGGACGGCGGCGCGGGCGGGGTGCCCGCCGACGTGGTGGAGTCCCTGGTGGCCGGCCGGTACGCGGACGTGGTCGCGGTGCACGCCGACCGGGTCCGGCTGCAGCGCGACCTGCCGGTGGAGGACCTGCTGGACGGCGCCCGGCGGCTGGACGCGCTCGGCATCGGCCTCGGCATGCTCTGCCAGAACTACACCGGCAAGCGGCTGGTACGCCTCGCCGGGGAGGGCTGCCGGGTGCGGCTGCTCTTCCTCAACCCGGCGAGCAGCGCGGTGCGCCGCCGCGAGCGCGAACTCGGCCTCGGGCGCAGCGAGTTGTCCCGTTCGATCGAGATGAACATCATGCACGTGCGGCGGGTCCGGGCCCGGCTGCGGGACCAGGGCGGCTTCGAGATCCGGGTCTTCGACGAGACCCCGCGCTTCACCGCCTACCTGGTCGAGGGCCCCCGCACCACCGGGCAGGCGGGCGGCCGCCGGCAGGGCCGCGACCTCGGCGTCATCCAGCCCTACCTGCGCCGCTCCCGCGGCATGGAGTCCCCGGCGCTGGTGCTGCGCGGCGGCGCCGGACAGCAGCCCGGTGGCACCGAGCCGGGACTGCTGGAGGTCTACCGCGAGGAGTTCGAGGGGGTCTGGGCGGACTCCCGGCCGGTGTCCTGAGGCCCGGCCCCGTCCCGGGGCGGCCCGCGTCCCGGGAAACCCGCTGGTCGGGGCGGGGCGGCCGCTGGAAGACTGCGGGCCGTGAACAGCCCTCCCGCCTGGACCCTGGAACCCGCCGCCCTCGACGACCTCGACCGCATCAGCGACCTCAAGGACCGGGTCATGCGCGCCGACCTGGAACGCCTCGGCCGCTGGGACCCGGACCGGTCCCGTCGGCGGGTGGCGGACGCCTTCTCCCCCCGGTGGACGTCCGTACTGCTGGTCGAGGGGGCGTTCGCCGGCTCCGTCACCGTCCGCCCCGACGCCCAGGGCGGGCGCCACCTGGAGATGTTCTACCTGGCCCCGCACCTCCAGGGCCGCGGCCTCGGCAGCGACGTGCTGCGCCGCCTCCTCGCCGAGGCCGACGCCGCCGGCGAGCCGGTGCGCCTGGTCGTCCTCCGGGGCAGCGCCGCCCAGCGGCTGTACGAGCGGCACGGCTTCACCGTCGTCCACGCGGACCCGATCGACGTCCACATGTACCGCCCGGCCCCCGCGCCCGCGCCCGCGACCACCCCGGAGCAGGCGCGCAGCCGCCTCCAGGACCGGGCCGCCCTGTGGAGCACCGGGGCGGCGGCCGGCCGCGCGGTGATCGACGCGGCCTGCGAGGCGCTCGTCGTCGGGCTCGACGGCCCGGCCCTGCGCGAACTGGCCGCCTGCTCGTACGGCGAGGCCGCCATCGAACTCCACGTGCTGCTGCCGCCCGCGCTGGCCGAGCAGGGCCTGGTCTTCCACCCCGTCGGCAGCAGCTCCGCCGCCGAGGCCGTGCTGCGGGCGCTCGCCGCGCGCTTCCTGGAGGGGGACATGACGCCGCGGGAGCTGACCCGCGCCGTCCACCAGCGCTTCGGGCACCAGCTGGACCCGGCCGACCCGCTCTCCTGCCTCGATGACGAGTACGACCTGCTCGGCGTCCACTCCCGCAGCCGCGAGGAGATCGACGCCGACGTCCTCACCGAGGCCCGGCGGCTCACCGGCACCGCGTAGGGCGGGGTGCCGGTCGGCCCGGACGGGCCCGCGGCCCGCCCTGCGGGTCGGGTTGTCGGTGGGGCGGGTGATGATAGGGGCTGTTTCGAGAGGCAGGACGGAAGGACACACCTGATGAGCTGGTGGCAGCAGCCACTGGTCGGCTTCGACCTGGAGACCACGGGCACCGACCCGGCCGTGGACCGCATCGTCACGGCCGCGCTCGTGGACACGGTCGGGGCCGCCCGGGTGGGGGCCGCGCACTGGCTGCTCGATCCCGGGGTGCCGATACCCGCCGAGGCGGAGGCGATCCACGGGATCGGGGACGAGGTGGCGCGGGGCAAGGGGCGGCCGGCGGAGGAAGCGGTGGAGGAGATAGCCGCCGGGCTGTGCGAGCGGATCGCCGCCGGGAGACCGGTAGTGGCGTTCAACGCGCCGTTCGACCTGTCGCTGCTCGACGCCGAGCTGCGGCGGTACGGGCTGGCGACGCTCGCGGAGCGCCTCGGCGCGCCCGTCGGGCCGGTGCTGGACGCGCTGGTGATCGACCGGGCCGTGGACAAGTACCGCAAGGGCTCGCGCACCCTGCAGCGGGTCTGCGAGGTGTACGGGGTGGAGCTGACGGACGCCCACGAGGCGGGCAGCGACGCGCTGGCCGCCGTCCGCGTCGCCGTCGCCCTGGCCGGGCGCTACCCGGCCGAGGTGGGGGAGGTGGCGCCGGCCGAACTGCACCGGCGGCAGGTCGACTGGTACCGGGACTGGGCGGAGGGCCTGCAGGCCTGGCTGCGCCGCGGCAAGGACCCGCAGGCGGTGATCGACCCGCGCTGGCCCGCCCGCTGACCGGCGCGGCTGCCGCTCCCGCTCCCGTTACTGCAGGTCCAGGCCCACCGGGTGGGTGAGGTCCACCGGGCAGACGAAGACGTGCAGTTCGCCGTGGCGCCCGACCGAGAGGTCCGGGTCGTCGCCGCTCTCCACGGTGAGCAGGTGGACCATCCGGGCTCCGCAGTCGCAGTCGACCGGGACCAGGTCGGTGGAGTTCCAGGACGGCCAGCCGCCGAGCTTCCAGCCGTCGGCGCGGCCCGGGTCCCGCTGGTACTCGATGCCCTGGAGCTCGGTGAACTCCGTGGCGGCGGCGTGGAGTCCAGCGGGCAGTTCGTCCCGGTCGGGCAGGTCGAGGACCTGCTCGGGGCGCAGCGCGCAGGGCGTCGGCAGGTACTCCTCCTCGCTCTGCCGGGGCGGCGGGGGCGTGACCGGGGCGAGGTCGGCGGCGCACTGCCAGTGCAGTGCGACGTTCGGGCCGTAGTAGTAGCGCTCGCCCTGCAGCTCGTCGTGGTCGTTGGGGCACCAGAGCACCTGGAGCCGGTCGGCGCCCGGCGGCCAGGGCAGGTGCGGGGCGTCCTCGGCGCGGACGTGCGCGAGCGTCACCATGGCCGTCCCGTCGGCGGACGGCCGGGGGGCCGTCCGGTACGCGTCGTCCGGGTGCCCGGCGGTGCAGTGCGGCCACGGCTCGCCGGCCGGCCACAGCGCGGGGCCGCCGATCCGGCTCGCCCGCGGGTCGGGCGCGGCGGCGTACGGGTGGAGCAGGGTCGCGGGCCGCAGGTACCGGGCCAGTCCCGGTACGGCGGCGACGAGTTCGGCGGCGGTGGCGCTGCGGTCGGTCACGCGCACACCCTAAAGCTTGTTGCAGAAGTCTGGGTGTGGGCAGGCCGTCGTGTGTTCTGGCCTGCTGGTTCATGCGGTTCGGGCGAGGTTGTGCATGTGGGC